>NZ_JBBHKA010000001.1:2881137-3201264 GCF_037572775.1 Ramlibacter sp. PS4R-6 | reverse complement strand
AGGGTCGGCGCGCCGAGCGGTGCGGCATCGGCCGCATAACGCCGCACGTACCATTCCAGCGGCGCGCTCTCGGTCGACGTGTACGCGGCCCAGCTCACGGCGAAGCCGCCGTCGGGCGTCGGCGCGACGAAGAATCGCTGCAGGCGGATACCGGCCGGCAGGACGGTGAAGGGTTCGCCGACCATCGCATTCGCCGCGCTGTAGCGCTGGCCGATGGCCTCCTGGCTCGTCACGCCGAACGTCGGCGCGAGAGCAATCTCGAACCGCACATAGCCGCCGTCGCCCAGCCGCACGATGTTCGTCGCACGCACCGAGGGCCGCGACTCCCCGTAGCCTTTCTGCCCGTTCGCGGTGAAACGCCGCATCTGCGCGAAATAGCCGTTGCCGTCGGTCGCTCCCCAGGCAGCGACGATGCTGCCGTCGGCGAGCGTCGTGACGTGGGGGTTGTAGAAGGACCAGCCCGTGAGCGGACCGTCGGAAACGCGGAACTCCGGGCCGAGCGCCGTGCCGTCGGCCGCGTAGCTGCGCGCGAAGATGCCTTGCTCCGGCGAATTCGCGCCCGTGAAGCGGGAGCTCGCCGCCCACACCACGACGAAACCGCCGTCCGGGGTGCGGGCCACGTGCGAATCGGCCTTGTCGATGGTGACGGGTGACACCTCGAACTCGGTGTTGACCGCCATGGACGGGGAAGGCGTCGGCGCAGGCGTATTCGTCCCGCCCGTCGAGCCCGTGCCGCTCGTCGTCGGCCCGCCCGTGCCTCCGCCCGTAGGAGTGTCGGTGCCCGTGCCCGCCGTCGTGGTGGGTGGGGGCGTGGAGGACGTGCCGCCACCGCCGCCGCCGCATGACGCCATCGCGAGCGCCGCAACGACCACGAATGCGCAGGTGAGCCAGTTGTACTTATTCATGGGCCACTCCTGGGTGTGAGCCCGTGAAGATTCACGCGGGCAAGCCGGTCCGTAAGACAGACAACGACGGTCCGCGTCGTAGGACCGAAACGCTCAGCTACCCAGGCGCGCCAGCGAACGCTTCAGGTTCTCCCGCGCGCGCTCCTCGAAGCGCGAATGGAAGTCGTCCGAGCCGTACAGGCGCTCGCGATCGAGGAAGTTCTGCAGCACGCGCCTGCGGCCCACGCGCCACTCGGCCTCGGGCACGTGGCCGTACTCGCGGCGGACCTGCTCGTCGGATTCGTCGAAGCGCGCGAGCTCGGCGCCGAGGATGGACAGGTCGATGTCGACCAGCGCCTGCATCGCCTTGTCGGCCTGCGGCTGGTGGTCCACGGTGGCCATGATCATGTCGTGCACGCGCTGCGCGGTGGCCTGAGGCACGCCGGCGGCGATCGCCTCGCGCCGCGCCCAGTCGGCGCTGCGGCGCTCGTTGTCGTCGCGGCGCGGGTCGTAGTAGGCGTCGTGGAACCACAGCGCGATGGCGACCTGCGCCGACTCTTCGGGCGTGAGCTCGATGCCCGTGAGCAGCTCGAAGCATTCGCGCAGGTGCTGCAGCGTGTGGTAGTGGCGGTGGTCTTCGCTCCAGCACTGCACGAGTTTCCTGTGCAGCGACTCGCCGCCCTCGCGAGCGCCGAGCGCGCGCCAGGCCTTCGACCAGGATGCGCAGTCGATCATGATCCGCGCTCCGCCGCGATGGCGGCCTTGACTTCGTTGCCCAGTTCGATCACCGCCATGGCGTAGTAACTGGACCAGTTGTACCGCGTGATGACGTAGAAGTTCTCCGTCCCGGCTACGTACCGGGGCGGGTTGTCGCCGTTTTGCAACTCGATCAGCGCCAGCTTGCCCGCGTGCTCGCGCCCCGGGGTGTCGAGCACGGCGCCCAGGTCGCCGAAACGCTCCGCGCTGAAGGTGGGCAGGATGTCCGGCGCCAGCAATGCCTCCAGGTCCAGCCGCATCGGGTCGAAGCTCACGGGAAAGTGCGTGGGCACGCCGGGCTGCCAGCCGTAGCTCTTGAAATAGTTGGCCACCGAGCCGATCACGTCGGCGGGGCTGGCGCGCAGGTCGATGCGCTTGTCACCATCGAAGTCCACCGCCCACTTCGCCCAGCTGCTCGGCATGAACTGCGGCATGCCCATGGCGCCGGCGTAGCTGCCCAGGGGCTGGGTCGGGTCGGCCTTCTTCTCGCTCTCGGCGGCCAGGAAGGCCTCGAGCTCGCCGCGGAAGTACGCGCTGCGGTCGGCGGCGCGCGGGTGGCTCGCGGGGAAGTCGAAGGCCAGCGTGGCCAGCGCGTCCAGCACGCGGAAGTTGCCCATTTGCTGGCCGTAGATGGTTTCCACGCCGACGATGCCGACGACCATTTCGGCCGGCACGCCGTACTCCTGCTCCGCGCGCGCGAGCGTCGCCTCGTTCTGTTTCCAGAACTTCACGCCGGCGGCGATGCGCACGGGGTCGATGAAGCGCGAGCGGTACACGGCCCAGTTCTTGGGCGTGCCGGCCGGGGCGGGCTGCATCAGGCGCACCACCGTGGGCAGCAGCTGCGCGCGCGCGACGGCGCCGCGCACCCAGCGCGCATCGAGGCCGCGGCGCTGCGCCATCTCGTCGGCCCACTGCATCGCGTCCACGCGCGTGGCATAGGGCACGCCGCGGTAGGGCGAACGCTCGGGCACGGCGGCCTTGCGCGCGGCCTGCGCGGTGGCGGGCGAGGCGGCGAACAGCGCAGACGCGCTCAAGGCAATGGCGAGCATCGCGAAAAATGTCCGGGTGGCAGCTCGCATCAGGCGGGCCAGGCGATGGTCCTCAGTTCTCTGCGTAACGCGCGCAGGTCGGCGCTGGCCGACGGCGCGTACCGCTGTTGCTCCAGTTTCAACAGCCAGTCCGCCAACTGTGCACCGGCTTGGCCGAATTGCGCTGTGACGAGCATCGCAATCCGGCGCGGGGGCGCCGCAGGTGTGAGATTCATCCCGTTCGAGGCGAGGCGGCGGCGCACGCGGTGCAGGAGGCGCAGCCACGGGTCGTGCTCGCGCCGGTCCCAGACCGTCCACGCGGCCCCGCCGATGGCGACCAGCACGACGATCGCGATCAGCACGAAGGCCAGGTCCTCCCAGCTGGGGGCCAGGAAGCCGATGTCCTTCAGCAGATTGAGCTGGCGGCTTTGCGTGTAGTTCAGGATGCGCTGGTTCCAGGCGTTGTTGATCGCCTCCCAGGCGGCGCGCAGGTTCAGGGCCAGCCCCGGCGTGACGCTGCCGAAGGCGGCGGCCAGGGCGCCTTGCGGCGGCGCCAGGCGCTGCAGCGAGCCGATGCGGCCGGGCGCGACGGCCGACGTCGGGTCCACGCGCACCCAGCCCTGGCCCGCGAACCAGACCTCCGTCCAGGCGTGCGCGTCGCTCTGGCGCACGACCCAATAGCCGTCCACGCGATTGAGCTCGCCGCCCTGGTAGCCGGTGACCACGCGCGCCGGGATGCCGGCCGAGCGCATCAGGACCACGAACGCCGAGGCGATGTGCTCGCAGAAGCCCTCCTTGCGGTCGAACCAGAACTCGTCGGCGGTGTCCGCGCCGTAGACGCCGGGGTCGAGCGTGTAGCGGTAGCCGCCGCCGCGCAGCCGGTCGAGCGCGGCCTGCACGAAGGCGGGCGTGCCGCCGCGGACGACCGCGCCCTCGGCGCGCATCTGGGACGCCAGCTGCTGCGTGCGCGGGTTGAAGTCGGGGGGCAGCGCCAGGTATTCGGGCGCCAGCGCCGCGATCGTGCGCGGCCCGTGGCGGAACTGCGTGTGGCTCTCGGCCTTGTAGCGAAGCAGGTCGGTGACGGCGCGATTGGCGAGCCACACCAGCTCGCTGGTCATGACCGTGTCCATCCCCGGCGACTGGGGCGCCTGCTGTGCGGCGTCGAGCACCATCAGCCAGGGCCGGTTGGTGGGCTCCAGGGTGACCTCGTAGTGCACCGGCGGCCCCAGCACCTGCAGCTGCGAGATGCCGGTGAAGGCCAGCGTGGCGAAGCGCTGCTGCAGCGGGCGCCACTCGCGGCCGTCGAAGGTGGACAGCACCGGACCGCGGAAGTACATGTCCTGCTGCGCCGGCAGGCTGCCCTCGAACTTCACGCGCATGGCGATGCTCTCGTCCAGCGCCAGCGACGCGATGTTGCCCACCTGCATGGTGGACGAAAGGCCGCTGCGGCCCGCCATCGCATCGCCGGGCGTGCCCCACAGCGGCGCGAAGCGCGGGAACAGCACGAACAGCACGGCCATCACCGGTGCGCCGAGCAGGGTCATCCAGCCGGCCGTGCGCGCCGCCTCGGACAGCGGCGGCTTGCCCACGGGCATGTGCGCGTTGACCAGCGCCGTCAGCAGGCCGAGCAGCGCCAGAAGCATCGCCCCCGCCGTGGCCAGCGACTGCGAGAAGAAGAAGTTGGTGAGCATCGTAAAGAAGCCCAGGAAGAACACCACGAAGATGTCGCGCTTGGCGCGCAGCTCCAGCGTCTTCAGCGCCAGCAGCACGACGATCATCGTCACGCCCGCGTCGCGCCCGAGCACCGTGCGGTGCGTGGCGAAGGTGGCCGCCACCGCGACGGCCAGCAGCGCCAGCAGCCAGCCCTTGCCCGGCAGCGGCTTCGAGGCGACGGCCAGCCAGCCGCGCCACAGGAGCACGCCCGCGCCGAGCATGGTGCACCACACGGGGATGTGCGGGACCTGCGGCACCACGATCCAAGCGATCACGGCCAGCAGGAACAAGGTGTCCCGGGTTTCGCGCGGCAGCGAGTCGAACCGGTTCAGCATGTCGCCAGCGCCTCCAGGCACTGCCGCTTGTGCGCCTCGCCGGCGCCCGGCGCGATCTGGATGCCGGGCAGGCGCAGGCCATAGTCCATGCCCAGGCGGTCGGCCTGCAGCACCCACGCCGCCAGGCGCGACAGGCGCAGCTCGGTGTCGCTGTGGCCGGCCTGCTTGAAATCGAGCCACAGCTCGTAGCGCTGCGCCTGTTGCGCGTCGCGGCTCACGAGCTCGCCGGTCTTGGCGGCCTTCTTCCACACGACCAGCTTGAGCGGGTCGCCGCGCCGGTACTCGCGCACGCCGTCGAACTCGCCCGTCACCTGCGAGCGAGCGCGCGCGGCGCCGCCGGCGCGCGGCTCACCGGGTGGGAGGGGCGGCGGGTAGGCCTCGGGCTGCGGGTACACCAGCACCTGCGCGGCCGGCCGCCAGACGGTCCACACGCGGAAGGTGCCGAGCGGGAAGCGCGTTTCGGCCGTGAGCGGCGGCACGCGGTGCAGGCCGCGCCGCTCGGGCTTGAACGCCACCTGCACCACGCTGCTGCCGAGCGCGGGCACGTCCGTCCACACCCACTTGTCTTCCACCTGCGAGTCGAGCACCGCCATACCGATGCCGTGGCGCACCGAGCCGCGGTTGTTCGTGAGCACGATGCGCAGCGCGGCGCTGGCGCCGGCGAACTGTGGGTCGGGCTGCATCAGGTTCATCGTCAGGGCGCGCAGCGTCGCGTGGCACACATGCATGCCGACCACGCCGCAACCGGCCAGCAGGAACGTCAGCAGGTAGCCCAGGTTCAACTGGTAGTTGATCGACGCGATCACGAGGATCAGCAGCGTCGCGACCATCATGAAGCCGGGCCGCGTGGGCAGGATGTAGACGTTGCGCTGCGTGAGCGTCAGCGTGTCCGACAACGGCAGCCGCGCCTGCCACCACTCGCGGAACTGGCGCCGCGCGTACGCGAACGGGTTCAGCACGAGCGCGGGGATCATGGCAAGGGCACGGCCTCCAGCATCGCGCGCACCTGCTCGATCGGGCCGCGGCCGGCGTCGCCGACGGGCATGAGGCGGTGCGCGATGGTCTGCGGCAGGATGGACTGCACGTCGTCGGGCGCGATGTAGTCGCGGCCGTTGAGCATCGCCTGCGCCTTGCCGGCGCGCACGACGGCGATGCCCGCGCGCGGCGACAGGCCCTGCAGGAACCAGCGGCCCGACCGCGTGGCGGCGATCAGGTCCTGCACGTAATTGAGCAGCGGCTCGGCGGCGTGCACCTGCATCACCTTCTGCTGCAGCAGCTGCAGGTCCACGGGCGTGAGCAGGTTGCGCATCGATTCGACCATGCCGCGCCGGTCGGCCCCGCCCAGCAGCTCGCGCTCCGCCGCGCGGTCCGGGTAGCCCAGCGAGATGCGCATCAGGAAGCGGTCCAGCTGCGACTCGGGCAGCGCGAAGGTGCCCAGCTGGTCGTGCGGGTTCTGCGTGGCGATCACGAAGAAGGGCGAGGGCAGGGCGCGCGTCTCGCCTTCCACCGTCACCTGGCGCTCCTCCATGGCTTCGAGCAGCGCGCTTTGCGTCTTGGGGCTGGCGCGGTTGATCTCGTCGGCCAGCAGGACCTGCGCGAAGACCGGGCCCGGATGGAATACGAAAGCCTCCTTGCCGCGCTCGTAGATCGACACGCCGGACAGGTCGCTGGGCATCAGGTCGGCCGTGAACTGCACGCGCGAGAACTGCAGGCCGAACGCGCGGGCCAGCGCATGCGCCAGCGTGGTCTTGCCGACGCCGGGGACGTCCTCGATCAGCAGGTGCCCGCCGGCCAGCAGGCAGGCCACGCAGTCGCGCACCTGCGCGGGTTTTCCGACGACCACCGTGTTAAGCTGGTCCAGCAGCGACTTGAGTTTTTGTTGTGCTTCCATGGAAGGCATGACGTTACCGCAGAACGGCCGCGCTGGAGCGAGACACGTGAACAAGACGGGCTATTTCACCCACGCCGACTGCCGCCGGCACGAGATGGGCGCCGGCCACCCCGAATGTCCCGAGCGCCTCGACGCGATCGAGGACCGGCTCCTCGTCACCGGCGTGATGGACGCCCTCGACCGGCGCGACGCGCCCCTTGCGTCCCCCGACGACGTCGCGCTCGCCCATACCGAGATGCACGTGGCCTCGATCCGCGGCCTGGCCGAGGAGCTGGCCGACGAGATCATGGCGGGCGGCCGCCCCTACGCCGTCATCGACCCCGACACGGCCATGAACCCGCACACCTGGAACGCGGTGCTGCGCGCCGCGGGCGCGGTGGTGGCGTCGGTCGACGCCGTCATGGCCGGCGAGGTGCAGAACGCGTTCTGCGCCGTGCGCCCGCCCGGCCACCACGCCTGCCGCGACCGGGCCATGGGCTTTTGCGTGTTCAACAGCATCGCCGTCGGCGCGGCCTACGCCTTGCGCCGCCATGGCCTGCAGCGCGTGGCCATCGTCGACTTCGACGTGCACCACGGCAACGGCACGGAGGACATCTTCTCCGGCGACGACCGGGTGCTGATGGTGGGCATCTTCCAGCACCCCTTCTACCCCTACTCGGGCGCGGGGCCGCATGCGGACAACATGCTCAACGTGCCGGTGCCCGCCTACACGAAGGGCGCGGCCATCCGCGACATCGTCCAGCAGAAGTGGCTGCCGGCGCTGGAGGCGTTCAGGCCCCAGATGGTCTTCATCAGCGCGGGCTTCGACGCCCACCGCGAGGACGACCTGGGCCAGCTCGGGCTGGTGGAGGCCGACTACAGCTGGATGACGGAGCGCATCAAGGAAGTCGCCGCGAAGCACGCGCAGGGGCGCATCGTGTCTTCGCTGGAAGGCGGCTACAACCTGGACGCGCTGGGGCGCAGCGTCGAGGCGCACGTGCGCGCGCTGGCCGACCTGTGACGCACTGACGAATGACGGACTTCGAGAAACTGGTCCAGGACCTGGGCCATCCGGGTGTGCCGTGGGAGGCCGCGGCGCTGCTGGGCTGCCTGCTCGCGGCCTATGCGCTGTGCTGGGCGATCGGCCGCCATGCCAAGACGGCGCACTCCGTCTGGTTCGGGCGCGGCATCGTCGACGGCGTGCTGTTCCCGCTGGTGGCGCTCGCGTTCACCTACGTGGCCTTCCTGTATTTCGCGCAGCGCCAGCCGGCGGGCGTCCTCCGCATCGCGCTGCCCATCCTCGTCTCGCTGGCGGGCATCCGCTTCATCGCGCGCGTGCTGACGGTGGTGTTCCCGAACTCGGGATTCGCGCGGCTGATGGAGCGCGTCTTCTCCTGGCTCGCCTGGATCGCGGCGGTGCTGTGGATCGTCGGGATGCTGCCGGCGGTGATGGACCAGATGGAGGAGATCCACGTCGCCTTCGGCAAGTCGCGCATCAGCCTGCTGGCCGTGGTGCAAGGCGTGCTCTCCGCCGGCGCGGTCATGGTGGTCACGCTGTGGATCTCGGCGGCGCTGGAGCACAAGCTGCTCACGCAAACGGTGCACGACCTGTCGCTGCGCAAGGTGGCGGCCAACGCGATCCGTGCCGTGCTGGTGCTCGTCGGCCTGCTCATCGCGCTGTCGTCGGTGGGCGTGGACCTCACGGCGCTGTCCGTGCTGGGCGGCGCGGTGGGCGTGGGCCTGGGCTTCGGCCTGCAGAAGCTCGCGTCCAACTACATCAGCGGCTTCGTGATCCTGTTCGAGCGGTCCCTGCGCATCGGCGACACCGTGAGGGTCGACAACTTCGAAGGCGTGGTGACCGACATCAAGACGCGCTACACCTTGATCCGCTCGGCCAGCGGGCGCGAAGCGATCGTGCCCAACGAGAAGGTGATCACCGAGCGCGTGGAGAACCTGTCGCTGGCCGACCCGAGGATCCTGCTGTCCACGGAAGTGGCCGTCGGCTATGACAGCGACCCCGCGCAGGTCCAGCAGCTCCTGATCGATGCCGCGCTGGGCACGGCGCGCGTGCTGAAGGACCCCGCGCCCGCCGCGCACTTCGTGAAGTTCGGCGCCGACGGGCTGGAGTTCCAGCTGGTCTTCTGGATCGACGACCCGGCGAACGGCCAGACCAACGTGAAGTCCGACGTGAACCTGCGCGTGCTGGCCGCGCTGCGCGATGCGGGCATCGACATCCCGTACCCGCAGCGCGTCGTGCGCGTGCTCGAGGCTAATTCATCAGGGACGGCAGCCACAGGCTGAGCTGCGGGAACGCGATCAGCAGCCCGAGCACCACGACCATCACCAGGACGAAGGGCCAGCAGCCGCGGAAGATCTGGCCCAGCCCCACGTGCGGCAGCAGGGCGTTGAGCACGAAGAGGTTCATGCCCACGGGCGGCGAGATCAGCCCGATCTGCACGATCATCACGATCAGCACGCCGAACCACACGGGGTCGAAGCCCAGGCCGGTCACGATCGGGAAGAACAGCGGGATGGTGAGCAGCACCATCGTGAGCTCCTCCATCACCGTGCCCAGCACCACGTAGATCGCCATCATCGACACGACGACCATCGTCGGCGACATGCCGGTGCCGGTGATCCAGTCCTTCAGGTCGTTCGGCATCGTCGTGAAGTTCACGAAGTTCGCGAAGATGGTCGCCGCGATCAGCAGCGTGAAGAGCATCGCCGTGGTGCGCGCCGACTCGACGAGCACTTCGAACAGCACGCGCAGCGTGAGCTGGCCGCGGAAGAGCGCGAAGAGGAACGCGCCGAAGGCGCCGAAGCCCGCGCCCTCGGTGGCCGTGAAGAAGCCGCCGTAGATGCCGCCCAGCACCACGATGACGAGCACCAGCACGCCCCAGATGCCGCGCAGCGCGCGCCAGCGGTCGGGCCACGACGTGCGCTCGCCGGCGGGGGCGTGTTCCGGGTCGCGCGAGGTCACGACCACGATGCCCGCCATGAGCAGGGCAGCGTTGAGGAGGCCCGGGATGATGCCGGCCGCGAACAGCTTGCCGATGTTCGTCTGCGTGACGATCCCGTAGATGACCATGATCGTCGAGGGCGGGATCATGATGCCCAGCGTGCCGCCGGCCGCCATGACGCCGGTGGACAGCGAGTCGCTGTAGCCCAGCTTCTTCATCGACGGGTAGGCGACCTTGCTCATGGTGGCGGCCGTGGCGATCGACGAGCCGCAGATCGCGCCGAAGCCCGCGCACGCGGCGACGGTGGCGTGCGCGAGGCCGCCGCGCACGTGGCCGATGAAGGCGTAGGCGGCCTGGAACAGCTCGTGCGCGAGGCCGGCCCGCGCGACGAAGTTGCCCATCAGGATGAACAGCGGGATGACCGACAGCGTGTACGCGAAGCCGGTTTCGTAGACGACCTGCGCCGTGCTGGCCAGCGCCGGCTGCCAGCCGCGCGTGACCCCGATGCCCACGAAGCCGACCACGCCCATCGCGAAGGCGAGCGGCAGGCGCATGAGCGCCAGCAGGAAGATGACGGCAAAGCCGACCAGTGCCTCGATCACAGCGCGACCCCTTCGCCTTCGGCCTTCTCGACGCGGGGCTGCGCCATCAGGAACAGGTGGATGACGCCGGTCACGACGCACAGCACGCCCATGCCGTAGATGAAGGGTGCCTTGGGGATGGACAGCTGCGCCGTCGTCTCGCCGTTCACGCCGAACTGCCTCCCCGTCTGCCACATCAGCCAGCCGAGGCCGATGAGGAGCGCCGCAGAGACGAGGTGAACCAGCACGTCCTGCGCGCGCCGCAGCCATTCGGGCAGGTAGGGGTCGAGCGAATCGAACTCGACGTGCTCACCGCGCTCGGAGACGAGCGGCAGCGCGGCGAAGATGACGACCACCATCAGCAGCTCGGTGATCTCCAGCGAGCCGGGAATCGAGTTGTTCACCAGCTTGCGGCCCAGGACGTCGAAGAACGTCAGGGACATGATGCCGAAGAGCGCTGTGCCGCAGAGCAGCCCGCTGGCGAACTCGAGGATCTTCTTGAGGGGCATGGGCAGGGCGAGAAAAAGGCGGCACGCGGGTGCCGCCTTTGTACCAGAGACGGATGAGCTGGGACGCTTTTACTTGGAGAGCTTCGCGATTTCCGCGCGCAGCTCGGCGAGCACCTTGGCGGGGTCCTTCAGGCCCTTGGCTTCCGCCGCCTGCGCCCATTCCTTCTCGAGCATCGAGGTCTTGGACTTCATGTCGGCGACGAACTTCGCGTCGGCCTTGGTGATCTGGATGTTGTTGGCCTGCATGAGCGCGTAGGCGCGGCGGTCGGCCTTGTCCCAGTGGCGGCCGATCAGGCGCGCCAGGGCCTCGCCCGACGTCTCGTCCACGGCCTTCTTCTCCTCGGGCGTGAGCTTGTCGTACTTGGCCGGGTTCATCATGATGACGAAGCTGGTGTTGTACAGGCCGCCCGGGAAGGTGGTGGCGTACTTGATGATCTTGTCGATCTTGAACGACTCGATCGATTCGGCCGGGAACAGCGTCCCGTCCATCACGCCGCCGGAGAGCAGCTCGTAGGACTCGCTCGCGGGCTTGAGCGTGACGTTCATGCCCACGACCTTGGCGATGTCGTTCACGATGCCGCCGCCGACGCGCCACTTCATGCCCTGCAGGTCGTCGACCTTCGTCACCGGCCGCTTGGTGTTGAACACGATGCCGGGGCCGTGCGTGAAGTACGCGAGCACCTTGACGTCCTTGTGCTCCTGCGTGAACTGCGGGTACTTCTGGGCGATGCGGTTGAACGCGACCGAGACGGTCTCGGCGCTGTCGCCCATGAAGGGGAACTCGGTGACCTTCGGCAGCACGAAGCGGTTCGGCGTGTAGCCGTGCACGGTGAAGGACACGTCGGCCAGGCCGTTCTTCACCGCGTCGTAGGTGCCGGGCGGCGCGGCGACCGGGCGCGGCAGCAGGTTGCACTTGATCTTGCCGCTGGTCTTCTTGGAGACCTCCTCGCACCACTCGCTTTGCGCCAGCGTCAGCGCGTGGCCCGGCGGCACCCAGCTCGAAAGCGTGAGCGTCGTCTGCGCCGCGGCGGGAAAGGAGGCGAAGGCGGCCAGCGCCGCGGCGGCGAACAGGTGTTTTTTCATTGGGGAACTCCGGATTTGTGGGATGGCCACCAATGTACGGGGCGCATTCGCGCGCACCGGTCCAGACTTACCCGAATTCACCGACCGTCGAGTCGGGAAACTGTCGGCTTGTGGACGCACGCGCCTAATCCGGCCACGAACCCTGCCTATAATCAAAATCGAACGAGCGTGCTTTTTTGATCCGCGGCCGCCTCGATTGACGGCGGAACGACAATGCCCGCGACGGCGCGCGCCCTAGAATCCAGCTATTCCGTTTACGTAAACGTCAATTCCGAAAACTCTCAAGGAGACCGCAGCATGAAGGTCCTCGTCCCCGTCAAACGGGTGGTCGATTTCAACGTGAAGGTCCGCGTCAAGTCGGACGGCACGGGCGTCGACATCGCCAACGTGAAGATGAGCATGAACCCCTTCGACGAGATCGCCGTCGAGGAGGCCGTGCGCCTGAAGGAGAAAGGTGTCGTGACGGAAGTCATCGCCGTCTCCTGCGGCGTCGCGCAGTGCCAGGAAACGCTGCGCACCGCGATGGCCATCGGCGCCGACCGCGCCATCCTCGTGGAGACGAACGACGAGCTGCAGCCGCTGGCCGTCGCCAAGTTGCTCAAGGCCGTGCTCGACAAGGAAGGCGCGCAGCTCGTCATCCTCGGCAAGCAGGCCATCGACGACGACTGCAACCAGACCGGCCAGATGCTCGCCGCGCTGGCGGATCTGCCGCAAGCCACCTTCGCCTCGAAGGTGGAGATCGCCGACGGCAAGGCCAAGGTCACGCGTGAAGTGGACGGCGGCCTCGAGACCGTGTCGGTCACGCTGCCCGCAGTCATCACCACCGACCTGCGCCTGAACGAGCCGCGCTACGTGACGCTGCCCAACATCATGAAGGCCAAGAAGAAGCAACTGGACACCTTCAAGCCCGCCGACCTGGGCGTGGAGATCAAGCCGCACCTGAAGACCCTCAAGGTCATGGAGCCGCCCAAGCGCGGCGCCGGGATCAAGGTGCCGGACGTCGCGACGCTGGTGGACAAACTGAAGAACGAAGCGAAGGTGATCTGAGATGAGCGTCCTCGTCATTGCCGAACACGACAACGCGTCCATCAAGGGCGCCACCCTCAACACCGTGACCGCTGCCGGCCAATGCGGCGGCGACGTGCACGTGCTCATCGCCGGCCACAACGCCGGTGAAGCCGCGAAGAAGGCCGCGGCCATCGCCGGCGTCGCCAAGGTGTTGCACGCCGACGCGGAGTACTTCGCGCACGGCCTCGCCGAAAACATGGCCGCGCAAGTGCTCGCGATCGCGGGCAACTACACCCACATCCTGTTCCCCGCCACGGCCAGCGGCAAGAACATCGCGCCGCGCGTGGCGGCCAAGCTGGACGTCGGCCAGATCAGCGACATCACCAAGGTCGACGCGGCGGATACGTTCGAGCGCCCGATCTACGCCGGCAACGCCATCGCCGTGGTGCAGAGCCTCGACGAGAAGAAGGTGATCACCGTGCGCACGACCGGCTTCGACGCCGCGGCGGCCACCGGTGGCTCCGCCGCCGTCGAGACGCTCACCGCCGTCGCCGATTCGGGCAAGAGCAAGTTCGAAGGCAACGAGATCGCCAAGAACGACCGCCCCGAGCTCACCGCCGCGAAGATCATCGTGTCGGGTGGCCGCGCGCTGGGTTCCAGCGAGAAGTTCCAGGAAGTGATGACGCCGCTGGCCGACAAGCTGGGCGCCGCCATCGGTGCCAGCCGCGCTGCAGTCGATGCGGGCTACGCGCCCAACGACCTGCAGGTGGGCCAGACCGGCAAGATCGTCGCGCCGCAGCTGTACATCGCCGCCGGCATCTCCGGCGCGATCCAGCACCTGGCCGGCATGAAGGACTCCAAGGTGATCGTCGCGATCAACAAGGACCCGGAAGCGCCGATCTTCAGCGTGGCGGACTACGGCCTCGAAGCCGACCTGTTCACCGCCGTCCCGGAGCTGGTGAAAGCTCTTTAACTTGAAGGACGAGGCGCGGGGAACCGCGCGCCTCGTTTTCTCCTTGGTCCGAAGGACATTCGCATGAGCTACAAGGCCCCCGTCAAGGACATGCTGTTCAACATCCGGCACCTCGCCAACATCGACGAGGTCGCGAAGCTGCCGGGATTCGAGGAAGCAGGTTTCGACACGGCGGCCGCCGTGCTCGAGGAGTGCGCGAAGTTCAACGAGGGCGTGGTCGCGCCTCTGAACGTCGCGGGCGACAAGAACCCGTCGTCGTGGAAGGACGGCGTGGTCACGACGACGCCGGGCTTCAAGGATGCCTACAAGCAGTTCATGGAAGGCGGATGGCAGGGCATCCAGCACCCGCAGGACTTCGGCGGGCAGGGCCTGCCCAAGACCATCGGTGCGTCGTGCGGCGAGATGCTCAATTCCGCCAACCTCAGTTTCTCGCTGTGCCCGCTGCTCACCGACGGCGCCATCGAGGCGCTGCTCACCGCGGGGTCCGACGAGCTGAAGGCCACCTACCTGGAGAAGCTCATCTCCGGCGAGTGGACCGGCACGATGAACCTGACGGAGCCGCAAGCCGGCTCCGACCTGTCGCTCGTGCGCACGCGCGCCGAGCCGCAGCCCGACGGCACGTACAAGGTCTTCGGCACGAAGATCTTCATCACGTACGGCGAGCACGACATGGCGAAGAACATCGTCCACCTGGTGCTGGCCCGCGTGCAGGGCGCGCCGGAGGGCGTGAAGGGCATCAGCCTGTTCGTCGTGCCCAAGTTCATGGTCGGCAAGGACGGCTCGCTCGGCGCGCGCAACGACGTGCACTGCGTGTCGATCGAGCACAAGCTGGGGATCAAGGCTTCCCCCACCGCCGTTCTCCAGTTCGGCGACCATGGTGGCGCGGTCGGCTACCTCGTCGGCGAGGAGAACCGCGGCCTCGAGTACATGTTCATCATGATGAACGCCGCCCGATACGCCGTGGGCATGCAGGGCATCGCCGTGGCCGAGCGTGCGTACCAGCAGGCTGCCGCTTTCGCGAAGGAGCGCATCCAGTCGCGACCGGTGGACGGCTCGATCAACAAGAGCGCACCCATCGTGCACCACCCCGACGTGCGCCGCATGCTGATGACGATGCGCTCGCTCACCGAAGGCTGCCGCGCGATGGCCACCGTGGCCGCCGCCGCCTATGACGCCGCGCACCACCACCCCGATGCGGACGTGCGCAAGCAGAACCAGGCCTTCTACGAATTCATGGTGCCGCTGGTCAAGGGCTACAGCACCGAGATGAGCGTGGAGGTCACCTCGCTCGGCGTGCAGGTGCACGGCGGCATGGGCTTCATCGAGGAGACCGGCGCGGCGCAGCACTACCGCGATTCGCGGATCCTGCCGATCTACGAAGGCACGACAGCGATCCAGGCCAACGACCTCGTGGGCCGCAAGACGGCGCGCGACGGCGGCGCCACCGCACGCGCCATCGCGGCCCAGGTTGAGAAGACCGAAGGCGAGCTGGCCAAGCGCAACTCGCCGGCCGCCAAGGCCGTGCTCAAGCGCCTGTCCGCCGCGCGCAAGGCCTTCAGCGACGTGGTCGACTTCATCGCGTCCAACACGAAGTCGTCGCCCAACGCGGCGTTCGCGGGCTCCGTGCCTTACCTGCTGCTCGCGGGCAACCTCGTGGCCGGCTGGCAGCTGGCGCGTTCGCTGCTGGCGGCCGAGGACCTGGCCGCCAAGGGCGAGGACAAGGCCTTCATGCAGGCCAAGGTGATCACGGCGCGTTTCTACGCCGACCACATCCTGTCGAAGGCGCCCGCCGCGCGCGACGCCATCGTCGATGGCGCCGAAAGCGTGACGGCGCTGCCGGTCGACGCGTTCTGACACCCGGGCGACACCCGTGCGGTGCCGCCCATTCAAGAATTCGAGCATGTCCAAGATCCCGCGCGTCCTGCAGAACCTCGCCCTCCCGGTGATCGGTTCGCCCCTGTTCATCGTCAGCAACCCCAAGCTCGTGATCGAGCAGTGCAAGGCGGGCATCGTCGGCTCGATGCCGGCGCTCAACGCCCGCCCTGCGGCGCAGCTGGACGAGTGGCTGCACGAGATCACCGAGACGCTCGCCGCGTACAACCGCGCGAACCCGGACGCGCCCGCCGCGCCCTTCGCCATCAACCAGATCGTGCACAAGAGCAATGACCGGCTCGAGCACGACATGGAGATGGTCGTGAAGTACAAGGTGCCGGTGATCATCACGTCGCTGGGCGCCCGCACCGACGTCAACGAGGCGATCCATTCCTACGGCGGCGTCGTGCTGCACGACATCATCAACAACACCTTCGCGCGCAAGGCGATCGAGAAGGGCGCCGACGGCCTGATCGCCGTGGCGGCCGGCGCCGGCGGCCACGCGGGCATCAAGAGCCCGTTCGCGCTGGTGCAGGAGATCCGCGAGTGGTTCGACGGCCCCATCGCGCTGTCGGGCGCGATCGCCACCGGCGGCGCCGTGCTGGCCGCGCAGGCGATGGGCGCGGACTTCGCCTACATCGGCTCGGCGTTCATCGCGACGCAGGAAGCGCGCGCCAGCGATGCCTACAAGCAGTGCATCGTCGACAGCAACTCCGACGACATCGTGTACTCCAGCCTCTTCACGGGCGTGCATGGCAACTACCTGAAGCCTTCGGTCAAGGCGGCGGGGCTCGACCCGGACAACCTGCCCGAGAGCGACCCCACGAAGATGAACTTCGGCGGCGGCGAAGGCAGCAAGCCCAAGGCCTGGAAGGAAATCTGGGGCTGCGGCCAGGGCATCGGCGCCGTCAAGGAAGTCGGCACCGCCGCCGACTACATCGCGCGCCTGAAGCGCGAGTACGACGCAGCGCGCGAGCGCCTCTCGCTCGTGCGCGACGCCGAAGCCGCCTGATCAGTACGTCAGTGCGCGGGCCTTGCCCCAGAACACGCGGTACATGAAGACCGTGTAGATGACGATCGCCGGCAGCGTGATCGCCACGCCGACGAAGATGAACAGCAGCGACTTCGGCGCGGCGGCGGCCTCCCAGGCAGTGAGCCGGTCGATCACGATGTAGGGGTAGAGGCTGTACGCCAGCCCCAGGAACGCCAGCACGAAGATCAGCACGGTGGCGGCGAACACGATCCAGCCATAGCCGGCATCGACGAGGCGCGGCTTCGAGACGACATGCCATGCGGCGAAGAAGGCGACGGCGCAAGCCACGGGGATCGGCAGCAGCGCGATGAACTGCGGCATCGCGAACCAGCGCTCGAACACGGTGTGGCTCACCATCGGCGACGCGAGCGAAATCGCCACCAGCGCGGCGCCCGTGGGCCAGAGCACCTTGCGGGCCCAATGCACCGCGCGCTTCTGCAGCTCGCCCTCGGTCTTCATGATCAGCCAGCCGGCGCCCAGCGTGGCGTACGCGGTCGGCAGCGTCGCGGCGATCCCCAACGCGAACAGCGACGACCACAGGCCGTGGTCGAAGCCCGTGAGGTAGCTGCCCAGCATCCAGCCCTGCGCAGTCGCGGCCAGCAGCGAGCCGAGCGCGAACAGGCGGTTCCACAGCGCCTTGTGGGTGTCGCGCGCCTTCACGCGGAAGTCGAACGAGACGCCGCGCAGGATGATGCCGACGAGCATCACGGCCACCGGCAGGTACAGCGCCGACAGCACGATGCCGTGCGCCACCGGGAAGGCGATGAGCAGCACGCCGATGCCGAGCACCAGCCAGGTCTCGTTCGCGTCCCAGAAGGGGCCGATGCTGGACACCATCACGTCCTTCTGCGCATCGGTGGCGAAGGGCAGCAGGATGCCGACGCCCAGGTCGTAGCCGTCGAGCACGACGTATGCGAGGAGCGCGAGGCCCATCACGCCCATGAAGATGAGCGGCAGCAGTTCGGCAAAGGTCAGGTTGAACATCGCGCGCTCCTTCAGGCGGGCCCGCCGACGGGTTCGGCGGCCTTGGGGCTTTGGGGCGTTTGCGGCGTGGGCTGCGCGGGGTGCTTGGCCATGTGCATCAGCACCAGCACGTACGACACGAGCAGGAAGGCATAGAGCGCCAGGTACGCGAGGAGCGTCGCGAGCACGGTGCCCGCGGCGTGGTCGCCGACCAGGTCCGCCGTGCGCAGCAGGCCGTACACCAGGAAGGGCTGGCGCCCGACTTCGGTGACGTACCAGCCCGCCAGCGTCGACACCCAGCCCGCGAAGGTCATGCCGGCCAGCACGCGCAACTGCAGCTTCGAGAGATCGCCGCGCCACAGCCGCCACGCGCACCACCACGACACCAGCAGCATCAGCACGCCCACGCCGACCATCACGCGGAAGCTCCAGAACACCGGCGCGACGGGCGGGTGCGCGTTGGGGAACTGGTCGAGCCCCTTGAGCTCGGCGTCCATGTCGTGCGCGAGGATCAGGCTGGCGAGCTTGGGCACCTGGATCGCGAAATCCGTTCGCTTCTCCTTCTCGTTCGGCCAGCCGAAGAGGGTGAGCGGCGCGCTCTTCTCCGTGTGCCAGATGCCTTCGATGGCCGCGATCTTGGCGGGCTGGTGCTGCAGCGTGTTCAGGCCGTGCATGTCGCCGGCGACGATCTGCAGCGGGATGGCGATCGCCGCGGCCATGACCCCGGCGCGCATTGCACGGCGCGTGCCGCCGTTGGCGGTGCCGCGCAGCAGCTGGTACGCCGACAGCCCCGCGATGAGGAAGGAGGCGGTCAGCGTCGAAGCGAGCAGCTTGTGCACGAGCCGGTAGGGGAACGAGGGGTTGAAGATCACCTCCAGCCAGCTCGTCGCGTGGAACTGCCCGTCGATGATCTCGTAGCCGGTGGGCGTCTGCATCCACGAGTTCAGGCTCAGGATCCAGAACGCCGACAGCGTCGTGCCCGCGGCGACCATCAGCGTCGCAAAGAGGTGCATGCGCTCGGACACGCGGTTGCGCCCGAACAGCATGATCCCCAGGAACGTGGCCTCGAGGAAGAAGGCCGTCAGGACCTCATACCCGAGCAGCGGCCCCGCGATGTTGCCGGCCTTCTGCATGAACCCCGGCCAGTTCGTGCCGAACTGGAAGCTCATGGTGATGCCGGTGACGACGCCCAGGCCGAACGTCAGCGCGAAGATCTTGGTCCAGAGGTAATAGGCCTCTTCCCACTCGCGCGACTCGCGTTCGTCCTTCGCGCCGCTGCGCCGCAGCCGGAAGTACAGCAGGAACCAGCACAGGGCGATGTTGATGGTCGGGAAGAGGATGTGAAAGCTGATGTTCGCCGCGAACTGGAGTCGCGACAGCAGCAGTGTGTCCATGGCGCGTAGTGTGCGCCAAAGGCGAAGCCCGGGCGGTCAGTGCAGCTGATCCGCCATCTGGCGCAGCTCGCGCGCGGCGGCGGCGCGTTCGGCTTCGGGCAGGCGGTCCAGGTCGACCAGCACGCGCATGCCCAGCCGCTCCCACTGGAACACCTTGCGCGAGCTGGCCATCGCGTCCGCTTCCACCAGGTAGGCCTTGACCGGTTCGGGGAAGCCCTTGGCGATGAGCGGCTGCTGCTCGACGGACAGGATCTCGTCGCGCACCAGCGACTGCGTCTCGCGCGACATCAGGATGCCGCCCGGGTCGGCGGCCTGCTGCAGGCGCGCGGCCAGGTTCACCTCGGCGCCGATGATGGTGTAGTCCATGCGCAGGTCGCTGCCGAAGTTGCCCACGTCGCAGTAGCCCGTGTTGATGCCCATGCGCACTTCGAAGCTCTTGTCCGAGCCGAGCTCGCGCCACAGCACCTGCAGTTCGGCCATGCGCCGCTGCATCGCGAGCGCCATGCGCACGCAGGCCAGGGCGTCTTCCTTGACGCCGCGCGTCTCCGGGTCGCCGAAGAAGACCATCATCGCGTCGCCGATGAACTTGTCGATGGTGCCGCCGTGGTCGTAGGCGATGCGCGACATCTCGGAGAAATAGCTGTTCAGGAGGAAGCGGATCTCCTCGGGCTGCCACTTGGCGGTGGACGCGGTGAAGTCCTTGATGTCGGAGAAGAAGACGGTGAGCTTCTTGCGCTGCGTGCGGATCTCGGCGTCGCGCGAGCCGTCGAACAGCGACTGCACCACTTGCGGCGCGAGGTAGCGCGAGAGCTTGTCCGACAGCGCCTGCAGCCGGCGCGCGTTGCCGCTGCGCTCCAGGTGCGCATGCACGCGCGCGAGCACGATGGGCGGGCTGATCGGCTTGGCGATGTAGTCGGCCGCGCCCAGGTCGAACCCCGTCTGCTCCTCCTCCACGCTGTTGAGCGAGGTCAGGAAGATCACGGGGATGGCCGCGGTCTTCGCGTTCAGGCGCAGGCGGCGCAGCACCTCGTGGCCGTCCATGCCGGGCATCATGATGTCGAGCAGGATGAGGTCGGGCGCATTCGTTCGCACGAGCTCCAGGGCCTCGGGCCCGCTCGCGGCCGTGCGCACGTCGTACTTGTCTTCCAGCAGCGACTGCATGAGGAAGAGGTTGTCGGGCGTGTCGTCGACGACGAGGATGTGCGGCTTCATGGACGCCATCAGACCATCCGGCCCTTGCGCGCCGCTAGGGAAAACGCAGACCGCCATTAAGCAAATTGCCTAGCTTGCGCCCATGACTGTATGGACGTACAGTATCAGCCATGGAAGAAGCACGGGTGCCGGTCAGCGCGATCAAGGGGCGCGGCACGGCCACGCGTCACCCGCACCGTTTCGAGCGCGACGCGCGTGGCGATTTCGACGACGGCTGGTCGACGCTGCAGCTGGGTGTCGAGGAGCGCGAGGTGCCGCAAACCGAAGTCACGTGGGAAGACGCGCGCAGCATCATCACGCACAACGACTCGCCCGACGTCTACTTCGACCGCTCGATCAACCCGTACCGCGGCTGCGAGCACGGCTGCATCTATTGCTACGCGCGCCCCACCCACAGTTACCTGAACCTCTCGCCCGGCCTGGACTTCGAGACGAAGATCATCGCCAAGCGCAACATCGCGCCGCTGCTGCGCGCCGAGCTCTCGCGCCGCAGCTACGAACCGAAGCTGATCGCGATCGGCACGGCCACCGACTGCTACCAGCCCATCGAGCGCGAGCTGCGCCTCACGCGGTCGGTGATCGAGCTGATGCACGAGACGAACCACCCCTTCGGCCTGGTGACGAAGTCGAGCGGCGTCGAGCGTGACCTGGACCTCATCGCGCCGATGGCGGCGAAGGGGCTCGCGTCGGTCAGCGTCACCATCACCACGCTCGATGCGGAAGTGACGCGCAGGCTGGAGCCGCGGGCGGCCGCCCCGCACCGACGGCTGCGCATCCTGAAGACGATGGCGGAGCACGGCGTGCCCACGGCGGTGAGCCTCGCGCCGCAGATCCCTTTCCTCACCGACGACATGGAGCAGGTGCTCGAAGCTGCGTGGGAGGCGGGCGCGCGCAGCGCCTTCTACCACGTGATCCGGCTGCCCTGGGAAGTCAGCCCCCTGTTCAAGCAGTGGCTGGAGCTGCACTACCCGCAGCGCGCGGCGCGCATCATGGCGCGCATCCACGACATGCGCGGCGGCAAGGACTACGACGCCGATTTCGCCACGCGCATGAAGGGCAGCGGCCCCTGGGCCGAGCTGATCGCGCAGCGCTTCGAGAAAGCCGTGCGCCGCATCGGCTTCAACCGCGAGCGCATCGCGCTGGACACGAAGCAATTCCGGCGCCCGTCGCCGGCCGGGCAGGCGCAGTTGTTCTAGGCCGCCTTGGCGCTGCTGTTTCCGTTGGCCAGGCGCTCCTCGTCGAGCGACAGCTGGTCCGCCACCTTGCGCACGCGCGCCAGCAGCGACAGCAGTTGCTCGATCTCCGCCGGCTGGAAACCCGCCTTCAGCAGGCGGTCGCGGTCCTGCAGCGTGCGGAAGAGCCCGGCCACCTTGTCGCGGCCGGCTTGCGTGAGCTCCAGGTGCGCGGAACGCGCATCGCCGACGAGCGCGCGCCGCGTGACGTAGCCGCGGCTCACGAGGCTGGAGACGACGCGGCTGATCTGCGCCTTGTCGGCGCCGGCATCGGCGGCGACGTCGCGCAGGCGCACGGGCTGCAGGTGGTCGATGAGGGCGAGGGTGCGAACCTGCGCGAGGCTCACGTCGTGTTCGCGGCGCATGCGCATCGCGGCGCTGCGGCGCAAGGCGTCCGCCGTGCTCGAGACCTGGTAGGCGAGCAGGTTGCGGAACGCGGGCGGTCGTCGTTCGGCCATGTCGGCCTCGCTGGTGAGCTAGGCCAACCCATCCTACGCCTGCTTTCAGGCGCTGTGAAGCGTCAGGCGCTGAAGAAGTTCTTCAGGCGATCCGCCCAGGATTCCTCGGTCGGCGAATGCTTGGCGCCGCCCTTCTTCAGGGATTCGTCCAGCTCCTTGAGCAGCTTGCGCTGGTGCTCGGTCAGGCGCACGGGCGTTTCCACCGCGACGTGGCAATACAGGTCGCCGGGGTAGCTGGAACGCACCCCCTTGATGCCCTTGCCGCGCAGCCGGAACTGCTTGCCGGCCTGGGTGCCTTCAGGGATGTCGATCGCGGCCTTCCCGGCGAGCGTCGGCACGTCGATCTCGCCGCCTAGAGCCGCGCGCGCGACCGAAATTGGCACCACGCAGTGCAGGTCGTCGCCGTCCCGCTGGAAGATGTCGTGCTTCTTCAGGCGGATCTCGATGTACAGGTCGCCCGGCGGCCCGCCGTTGGTGCCCGGCTCGCCGTTGCCGGCGCTGCGGATGCGCATGCCGTCGTCGATGCCGGCGGGGATCTTCACCTCCAGCGTCTTCTGCTTCTTCACGCGGCCCTGGCCATGGCAGGTGGGGCAGGGCTCCGGGATGATCTTGCCCGTGCCGCGGCAATGCGGGCACGTCTGCTGCACGCTGAAGAAGCCCTGGCGCATCTGCACCACGCCCGCGCCTTGGCAGGTGGTGCATTGCTTGGCCTGCGTGCCGGGCTTGGCGCCGGAACCGTGGCAGGTTTCGCACGATTCCCACGAAGGAATGCGGATCTGCGCCTCCTTGCCGGCGGCCGCTTCCTCCAGCGTGATCTCCATCGCATAGGAAAGGTCCGCGCCGCGGTACACCTGCCGGCCGCCGCGCTGGCCGGGCCGGCCCTGGCCGAAGATGTCGCCGAAGATGTCGCCGAACGCTTCCGCGAAGCCGCCGAAGCCTTCCTGGCCGGGCCCGCCGAAGCCGCCGCGCATGTTGGGGTCCACGCCCGCGTGGCCGAACTGGTCGTACGCCGAACGCTTCTCGGCGTTGGACAGCATTTCGTAGGCTTCCTTCGCCTCCTTGAACTTGCCTTCGGCGTTCTTGTCACCCTCGTTGCGGTCGGGGTGGAACTTCATCGCGAGCTTGCGATAAGCCTTCTTGATCTCGTCGTCCGAAGCGTTCTTCGGGACGCCGAGAACCTCGTAGTAGTCTCTTTTGGTGGCCATCGTTCGGGGTGGTTCACAAGCGACAACGCCGCGATGGACGCGGCGGGTCGCTCAGGAGGTGAGACGCTCTCTCAACCCTTCTTCACTTCTTTCACTTCGGCGTCGACGACGTTGTCGTCGGCGGGCTTCTGCTCGCCGCCCGGTGCAGCGCCTTGCGCGCCCGCTGCGGCCTGAGCGGCCTGCTCGCCCTGCATGTTGGCGTACATCTTCTCGCCCAGTTTCTGGCTGGCCGTCATCAGGGCGTTGGTCTTCGCCTCGATGGTGTCCTTGTCGCCTTCCTTCAGCACGCCGTCCAGGTCCTTGATGGCCGCCTCGATCTTTTCCTTCTCGCCGGCATCGAGCTTGTCGCCGAATTCCGTGAGGCTCTTGCGCACCGAGTGCACCAGCGCTTCGCCCTGGTTGCGGGCCTGCACCACCTCGAGCTTCTTCTTGTCCTCTTCGGCGTTCAGCTCGGCGTCCTTCACCATCTTCTGGATCTCGGCCTCGCTCAGGCCCGAGTTCGCCTTGATGGTGATCTTGTTCTCCTTGCCCGTGCCCTTGTCCTTGGCCGACACGTGCAGGATGCCGTTCGCGTCGATGTCGAACGTCACCTCGATCTGCGGCAGGCCGCGCGGCGCCGGCGGGATGCCTTCCAGGTTGAACTCGCCCAGGCCCTTGTTGCCCTGCGCCATCTCGCGCTCGCCCTGGTAGACCTTGATCGTCACGGCCGGCTGGTTGTCGTCGGCGGTCGAGAAGGTCTGCGAGAACTTCGTCGGGATGGTCGTGTTCTTCTGGATCATCTTCGTCATGACGCCACCCAGCGTCTCGATGCCCAGCGACAGCGGCGTCACGTCCAGCAGCAGCACGTCCTTGCGGTCGCCGCCCAGCACCTGGCCCTGGATGGCCGCGCCCACGGCGACGGCTTCATCGGGGTTCACGTCCTTGCGCGGCTCCTTGCCGAAGAGCTCCTTGACCTTTTCCTGCACCTTGGGCATGCGCGTCTGGCCGCCCACGAGGATCACGTCGTGGATGTCGCCGATGGACACGCCCGCATCCTTCAGCGCGATGCGGCACGGCTCCATCGTGCGCTCGACCAGCTCGTCGACCAGCGCTTCGAGCTTGGCGCGCGTGAGCTTGATGTTCAGGTGGCGCGGGCCGTTGGCGTCGGCCGTGATGTAGGGCAGGTTGATGTCGGTCTGCGAGTTGCTCGACAGCTCGATCTTGGCCTTCTCGGCGGCTTCCTTCAGGCGCTGCAGGGCCAGCACGTCCTTCGACAGGTCGACGCCCTGGTCCTTCTTGAACTCGCCGATGATGTAATCGATGATGCGCTGGTCGAAGTCCTCGCCGCCCAGGAACGTGTCGCCGTTCGTGGAGAGCACCTCGAACTGCTTCTCGCCGTCGACGTCCGCGATCTCGATGATCGAGATGTCGAACGTGCCGCCGCCCAGGTCGTACACGGCGATCTTGCGGTCGCCCTTTTCCTGCTTGTCCAGGCCGAAGGCCAGCGCCGCGGCGGTGGGCTCGTTGATGATGCGCTTGACGTCCAGGCCCGCGATGCGGCCGGCGTCCTTGGTGGCCTGGCGCTGCGAGTCGTTGAAGTACGCGGGCACCGTGATGACGGCTTCCGTCACCGGCTCGCCCAGGTAGTCCTCGGCCGTCTTCTTCATCTTGCGCAGCACTTCCGCGCTGATCTGCGGGGGCGCGAGCTTCTTGCCGCGAACTTCCACCCACGCGTCGCCGTTGTCGGCCTTCACGATCGCGTAGGGCATGAGGTGGATGTCCTTCTGGACTTCCTTTTCCTCGAACTTGCGGCCAATCAGGCGCTTGACCGCGTAAAGGGTGTTCTTGGCGTTGGTCACCGCCTGGCGCTTGGCCGAGGCGCCGACGAGGATCTCGCCGTCCTCCTGGTAGGCCACGATCGACGGCGTGGTGCGCGCGCCTTCGCTGTTCTCGATGACCTTGGGCGTGTTGCCCTCCATGATGGCCACGCACGAGTTCGTGGTGCCGAGGTCGATGCCGATGATGCGTCCCATGTCTTTTCTCCTGTCTTTGCCGGCCCTTCAGGGCCATCACATCCGATTGTTCGTTACTTGTGGATAAGCTGTGTCGATTTCAAGCGCCCGTTCGCACTATCGGTTCGGGCTAGCTATTTCGGCGCCGCCACCGTCACGAGGGCGGGGCGCAGCACGCGGTCGGCGATCAGGTAGCCCTTCTGCAGCACGCCGACGACGGTGTTGGGTTCCTGTGAAGTTCCTGGGACCACCGAGATCGCCTGGTGCTGGTGCGGGTCGAACTTGGTGCCCGGCTGCGGGTCGATCACCACGACCTTGTTGCGCTCCAGGGCGCCCTTCAGCTGGCGCAGGGTGATCTCGGCGCCTTCGCGGATCTGCTCCGGCGTGCCGCCTTCGTGGGCCAGGCCGGCCTCGAGGCTGTCCACCACGGGCAGCATCGCCTCGGCGAAGCTTTCCACCGCGAACTTGCGCGCCTTGGACATCTCCTCGTCGGCGCGGCGGCGGGTGTTCTGCATGTCGGCCTGCGCGCGCAGGTACTTCTCGGCGAGGTCCTTGTTCTGGGCCTGGAGTTCGGCCACCTGCGCCTGGGCGTTGGACAGGGCGTCGGCTTCGTTGGCGGCCTGCGGGCCGCCGGCTGCACTTTCGGCGGCCGGGGCGGGGGCCGTGGCGGCCCCAGCCGGCGCTTCGGCATCCAGGGTCGGCTCGATCCGGTCGGGTTCGTTCATTGCTTCGATTTATTAGCTGGAAATGAGGGCTCCCGCGCAGCTTGGGGCCCCGCAAACCCTTTTCAAGGGTGCGGGAAAGCCCATCCTTGGGAAATTTTCCGGGCGGCGCGGAGGGCGGGATTGTAGAGTGCGGGTCCCTGATGAGGAGTTGAATCCATGACCCGCCGACTGATCAGTTCCGGCTCCCCCTTCGAAGCCACGATCGGCTATTCCCGCGCCGTCGCCGACGGCGACTGGGTGTTCGTCTCGGGCACTACCGGCTACGACTACAGCACCATGACGATCTCGGACAGCGTCGCCGAGCAGGCCGAGCAATGCTTCAAGAACATCGCGTGGGCGCTGGAGCAGGCCGGCGCGTCGCTGGCCGACGCCGTGCGCGTCACCTACGTGTTGCCGCGCGGCGAGGACTTCGAGGCCTGCTGGCCGGTCACGCGCAAGTACCTCGGCGACGTGCGCCCGGCCGCGATGATGATCGAGGCGCGCCTGATCGATCCCAAGATGAAGATCGAGATCGAGGTGACGGCGAAGAAGCGCAGCTGACACTGCGGTCATCCCGGCCTGCGCCGGGGTGACAGTCAGCTGCGCCGCGCCAGGTCCTTCATCAGCTGCCGCACGCCGTAGGTCCACTGCGGGATGCGGTCGCTGGTGTTCACGCGGTTCACCAGCGTGCCCAGCTGGGGCGTGGAGATGCTCACGACGTCGCCGACGTCGTGCGTGAAGCCCTGGCCCGGGCCGTGGCGGTCCTGCACCGGCGCGAACATCGTGCCCAGGAACAGCACGAAGCCGTCGGGGTACTGGTGGTTGGGGCCGATCGCCTGCGCGACGAGGTCCAGCGGGTCGCGGCTGATCTTCGACAGCGAGCTCGCGCCCTGCATCACGAAGCCGTCACGGCCCTTCACGGTCATCGCGAGGTCGCAGCGGCGCACGTCGTCGATGGTGAACTTCTCGTCGAAGATGCGGATGAAGGGGCCGATCGCGCAGCTCGCGTTGTTGTCCTTGGCCTTGCCCAGCAGCAGGGCGCTGCGGCCCTCGAAGTCGCGCAGGTTGACGTCGTTGCCGAGCGTCGCGCCGACGGTCTCGCCGTGGCTGTTGACCGCCAGCACGATCTCGGGCTCGGGGTTGTTCCACTCGCTCTTGGGGTGGATGCCGATCTCGCTGCCCGTGCCCATGGCGCTCATGGGCTGCGACTTGGTGAAGATCTCGGCGTCGGGGCCGATGCCGACCTCCAGGTACTGCGACCACACGCCTTGCGCGATCAGCACCTCCTTCAGCCGCGCCGCATCGGGCGAACCCGGCTTCACGGCGGCGAGGTTCTCGCCGATCACGCCGACGACGGCCTTGCGCACGGCTTCGGCCCTCGACGCGTCGCCGCGCGCCTGCTCCTCGATCACGCGCTCCAGCATCGACGCGACGAAGGTCACGCCCGCTGCCTTGATGGCTTGCAGGTCGCAAGGCGCGAGGAACCACGGCAGCGAAGGGTTCTGGCCGTCGTGCGCGCTGTTGGCGAGGATCTCCGACGTGGCGCCCAGGCGCGGCCCGCGGTGTCCGCGCAGCAGCAGGGGCAAGTCGGGCAGTTCCAGCAGTTCGCTGCAGGTGGCGGCCAGGTGCGAGATATCGTGCACGTCCTCGCGCGTCACCCGCACGAGGATGGGCCCGACGCCCTCGCAGTGCACGCGGCCGACGAGCAGCGCGGCATCGGCATCGGCCGGCAGCGCGCCGGCGATGGACAGGTGGTCGATCATGGGTTGGCGGCTTTCTTCTTGGCTTGCGCGGCGGACCACTTGGTGGCGAAGCCGGGCAGCTCGGCAAGGCGCTTGAGCAGCTCGGCCCCCTGCGGCGTGACGACGTAGCCGTCGTTGCCGTGGGACATGAGCCCGGCCTCGCGCAATTCCTTGATGCGGGTGTTCAGCGTGTTCGGCGTGATGCCGCCGACGCTGTCCTGGAGCAGCCGGAAAGTCTGCGCATGGCCGTCGCGCAGCGCCCAGAGCACCCGGATGGCATAGCGGGCCTCGAGCAGGCCGAGCAGCTGGGTGATGGCCGCGTTCTCCTTCGGGCTCATGCGGGGCGTTCTCCTCCGTCGCTTCTTTTCGTGCAGCGGGAGGGCGAGTCTACGCGCCAGCCGCTACACAAACAATAGCAGGAACGCCCGGCGATGCGCCATTTGTGGCAAGCAGTTCACAGGTAGACCTTCTTCAGCAGGCGGATCAGGGTTTTCACTTCCGCCGGCGTCAGCTTCCCGGCAGCATCGGCTTCGAGTTGCGCGGCGGTCTTCTCGGCGCTGCGCATCAGCTTCTGGCCGGCCGCGGTCAGGTGCAGGCCCATCGCGCGGCCGTCGCTCGGGTGCGGGTGGCGCTCCACGAGGTCGCGCTTTTCCAGCGCGTTCACCATGCCCACCAGGTTCGGCGGCAGGATGCCCAGCGTGGTGCACAGCTGCCGCGACGTGATGCCGGGGTTGTGCGTGACGAGCGACAGCACCGAGAAGTCCACCGGGCGCAGGTCGTACACCGACATGCGCTCGAGGAACACCTCGATCACGGCGAGCGCCGCGCGCCGCGCGTTGTAGCCGATGAGGCCCTCGAGGTAGCTCGTGTCGACGGCCTCGACGGCTTTCAGGTTCGGCTTACGACTCGGCGGTGAATCCGATCTTCTTGACGATCGGGCCCCAGCGGTTGAGTTCATCCCTTTGGCTCTTTTCCATGTCGGCGGGCGTGGAGCCGTGGGCCACCAGGCCCATCAGCGCCAGCGAATCCACGACGGTCTTTTCCTTGAGCGCCTGCGCGATCGCGGCATTGGCCGCGGCGACCACGTTGGCGGGCGTCTTCGCCGGCGCGTAGAAGCCGAACCACTCCTCGGTGGTCAGCTCCGGGAAGCCCTGCTCGGCATAGGTGGGCACTTCGGGCGTGAACGGCGTGCGCTGCGCGCTCGACGTCGCCAGGATGCGCACCTTGCCCGCACGGTGGTTGGCCAGCGCGTCGCCGGTGGGCGTGGAGCACGACGCGAGCGTGCCGCCGATCATGTCGGCCACTGCCGGTGCGGAGCCGCGGTAAGGCACGTGCTTCAGGTCGGTGCCCGTGTTCAGGCCGAGGAGCGCGGCGAGGAAGTGCGGCGTCGATCCCGCGGCGGGCGAGCCGTAGCTCGCGTCCTTCGGGTTCGCCTTGGCCCACGCCAGGTAGTCCTTCACCGTCTTCACGCTGGCGGGCACCATCGGGCCCACCGAGAGGGCGTGCGTCATGAGCGCCGCGATCGACACCGGCACGAAGTCCTTCACCGGGTCATACGTGAGCGTCTTGTAGATGTGCGGGTAGATCGACATCATCGAATACGGCGTGAGCAGCAGCGTGGTGCCGTCGGGCGCCGCGTTCTTCACCACCTCGCACGCGATGCGGCCGCCGGCGCCGGGCTTGTTCTCGACGACGGCCGCGTTCTTCGTGTACGCCGTGCCGCCCATGCGCTCGGCGATGCGGCGGCTCGTCGCGTCGGCGGTGCCGCCCGCGGGGAAGCCGTTGATGATCTTCACGACCTCGAACGGCTGCGCGAACGCCAGCCAGGGGAACGCGCTGCCCGCCGCGGCCGCGGCCGCGGTGTGGATGAAACTTCTGCGAGTGGCCATGTTGTCTTCAGCTCCTGTGATCACGATTCCGGCGTGAAGCCGATCTGCTTGGTGTACTTGCCCCAGTCGTTGACGTCCGCGCGCAGCAGGTCGCCCAGCTTCTGCGGCGTGGACGACTGCACCTCCATGCCCAGCGCGGCGCCGCTGGACACGACGTCCTGCTGCGCCAGCGCGGGCTGCAAGGCGGCGGCCGCGCGCTGCACGACGGCCGGCGCGGCCTTGCCCGGCAGGAACACGCCGTACCACTCGCGCACCGAGATGCCGTAGCCCTGCTGGCCGTACGTCGGCACGTCGGGCAGGAAGCTGCTGCGCTGCGGGCCCGACACGGCGAGCACGCGCAGCTTGCCGCCCTTGACGTGCGGCAGGTAGTCGCCCACCGGTGACGACATCGCCGAGATCTGGCCCCCCAGCAGGTCCTGGATGCCGGGCGCGGAGCCGCGGTAGGGCACGTGCTTCAGCTCCACGCCCACTTCGCGCGACAGCATGGCGCCGACCAGGTGCGGCATCGAGCCCGCGCCGGGCGAGCCGTAATTGGCCTTCTCCGGGTTGGCCTTGGCCCACGCGATGAAGTCCTTGACGGTCTTCACCGACTCCGGCACGCCCGGGCCGACGCCCAGCGCGTGGTCGAAGTAGCACGCCAGCGAGACGGGCTGCACGTCCTCCTGCGGCTTGTACGGGAGCGACTTGTAGACGAACGGGTAGAGCGACAGCATCGACGACGGCGTGAGCAGCAGCACGGTGCCGTCGGCGGGGCTCTCCTTGAGCGTGGTCACGGCGATCTGCCCGCCCGCGCCCGGCTTGTTCTCGACGACGACGTTGGTCGCGTAGTTGCCGCGCAATTTGTCGGCGATGCGGCGCGACATCGCGTCGCTGGTCCCGCCGGGCGGGAACCCGCAGAGGATCTTGGCCAGGTCCATGGTCTGTGCGCCGGCGGGGATGCCCGCGGCGGCGAGACCGGTGAATGCGGCCGATTGCAGGATGAAGTCCCGGCGTGTGCTCATGGTTGTCTCCTCGAGGTGGGTTTCAGCGTGAAGGGCAGTTGGTCGTCGTGGAAAGCCTGCACCAGCGCGTCGCGGTGCTTGAGCACGGCGCGCTGGTTGATCGAACCCTTGTCGGTGACCTCGCCCTTGTCGATGGACGGCGGGTCGGCGAGGACGTGCAGGCGCGCGACACGGTTGGCGCTGCCCGTCGCCGACGCGGCGAGCGTGTCCAGCACCTGCTGGAAATGCGCGCGGACTTCGTCGTCGGAGAGCTGCTTGAGCTTCGCCGTCGGGAACACCAGCGCGCCGACTTCGTTGCGGTTCAAGCCGGTGATGACCGCGTCCTGCACGTAGGGCGCGCCTGCGGCGATGATCTTCGCGCGCAGCGGGCCGACGGAGACGAACGTTCCGGTGGCCAGCTTGAAATCCTCGGCGATGCGGCCGTCGAACTTCAGGCCCTTGTGCGGGTCCTGCGGGTCGATCCACAGCACGGCGTCGCCGGTCTTGAAGAAACCTTCCTCGTCGAAGTTCTCCGCCGTCTCCTGCGGGGCGCGCCAGTAGCCCGGCGTGATGTTCGGGCCCTTGTAGCGCACCTCCATCTTGCCGTCGATGGGGACCAGCTTGAGCTCCATGCCGGCGGAGGGCAGGCCCAGGTAGCCGGACTTCACTTCGGGGCTGGTGATGAAGATGGCGAAGGGCGACGACTCCGTCATGCCCAGTCCGGTGCCCATGACGATGCGTTCGCCGACCTCGGCCTCCTGCACCTCGTGCAGCAGGTCCCACACCGGCTGCGCGAGCGCCGCGCCGGCGTAGAAGAACATCCGCACGCGCGACAGCAGGTTCCGGCGCAGCACGTCGTCGGCCTTCATCGCATGCGCGATCGCTTCGAAGCCCGTGGGCACGTTGAAGTAGACGGTGGGCGCGATCTCGCGCAGGTTGCGCAGCGTCTCGGCGATGGCCGCCGGCGTGGGCTTGCCGTCGTCGATGTAGAGCGTGCCGCCGTGGTAGAGAGTCAGGCCGAAGTTGTGGTTGCCGCCGAAGGTGTGGTTCCACGGCAGCCAGTCGACGAGCACGGGCGCACCCTCGCCGAGGACGGGCATCGACTGCAGCATCTGCTGCTGGTTCGCGCACCACATGCCGTGCGTGTTGATCACCGCCTTGGGCAGCTTGGTCGAGCCCGAGGTGAACAGGAACTTGGTGATCGTCTGCGGGCCGGTCGCCGCCATCGCGGCGTCGACGGCCGGCGTCGGTTCGTTTTCGGGCGGCTGGCCGTACACGACCTCGGTGCCGGAAGGGACCGCCGCGCGCACCGCCTTGGCGTAACGCGCTTCATCGGTGGCGAAGACCAGGCCCGGCGTCAGCGTGTTCACCACGTGGCGCAGCTTGTCGTAGTCCTGGCTGACCGTCGAATACGCGGGCGAGACAGGGCAGAAAGGCACGCCGGCGTACAGGCAGCCGAGCGCGAGCAGCGCGTGCTCCAGGCTGTTCTCGCTGAGGATGGCCACGGGGCGCTCGGCCGAGAGGCCGCGGTCGAGCAAGGCCTGGCCGATGCGCCGCGCCTTTGCCAGCGCCTCGCCATAGGTGACCTTCTGCCAGTCGCCGGCGGTGCCGTCGGCATTGCGCCGGCGGCGCGCCATGAAGATGCGATGAGGGTCCGTCTTTGCCCAGTGGACGAGGCGGTCCGTGATCCGCTGCGGGTGCGGCTTCAGCTCCTGTTCCGCGCGCACGTACACCGCGCCGCCCGCGCCCTCGCGCAGCACGCACCGCGTGATGCCGAAGTCCATCGGGCGATAGCGCGGCAGGCTCATGCCTTCTTGACCTTCGGCCCGCGGCCTTCGAGGAATTCGCGCACGCGCTCCTTGGCTTCGGGCGCGCTCTGGGCGATGGCGGCCATGAGCGCCTCGGTGAGGAAGCCCTGGTCGGCCGGCTGTTCGGAGATGCGGGGCAGGGCGTGCATCAGCGCGTAGTTGGTGAGCGGCGCGTTCTTCGCGACGCGCTGCGCCAGCTCCATCGCCTTCGCGAAGGCCTCGCCCTTGGGCACGACGTATTGCGACAGGCCGATGCGCTCGCCGTCCTTCGCGTCGTACACGCGGCCGGTGAACATCATGTCGGCCATGCGCGCCTCGCCGATCAGGCGCGGGATGCGCACCGCGCCGCCGCCGCCGACGAAGATGCCGCGCGAGCCTTCGGGCAGCGCGTAGAAGGCCGTTTCGTCCGCCACGCGGATGTGGCAGGACGCGGCCAGCTCCAGGCCGCCGCCGACGACGGCGCCGTGCAGCGCGGCGATCACGGGGGCCGGGCCGAACTGCACCGTCTCCAGTGCCGCGTGCCACATGCGCGAATGGATCAGGCCCGCGCCGGCGTCGCGCTCCTTCAGCTCCGACAGGTCGAGGCCGGCGCAGAAGTGGTCGCCCTCGCCGTCGAGCACGATGGCGCGCACGCCCTCGGGCATGGACTCGAAAGCGTCGCGGATGGCAAGGATGAGCTCGTCGCTGATGGCGTTGCGCTTGGCGGGGCGCGAAAGGCGCACGATGGCGACGTCGCCTTGCTGCTCGAAATGGATGTCGGGATGGTTCATGGGTGGTTGCCGGGTGGCGCGATTATTGTTATAAATCATAATCAGTTCAAGTCGGCCCGCCTAGGGGTAACCCTTAAGCCGCGGCCGAGCAAGGAGACGAGATGGACCACGCCAACCTGATCGCCATCGACGTGCACACGCACGCCGAGGTGAGCTGCTGGAACCCCTTCGACAACTACGGCGAGGAGTACGACCGCGCCGCCGACAAGTACTTCAAGAACGCGCGCCGGCCGACCATCGCGGAGACCATCGAGTACTACCGCAAGATCAAGGTGGGGCTGGTGATGTTCACCGTGGACAGCGAGTCGCAGCTGGGCCGCCGCCGCATCCCCAACGAGGAGATCGCGCAGGCCGCGCGCGAAAACGCGGACATGATGATCTGCTTCGCGTCGATCGATCCGCACAAGGGGAAGATGGGCGCGCGCGAGGCCGAGCGGATGATCAAGGAGGAGGGGGTGAAGGGCTTCAAGTTCCACCCCACCGTGCAGGGCTACCACCCCTACGACAAGATGGCCTGGCCCATCTACGAGGTGATCAACGCGCACAAGATGCCGGCGATCTTCCACACCGGCCACAGCGGCATCGGCTCGGGCATGCGCTGCGGCGGCGGCCTGCGGCTGGAATACAGCAACCCGATCCACCTCGACGACGTGGCCATCGACTTCCCCGACATGCAGATCGTCATGGCCCACCCGAGCTTCCCGTGGCAGGACGAGGCGCTGTCCGTGGCCACGCACAAGCCCAACGTGTGGATCGACCTGTCGGGCTGGAGCCCCAAGTACTTCCCGAAACAGCTGGTGCAGTACGCCAACACGCTGCTCAAGGACCGCATCCTGTTCGGCAGCGACTTCCCGCTGATCTCGCCGGAGCGCTGGATGAAGGACTTCGAGGACGCGGGCTTCAAGCCCGAGGTGATGCCCGGCATCCTCAAGGGCAACGCGATCCGGCTGCTGGGGCTGGCGTGACGCTTGCGGCGTTGCGCAGCCTCGCCGACATCGAGGCGCTGGAACAGACGCCGTACGAACGCGCGATCCCGGCGCGCACGACCTACGGTTTGATCGCCGCGGCGGCAAAGCAGCATCCGGCGCGCGACGCCTTCGTGTTCCTGCCGGACGGCGAACTCGCCACGCCGCCTCAACGCGTCACCTACGCCGAACTGCTCGCCAACATCCACCGCGCCGCCAACCTGTTCCGCAGCCTCGGCGTGGGGCCGGACGACTCGGTCGCGATCCTCGCGCCCAACATCCCATCCACACAGTACGCGCTGTGGGGCGCGCAGGTGGCGGGGCGTGCGTGCCCCATCAACTTCATGCTGCAGCCGGACCACGTGGCCGCGCTGCTGGAGGCCAGTCGCGCAAAGGTGGTCGTGGCGCTCGGGCCGAGTGCCGAACTGGACGTGTGGTCCGGCGTGCAGCGCATTCCCGGGATCGGCCAGCGCACGGTGCTGCGCATCGGCGATACCTTCGAAGGGCAGCTCGCGAACCAGCCCGACACGCTCGCCTTCGACCCGCAGCTCGCGCCCGACCGCATCGCGTCGCTGTTCCACACGGGCGGCACCACCGGCGCGCCCAAGCTCGTGCAGCACACGCACGGCAACGAGGCGCATGCGTCCTGGTTCGCGCACGGCTTCTACGGGTTCGACGAGCGCACGGTCGAAATCAATGGCTTTCCGCTGTTCCACGTGGCGGGTGCGTTCGTCTACGGCCTGGCGCTGCTGGCGATCGGCGCCACGCAGGTGCTGCCCACGGTGACGGGCATGCGCAACGCGGCCTTCATGCGCAACTACTGGAAGTTCTGCGAACGCGAAGGCGTCACGGCGCTGGCCTGCGTGCCGACCATCCTGGCGGGCCTGTGCAACGTGCCCGTCGATGCGGACACCTCGGCGATCCGCGTGGCGTACACCGGCGGCTCGCCGCTGCCGACGGAGCTGGCGAACCGCTTCGAGCAGCAGCTGGGCATCCCGGTGCGCAACATCCTGGGCATGACGGAGTCGTCGGGCCTCGTCACCATCGAGCCGTTCGCGGCGCCGCGCGTGCCGGGGTCCACGGGCTTGCGCCTGCCGTACACCGAGGTGAAGGTGCGGGGCGACGGCATGATCGTGCTGCGCGGCCCCAACGTCAGCCCGGGCTACACCGACGCCTCGCGCAACACCGGCATGTTCGAGGACGGCTGGCTGCTCTCGGGCGATTTGGGCCATGTGGATGGCCAGGGCTACCTGCACGTCACCGGCCGCGCGAAAGACGTGATCATCCGCGGCTCGCACAACATCGACCCGCAGCTGGTGGAGGACGCGTTCCTGGCCCGCGCCGAGGTAGCGATGTGCGCCGTGGTGGGCGAGCCCGACGCGCACTCGGGCGAACTCCCCGCGGCGTTCGTCACGCTCAAGCCGGGCGCTGCGCTGCGCGGCGAGGACCTGCTCGCGCTCGTCGCGCCCCGGGTCTACGAGCGCCCCGCGGTGCCCAAGCGCGTCGTGGTGCTGGATGCCTTGCCGCTTACCGCGATCGGCAAGGTCTACAAGCCGGCGCTGCGCCTGAGGGCCATCGAGTTGAAGCTGCAGGAAGTGTTGGCGGGCGTCGCGGGCGCGCCTCCTTGCCGCGTCGAGGCGGGGGAGAAGGGCAACGCCTTCGTCGCGACCGTGCACGTGCAAGGCGCGCACGATGAAAAAATCGAAGCGCGCTGGCGCGAGGCGCTGGGCGCCATCGCAGTGCCCGTGGAGTTCCGCTACACCGACTGACGGCGGCGCAGCCGGCGTTCGACGAGTTCGAAGACGATTTCGCTGGCGAGGGCGAGCAACGCCGCGGGGATGGCACCTGCGAGCAGCAACTGCCGGTCGCTCAGCGCCAGCCCCGTCACGATGCGCTCGCCGTAGCCACCGGCTCCCACGAACGCCGCGATGGTCGCCGTGCCGATGGAGATGCTGGTCGCGATCCGCACCCCCGCCAGGATCGTCGGCAGCGCCAGCGGCAACTCCACCAGCCGCATGCCCTGCGAGGGCGACATGCCCAGCGCCGTCGCCGCGTCGCGCAGCCCTTGCGGCACTTCGCCCAGGCCCGTCACGCAGTTGCGCATGACCGGCAGCAGGGCGTACAGCGCCAGTGCGACGAGCGCCGGCACGACGCCGATCATCCCGAGCAGGCTGATGAGGATGGCCAGGAGCGCGATCGATGGAACGGTCTGCAGGAGGCCTGCCGCGGCGAGCAGCGCGGCGCGCGCACGCGGGTGCGGGAAGGACAGCACGCCCAGGGGCAGGCCGATGGCGATGGCGGCGGCGACGGAAGCGGCGACCAGCCCGAGGTGCTGCCAGGTGAGGCGCATGAAGTCGCCGCCGAACGTGCGCTCGAGGAGCGACTGCTGCCGCTGCGGCGCCGTGCCGCCGCCCGCGAGGAAGTCGCGCGCGATCGCGTCGAACTTCTGCGCCTGCAGCTCCGCGTTCGCGTTCATCGCGATCATGGCCTGCTCGTCGATGCGGCCTTGCAATTGCTGGAGGCGGGCCCACGCCTGCGGGAACCGCTTCGGCACGTCGGCGCGGTGCAGCACCAGCGCGTCGTAGCGGGGGAAGTAGCGCTTGACGTCGTCCAGCACCGCCAGCCCCAGGTGGCCGATCTTCGCGTCGGTGGTGTAGATGTCCATCACGTCGATCTGCTTCGCCGCGATCGCGTCATAGGCGATGCCGTGGTCGATGCCCTTCGGCTGGTGCGGCAGCGCGTAAGCCTTCGCCAGGCCGGGCCAGCCATCCGCGCGGCCGATGAATTCGTTGGACAGGCCCAGCTTGAGTTCGGGATGCTTCGCCAGGTCGCTGACGCTGCGGATGCCCAGGCGCTTCGCATCGTCTGCACGCAGCGCCAGCGCATAGCCGTCGTTGAAGCCGAGCGGGATCGATGCCGCCAGCCCGTGCGGCGCCAGCTGCCGGTTCATCTCTTCGAGCGACAGCGGCTTGCCGCTCTTCAGGATTTCCAGCGATACCGTGCCCGAGTACTCGGCGTACATGTCGATCGCGCCGGAGCGCAGCGCCTCGTACACGATGGCCGTGTTGCCCAGGCCTTCGCGCACTTGCGGCGGTGACGGCAGGGCCGGCGCGGCCGTTTGCGCCAGCACGTGCGCGAGGATGTAGGACTCGGTGAAGCGCTTGGAGCCGATGCGCAGCGTCTCTTGCGCCTGCGCGGACGCGCACAGCAAAACCAGGAGCAGGGCCAGGCGCTTCATCGGCGCCTAGGATACGTCAGGGCATGTACTGCCCGCCGTTCACCTCGATGATCTGCCCGGTGACATAGCTGGACAGCGCGTCGGAGGCCAGGTACAGGAACGCGCCGACGCACTCGTCGGCCGTCCCCAGCCGGCCCATGGGAATGGTCGCCTTGAACGACTCCAGCATCTGCGGCGTGGAGAAGCGGTCGTGGAAGGGCGTCACGATCACTCCCGGTGCGACCGCATTCACGCGAATCTTGTCGCCCACCAGTTCCTTCGCCAGTCCGCGCGTCGCGGTGCTGACGAACCCCTTCGCACCGGCATAGAGGTAGGCGCCGGGCCCGCCGCCGTGCCGCGCGGCGATCGACGTGACGTTCACGATGTTGCCGCCGCCGCGCTTGCGCATGAGCGGCACGGCCTCGCGGCAGAACGCCAGCATGGACAGCGCGTTGATGTGCAGCACGTCGTCGAACAGTTCGTCGGTCAGTTCCGCGATGGGCACGCGCTTGACGAGGCTGCCGGCGTTGTTCACGAGGATGTCGATGCCGCCGAAGGCGTCGGCGGTGGTCTTCACGGCCGCCCGGATCGCGTCGCTGTCGCGCACGTCGGCGCGCACGCGGATCGCTTCGCCGCCGGCGCCGCAGATCTCGTCGACCACCGCGGCGGCCGGCCCCTCGGACTGGTTGTAGTGCACGGCGACTTTGGCGCCCTGTGCGCCGAAGGCACGGGCGACGGCGGCGCCGATGCCGGTGCTGGCGCCGGTGACGAGCACCGACTTGCCGCTGAGGCCTGGAATCTGGAATGCGGTCATGGAAGCTCCTTCAGTGCGTGCCGAGCACCAGGTTCGGCAGCCACATGGAAAACGCGGGGACGTAGGTGACGATCAGCAGCGCGGCGATCAGCGCGCCGTAGAACGGCAGGATGGTGCGCATCACGTATCCCACCGGCACGCCCGCGATCGCGCAGCCGACAAATTGCGTCGTGCCCACGGGCGGCGTGTTCAGGCCCAGCGCGCAGTTGATCAGCAGCACCATGCCGAACTGCACCGAGCTCATGCCGTAGGCCTGGGCGATCGGCAGGAAGATCGGCGTGCACAGCAGGATGGTCGCGGCCATGTCCAGGAACGTGCCCAGCACGAACAGGATCACGTTGATCAACAGGAAGATCAGCCACGGCTCCTTCGTGATCGTCGACAGCATCTTGCCCGTGAGCTCCGCCACGCCGTACAGCGAGATCAGGTAGCCGAAGGTCGACGAGATGCCGATCAGCAGCAGGATGATACCGGTGGTCTTCACCGCCTTCGACGCAGCCTTCAGGAAGTGTTCCCACTTCAGCGTGCGGTAGACGAACACCGTCAGGCCCAGCGCATACAGCACCGCGATGGCCGCCGATTCCGTCGCTGTGAAAGCGCCGGACAGGATGCCCACGAGGATCAGCACGACGACCAGCAGGCCGGGCAGGGCGGCCGCGAACGACACCGCGACGATGCTCCAGCCCGGGAACGTGCCCGCGGGGTAGCCGCGCTTCACCGCCACGAGATAGGCCGCGACGAGGTTGCTCACCGTCAGGATCAGCGCCGGCAGCAGGCCCGCGAGGATCAGCGCCGCGATCGACACTTTCCCGCCGGCGGCCAACGTGTAGATGATCATGTTGTGGCTGGTTGGCATCAGCGCGCCGACGAGGGCCGCGTGCGTCGTCACGTTGACCGCGTAGTCGGCGTGGTAACCCTCCTTCTTCATCATGGGGATCATCACGGCGCCCATGGCGGAGACGTCCGCGACGGGCGAGCCCGAGACACCGCCGAACAGCGTGCAGGCCACGACGTTCGACATGCCGAGTCCGCCGCGCACGTGGCCGACCAGGCTCATGGCGAACCGCACGATGCGGTCGGCGATGCCGCCATAGAGCATCAGCTCGCCGGCGAAGATGAAGAAGGGGATGGCCAGGAACGAGAACACGTTCATGCCCGACGTCATCTGCTGGAAGCCCACCGCGAGCGGCAGGCCTTCGTAGAGCAGCGTCGTCAGCGCGGACAGCCCGATGGAGAAAGCCACGGGCACGCCCAGCAGCAGGAAGAGCGTGAAAGAGCCCGCGAGAATGAGCAGCGGAATCGTCATTGCCAGGCAGGCTCCACTTCTTGGCCCTGGGCAAGGGCGATCACATGTTCGATCGAGAACATCACCACCAGCACACCCGCGAAGGCGGCCGGAACGTACTTCCAGCCTTCCGAAATCCAGAGGGTGGGCAGGCGGTAGGACCAAACCGAGTGCGCCAGGAACGCGCAGTTGTAGGCCATCGCCGCGCCGAAGATCAGCACGAGGGCGTGAATCAGGTATTCCATCTTCAGGCGCAGGCCCTCGGGTGCGAGCACCAGCAGCGACTCGAGCCCGATGTGGCCCGCGTCGCGCACGCCGACGGCCACGCCGAGCATCGTCACGTACAGCACGAGCAGCAGCGCCAGGCTTTCGGCCCACGTCGGCGTGTTGTTCAGCACGTAGCGGCCGAACACCTGCCACGTGACGCAGGCAATCAGCAGAACGAGCCCCGCGATGCCCAGCCACATGCAGCCGCGCGCGATCGCGCGGCACAAGCGGGTGTAGCCGGTCACTGCGTGTCCTGCACGCGCTTGACCATGGCCTTCAGCTTGGCGTCCGTGATGAACTTGTCGTAGACCGGCTGCATGGCCTTCTGGAAGGAGGCCTTGTCGACCGTGATGATTTCCGAGCCGGCGGCCTTCACGGTGGCGAGCGACTTGGCTTCACGCTCGTCCCACAGCTTGCGCATCATGGGCACCGATTCCTTCGCGGCCTGGCGGATCGCCTTCTGGTCGTCGGGCGAGAGCGTGTCCCACACGCGCTTGGAGAACAGCAGCATCTCGGGCGCCATGGAGTGCTCGGTCACCGAGTAATACTTGGCCACCTCGAAGTGGCGCGAGCTCTCGTACGAAGGCCAGTTGTTCTCGGCGCCGTCGACCAGGCCGGTCTTGAGTGCGGTGTACACCTCGCCATAGGGCATCGGCGTCGCGTTCGCGCCCATCGCTTCGAGCAGCGCGACCCACAGGTCGGATTGCTGCACGCGGATCTTCATGCCCTTGGCATCGGCCAGCGTCCGCACCGGCTTCTTCGCGGTGTAGAGCGAACGCGCGCCGCTGTCGTAGTACGCCAGGCCCACGAAACCCTGCGGCGCGCAGGCCGCCAGAATCTCCTCGCCCACCGGACCGTCCAGCACCTTGTGCAGGTGGTCCTTGCTGCGGAACAGGAAGGGCATGGTGGGCACCTGCGTCTCGGGACAGATGTTGTTCATCGGCGCGATGTTCACGCGCGTCATCGCGAGCGCGCCGATCTTTGTCTGCTCGATGGTGTCCTTCTCGTTGCCCAGCGCGCTGTTGTTGAACACCTTGATCGTATGCTTGCCGTTGGTCAGCGCCTTCAGGCGCTCGCCCATGAACTTCACGGCTTCGACGGTGGGGTAGCCGTCGGGGTGGATGTCGGCCGAGCGGAACTCGGTGGCGCGCGCGGCGAACGCGGCGAGCGCGCAGGCGATCAGGGTCAGGGATGTCTTGAGCTTCATTTGTCGTCCTCGGGTCGTGGTGGTTTGTCTAGGAACTCTCGAAGGGGCCGGCCTTCACGAAGGCGCCGCCCTGGTAGATGGCCGCGGGGTCGTCGGGCGCGAGCGGGGGCAGGGCCTCGACCTTGGCGCGGAACGGCTCGGAGCTGTCCTGCGGCTCGAAGCCCACGTGCGAGGCCAGGCTGTTGTCCCACCACTTGTCGCGGTTGGCCGATGCGCCGTAGAGAATCGTGTGGCCGAGCTTCGGCACAGTGAGGCACGCGCGCACCAGGCGCGTGAGGTCGCCATAGCTCAGCCAGGTGATGAGCATGCGGCGGTCCTTCGGCTCGGGGAAGGACGAGCCGATGCGCAGGCAAGCCGTCTCGATGCCGTAGCGGTCGAAGTAGAAGCGCGACAGGTCTTCGCCGTACGACTTCGACAGGCCGTAATAGCCGTCGGGCCGGCGCAGCGAATTCGCATCGAGCATCTCGCCCTGCTTGTGGAAGCCGATCGCGTGGTTGGAACTGGCGAACACCACCCGCTTGCAGCCATGCCGCCGCGCGCCTTCGTAGATGTGGAACACGCCGCGGATGTTGCCGTCGAGCACTTCCTCGAAGGACTTCTCGACCGAGACACCGCCCAGGTGCACGATGGCATCGCAACCGCGCACGAGTTCGTCCACGGCCTTCTTGTCCGCAAGGTCGCACTCGACCACTTCCTCGTTTTCGCGGGCAGGGGCCATGGCCGCCTTGTCCGACAGACGCATGACCCGGCAATCGGGTTTCAGGCTCTCGCGCAGCACCTTGCCGAGGGCCCCGGCGGCGCCGGTGAGCAACAATTTGGGGACTGTCATAGGTCGTCAGTTGTCGTACGACGTAGAATTTGATTATGATGAGGCCGTGTCCAAGGTGTCAACCGCCAAAGCTTCGGTCAATCCCGAACCGGCGCCGGTCGAGCCCGGTCCGCGCCGCCGCCTGCGCAACCTGGCCAGCGAGCTGGTCGACGGCATCGGCGCGCGCATCCGCGACCGCAAGCTCAAGCCCGGCGACAAGCTGCCGACCGAGGCCGAAATCATGCGCGAGTGGGGCGTCAGCCGCACGGTCGTGCGCGAGGCGCTGTCGAAGCTGCAGGCCTCGTCGCTCGTCGAGACGCGCCACGGCGTCGGCACCTTCGTGCTGGAGCCGCCCGCGCCCAGCGGTTTCCGCATCGACCCGGCCGAGATCGCGACCGCCGTCGACGTCCTCGCGGTGCTCGAGCTGCGCATCAGCCTGGAGACGGAATCGGCCGGGCTTGCCGCTGCGCGCCGCACCGAAGAGCAGCTCAACGAGATGCGCCGCGCGCTCGACGAACTGGCCGCCGGCGACACGGGCAGCAAGGACACCGTCGGCCCCGATTTCCGCTTCCACCACCTCATCGCCGTGGCCACGGGCAACCGTTATTTCGCGGACATCATGAGCCACCTGGGCGCCACGCTGATCCCGCGCGCGCGCATCAACTCGTCGAAGATCGCGCGCGAAGACTGGTCGCAGTACCACCGCCGCCTGTCGCGCGAGCACGAGGAAATCTACGACGCGATCGCCCGGCGCGACCCCGAGGCGGCGAGGGCGGCGATGCGCCTGCACCTGACCAACAGCCGCGAGCGCCTGCGCCGGGCCCAGGAAGCTGCCGGCACCCCCTTGGCGGGCTGAAGGTTACGGATACGCGTTCCCCACATCGCCCGAAGTCCGGGCTATGTTGTATGATGACCGACAACATGAGGTGCCCACGATGATCACCCGACGCCAGATGCTGGCTGCCTCCGCAGCCTTCGCCGCCGCCACCGCTTCCGCCCAATCGGCGTGGCCTTCCAAGCCGATCCGGATCATCGTCCCGTACCCGCCGGGCGGCTCCTCGGACATCATCGCCCGCGCGATCAGCAACCAGCTGGCCGAATCGCTGAAGGTGACGGTGGTCGTCGAGAACCGCGCCGGCGCCAACGGCAACCTCGGCGCGGAGATGGTCGCGAAGGCCCCGGCCGACGGCTACACCTTCCTGCTCTGCGACGTCGGCGCGCTGGCGATCAGCCCGTCGGTCTACACCAAGCTGTCGTTCGACCCCTCGAAGGACCTGCGCGGCGTGACCATGCTGGCGTATTCGCCGCACCTGCTGGTGGTGCACCCTTCGGTGCCGGCGAACAACCTCAAGGAACTGGTCGCCCTGTCGAAGACGAAGGCGCTGAACTTCGCCGTGTCGGCCGTGGGCGGTGCGCCGCACCTCGCCGGCGTCGCGGTCGAGCGCGCCACCGGCGCCAAGTGGCAGTACGTGCCGTACAAGGGCGGCGCGCAGGCGATCCAGGACACCATCGGCGGCCAGACCGAAGTGATGATGAACGGCATGCTCGCCACGTATCCGCACGTGCAGAGCGGCAAGCTCAAGCTGCTGGGCGTGTCGAAGAAGACGCGCATGCCGCTGATCGGCGAGACGCCGACCATCGCCGAGCAGGGCGTCACCGGTTTCGAATCCGGCACGTGGCAAGGCGTGCTGGTCGCGCAAGGCACGCCCGAGCCCGTCATCCAGCGCCTCAATGCCGAATTGATCAAGGCCATCCGCACGCCCGACGTGCGCGCGCGGCTGGCGGGGCAGGGCGCCGAAGTGGTGACCATGACGCCCGCCGAACAGGACAAGTTCTTCAACCAGGAGCGCGCGCGCTGGGCCACCGTCGTCGCGCAAGCCAACATCAAGCTCGATTGACATCCATGAATCCCCAGGACCTCAAGCAAACCATCAGCTCCGGGCTGCTGTCCTTTCCGCTGACCGACTTCGACAGCGACGGCAACTTCCACGAGAAGGGCTACCGCGCCCGCCTCGAATGGCTCGCGCCCTACGGCGCCACGGCGCTCTTCGCCGCCGGCGGCACGGGCGAGTTCTTCTCGCTCACCGGCGACGAGTACCCGCGCATCATCAAGGCGGCGGTGGACACCTGCCGCGGCAAGGTGCCGATCATCGCGGGTACCGGCGGCCCGACGCGCTTCGCGATCCAGTGCGCGAAGGCCGCCGAAGAAGCCGGCGCGCACGGCATCCTGCTGCTTCCGCACTACCTCACCGAAGCCGGCCAGGAAGGCCTGGCCGCGCACGTCGAAGCAGTGTGCAAGAGCGTGAAGTTCGGCGTGATCGTCTACAACCGCGGCCAGGCCCGGCTGCAGCCCGGGACGCTGGCGAAGCTGGCCGAGCGCTGCCCCAACCTCGTGGGCTTCAAGGACGGCATCGGCGACATCGAGCTGATGACGCAGATCTACATGCGCATGGGCGACCGCTTCTCCTACCTCGGCGGCCTGCCGACGGCGGAGGTGTACGCCGCCGCGTACAAGGCGCTGGGCACGCCGGTGTACTCGTCCGCGGTGTTCAACTTCATCCCGCGCACCGCGATGCAGTTCTACGAAGCCGTGCGCACGGACGACATGGCCACGCAGCACCGCCTGCTGCGCGACTTCTTCATGCCCTACCTGGAGATCCGCAACAAGGGCCAGGGCTACGCGGTCAGCATCGTCAAGGCCGGCGCGAAGATCGTCGGCCATGACGCGGGCCCCGTGCGCGCGCCGCTCACGGACCTGAAGCCCGACGAGATGGAAGAGCTGAAGGCGTTGATCGCCCGGCTCGGTTCGCAGCAGTAAACCAGGAGACTTCCCATGAAAAAAGCATTGTTCGCGTTCGTCGCGGCGGCCCTCACGGCCGCCAGCGCCTTCGCCTATCCCGACAAGCCCGTCACGCTGGTCGTGCCCTTCCCGCCGGGCGGCTCCACCGACGCCATCGCGCGCGTGCTGTCGCAGAAGCTGCAGGAAAAACTCGGCGGCACCTGGGTCATCGACAACAAGGCCGGCGCCACCGGCACCATCGGCGCCGCGTTCGTCAAGCGCGCGCCGGCCGACGGCTACACGCTGTTCGTATCGTCGCTCGGCCCCTTCGTCATCGCGCCGCACCTCATCAAGGGCGTGCAGTACGACGCGCTGAAGGACTTCGACCCGATCACCGTGGCCGTGCAGGCGCCCAACGTGCTGGTCGTGCCGGCTGCTTCCCCGATCAAGAACCTCGCCGACATGCTCGCCGCGCTGAAGAAGACGCCGGGCAAGGTGAGCTTCGCGTCGTCGGGCAACGGCTCGTCCGACCACCTCTCCGCCGAACTCCTGTGGCAGCAAAGCGGCACCGAAGGCCTGCACATCCCGTACAAGGGCGGCGGCCCCGCCATCAACGACCTGCTCGGCGCGCAAGTCGACGCCGCCTTCGTCAACATCAACAGCATCATCCAGCACATCAAGAGCGGCAAGGTGCGCGCCATCGGTGTCGCATCCGAGAAGCGAAATGCGCTGCTGCCTGACATCCCCACGCTCGCCGAGCAGGGCGTCAAGGGCGCCGAAGTGCAATCGTGGCAGGCCGTCGCGGCGCCCAAGGGCATCCCCGCCGACGTGAAGGCCCAGTTGCACAAGGCCATCGTCGAGTCGCTGAACGACCCCGCCGTGAAGGAAAAGCTCGTCGCGCAGGGCTTCGAGATCGTCGGCAACACGCCCGAGCAGTTCGGCAGGTTCCAGGCGGTCGAGTACGCCCGCTGGAAACAGCTGATCGAGACGCGCAAGATCACCGCGGACTGAGCACAATGACGGCGATGGACAGCCCGCGCTGGATCCGCCTGCACGACCGGGACAACGTCGCCATCGTCGCGAACGACGGCGGGCTGGAGGCGGGCGCCGCGTTCGCCGGCGGCGTGGTGCTGCGCGAGCGCGTGCCGCAAGGGCACAAGGTGTCGCTCGAGGCCATCCCCGAAGGCGGCGAGGTGCGGCGCTACGACGTCGTCATCGGCTACGCGCTGAAGGACATCCCCGCCGGCAGCTGGGTGCACGAGCGGCTGCTGCGCATGCCGGCCGCGGCCGACTTGCGCTCCCTGCCCATCGCCAACCGGCCGGCGCCCCACGCCGAGCCGCTCCAGGGCTACACCTTCCAGGGCTTCCGCAACGCCGACGGCTCGGTCGGCACGCGCAACCTGCTGGCGATCACGCAGACGGTGCAGTGCGTCGCGGGCGTGGCGCGCTTCGCGGCCGAGCGCATCCGCCATGAGCTGCTCCCGCGCTATCCCAACGTCGACGGCGTCGTGCCGCTGGAACACGGCTACGGCTGCGGCGTCGCCATCGACGCGCCCGATGCCGAGATTCCCATCCGTACGCTTCGCAACATCACGCTCAACCCGAACTTCGGGGGCGAGGTGATGGTGGTGAGCTTGGGCTGCGAAAAGCTCCAGCCCGAGCGCCTGATCCCGCCCGGCACCTTCCCGGTGGCGATCTCGGTCGAGATGAAGGAAGAGCCCGCGCTCGACGTCATCGTGCTGCAGGACGAGAAGCACACCAGCTTCATGTCGATGATCGACTCGGTGGTGCAAGGCGCGATCCCGCACCTCGAAAAGCTCAACGCGCGCCAGCGCGAGACCGTGCCGGCGAGCGAGCTGGTGGTCGGCGTGCAATGCGGCGGCAGCGATGCCTTCTCCGGCGTCACGGCGAACCCTGCCGTCGGGTATTGCACGGACCTGTTGGTGCGCGCCGGAGCGACGGTGATGTTCTCGGAAGTCACCGAAGTGCGCGACGCCGTCGACCAGCTCACCTCGCGCGCCGTGAACGCGGACGTGGCCCGGGACATCGTGAAGGAGATGGCCTGGTACGACGACTACCTCACGCGCGGCAGCGTGGACCGCAGCGCCAACACGACGCCCGGCAACAAGAAGGGCGGCCTGTCCAACATCGTCGAGAAGGCGATGGGCTCCATCGTCAAGTCGGGCAGCGCGTCGATCGCCGGCGTGATCAAGCCCGGCGAGCGCGTGGGCGGCCGCCGCGGCCTGTTCTTCGCGGCCACGCCCGCCAGCGATTTCATCTGCGGCACGCTGCAGACGGCCGCGGGCATGAACCTGCACGTGTTCACCACCGGCCGCGGCACGCCGTACGGCCTGGCCGAGGTCCCCGTGATCAAGGTGGCCACGCGCACGGAACTCGCGAAGCGCTGGCACGACCTCATCGACCTGAACGCCGGCACCATCGCCGACGGCACGAAGACCGTCGAGGAGGTGGGCTGGGAACTGTTCCGCCTGATGCTCGACGTGGCGAGCGGCCGCCGGCAGACCTGGGCCGAGCACTGGAAACTCCACAACGCACTGGTGCTGTTCAACCCCGCGCCCGTGACCTGACACTCCTTTTTCTCCCATGTCCCTGCCCCAGATCCAGCAGATGCGGGTCGTGCCGGTTGCCGGCCGCGACGGCATGCTGCTCAACCTCTCCGGCGCGCACGCGCCTTTCTTCACCCGCAACATCGTCATCGCGACCGACAGCGCGGGCAACGTGGGCGTCGGCGAAGTGCCGGGCGGCGAGAAAATCCGCCAGACGCTGGAGGATGCGCGGCCGCTGGTCGAAGGCCAGTCGATCGGCAACCTCAATGCCATCCTGGCGGCGATGCGCACGAAGTTCGCCGACCGCGACGCGGGCGGGCGCGGCCTGCAGACCTTCGACCTGCGCACGACCATCCATGCCGTGACGGCGGTGGAATCGGCGCTGCTCGACCTGCAGGGCCAGCACATGGGCCTGCCGGTGGCAGCACTCCTCGGCGAGGGCCAGCAGCGCGACGCTGTGCAGATGCTCGGCTACCTGTTCTTCGTCGGCGACCGCCGGAAGACCCACCTGCCGTATGCGAGCGAGCCGGACGCGAAGGACGACTGGCTGCGCGTGCGCCACGAAGAGGCGATGACACCCGAAGCCGTGGTGCGCCTGGCCGAGGCGGCCCAGAAGCGCTACGGCTTCCAGGACTTCAAGCTGAAAGGCGGCGTGCTCAGTGGCGACGCGGAAGTCGAAGCGGTGACGGCCTTGCACGAGCGCTTCCCCGAGGCGCGCGTGACGCTCGACCCGAACGGCGGCTGGCTGCTCAAGGACGCGATCCGCCTGGGCACGAAGATGCGCGGCGTCGTGGCCTACGCCGAAGACCCGTGCGGCGCGGAGGAGGGCTTCTCGGGCCGCGAGGTGATGGCCGAATTCCGCCGCGCCACCGGCCTGCCCACGGCCACGAACATGGTCGCGACCGACTGGCGGCAGCTCGCGCACGCGCTGTCGCTGCAGGCCGTGGACATCCCTCTGGCCGACCCGCACTTCTGGACGATGCAGGGCTCCGTGCGCGTGGCGCAGACCTGCCGCGACTGGGGCCTGACCTGGGGCTCGCACTCCAACAACCACTTCGACATCTCGCTGGCGATGTTCACGCACGTCGGCGCGGCGGCGCCGGGCAAGGTCACGGCCATCGACACGCACTGGATCTGGCAGGACGGCCAGCGCCTGACGAAGGATCCCTTGAGGATCGAAGGCGGCTACGTGCAGGTGCCGAAGAAGCCGGGCCTGGGCATCGAGCTGGACATGGCCGAAGTCGAGAAGGCCAACGCGCTGTACCAGCAGCACGGCCTGGGCGCGCGCGACGACGCCATCGCGATGCAGTTCCTCGTGCCGAACTGGAAGTTCGACCCGAAGCGCCCGTGCATGGTGCGCTGATCAGCCGAGCGTAAAGAAGAAACTCGCGCCTTCGCCGGGCTTCGCCTCGGCCCACACGCGCCCGCCGTGGCGCGACACGATCTTGCGCACCATCGCCAGGCCGATGCCGGTGCCCCCGAATTCATGGGCGGCGTGCAGGCGCTGGAACGGGCCGAACAATTTGTACGCATACGCGGGCTCGAAACCGGCGCCGTTGTCCTTGACGTGGAAGGCGAAGGGGCCGTGTGCCGTGGGCGCGCCGCCGAACTCGATGCGCGGTTGCGCGGTCTTCGACGTGAACTTCCACGCATTGCCCATCAGGTTCTGCAGCACGTCGGTGAGCAGGCGCACGTCGCCATTGACGGCCGGTGTGTCCTCCACGACCACGGTCACGTCGCGTTCGGGCTGGGATTCGCGCAGGCGTTCGGTGACGGCGCGGGCCACGTTCGACAAGTCCACGCGCTGGTGCAGGAGTTCGGCATTGGCCACGTCCGCGAGCCCGAGCAGCGCGTCGGTCAGGTCGGACATCAGCTGCACGCCCGCACGCACGCGGCGCAGGTAATGGGCGTTCCTCTCGTCGAGCGTCCCGGCCAGGCGCAGCTCGAGCTGCGCGGAGAACCCGTCGATGGAGGCCAGCGGCGCGCGCAGGTCGTGCGCCAGCGAGTAGGCGAAGCCCCGCAGGTCCTCGTTGCTCTCTTCCAGCTCCGCCGTGCGGCGCTGGATGCGCTGCTCCATCACGTTGTGCAGCAGCACGATCTCCTTCTCGGCACGGCGCTGCTCGGTGACGTCGCTGAGGGCGCAGAAGATGGCGGCGATGCGGCCGCGCGCGTCCAGGCGTGCGGTGCACCGGCATTGCGCCTGCACCACGCGGCCGTCCGCGGCCACGCAGTAGAGCTCGCCGGCCCACTCGCCGAGTGCCTGCAGGTGGTGCATCACGTCCTGCCGCAGTGCAGCGCCGGGCCCCAGCAGCTCGGGGAACACGCGCCCCATCGCTTCGTCGCGGTCGAAGCCGAAGATGCGCTGCGCGCCGGCGTTCCAGTAGAGGACCTCGGTCGCGGCGCCCAGCACGACCAGCGCTTCGACGGCGACGTCGAGCAGCCCGCGCGCGTCGGCTTCCTTCGGCCGGGCGGCCGTGGCGACGCGCGTTTCGGCGGCCGCCGATCTCATTCTCCCTTGCATCGCTGCGCATTGTGGCGGCGCCGTCCGCGGCCCGTGGCCGGAACGCGGCGTTGTCCTACAGGCCTAGGGAAAAGACTTAAGCAGGTGGGCGCCCGGCGGCGGCCGCGAAGCGACGAAAGGCAAACGGTCGGTGCACGCAAGGACGATGCCGGCCGCGGGCCGGCATGCTGCACGAACCCTGACGGCGTGCGCGTGTGTTCGACGCGCGACAGGCGTGCGCGAAAGCGCGCACGCGCGAGCCTTCTCAACGCGCGATCCGCCGGGGCGCCACCCGCGCTTTCCCTAGGGGCTCCACAGGGAACCGGGCCCTCTTGTTTTTATCTACCGTTCACCTACAGTGAACCCGGAAATGCTCTTACAGACGGAACGCAGCGGCCCCCGTGCTTCGGGAGTACAGTGGCACAGCCTCGCGGCCCCCCTGCAGAGGCACCGCGCAACGTACACGAAGGAGGTCTCTTCATGGATGTGATCCGCAATTTCCTTGCACGCTACGAACAGACGCGCGAGGAAGAACTGTCGCTGGAGGAGTACCTCGAACTCTGCAAGCGCGACAGGATGGCGTATGCCACGGCTGCGGAGCGCATGCTCGCCGCGATCGGCGAGCCCGAGATGGTCGACACGCGGCATGACCAGCGCCTGTCGCGCATCTTCGGCAACCGCAGCATCCGGATCTATCCCGCCTTCAAGGATTTCTACGGCCTCGAGGAGCCGATCGAGCAGGTCGTCTCGCACTTCCGCCACGCCGCGCAGGGCCTGGAGGAAAAGAAGCAGATCCTCTACCTGCTGGGCCCCGTGGGCGGCGGCAAGTCGTCCATCGCGGAGCGGCTGAAGCAGCTGATGGAGATGGTTCCCTTCTACGCGCTCAAGGGCTCGCCCGTCAACGAATCGCCGCTGGGCCTGTTCTCCAACGAGGAGGATGGCCCGCTGCTGGAGCAGCAGTACGGCATCGCGCGCCGCTACACGCAGAAGATCCTGTCGCCCTGGGCCGTCAAGCGCCTGGAGGAATACGGCGGCGACGTGCGCAAGTTCCGCGTGGTGAAGCGCTATCCCTCCATCCTGAAGCAGTGCGGCATCGCCAAGACCGAGCCGGGCGACGAGAACAACCAGGACATCAGCTCGCTGGTCGGCAAGATCGACATCCGCAAGCTCGAGACGTACGCGCAGGACGACCCGGACGCCTACAGCTACTCCGGCGGCCTGTGCCTGGCCAACCAGGGCCTGCTCGAGTTCGTCGAAATGTTCAAGGCGCCGATCAAGGTGCTGCATCCGCTGCTCACCGCCACTCAGGAAGGCAACTTCAAGGGCACGGAAGGCTTCGGCGCGATCCCATTCGACGGCATCGTGATGGCGCACTCGAACGAAAGCGAGTGGAAGGCCTTCAAGAACAACAAGAACAACGAGGCGTTCCTCGACCGCATCTACATCGTCAAGGTGCCGTACTGCCTGCGCGTGACCGAAGAGGTCAAGATCTACGACAAGCTCATTCGCAATTCGTCGCTGAAGGATGCGATCTGCGCGCCGGGCACGCTCAAGATGATGGCGCAGTTCTCCGTGCTGACCCGCCTGAAGGAGCCCGAGAACTCCAGCATCTTCAGCAAGGCGCTGATCTACGACGGCGACAACCTGAAGGACACGGACCCCAAGGCCAAGAGCTACCAGGAGTACCGCGACTACGCCGGCGTCGACGAAGGCATGACGGGCATCTCGACGCGCTTCGCGTTCAAGATCCTGTCGAAGGTCTTCAACTTCGACTCGAACGAGGTCGCCGCGAACCCCGTGCACCTGATGTACGTGCTGGAACAGCAGATCGAGCGCGAGCAGTTCCCGCCCGAGCTGGAGCAGAAGTACCTGTCGTACATCAAGGAGCACCTGGCCGCCCGCTACGCGGAGTTCATCGGCAAGGAGATCCAGACGGCCTACCTCGAGTCCTACTCGGAGTACGGGCAGAACATCTTCGACCGCTACGTCACGTACGCCGACTTCTGGATCCAGGACCAGGAATTCCGCGACACGGACACCGGCGAGATCTTCGACCGCGCCGCGCTGAACGCCGAGCTCGAGAAGATCGAGAAGCCCGCCGGCCTGTCGAACCCGAAGGACTTCCGCAACGAGATCGTGAACTTCGTCCTGCGCGCGCGCGCCAACAATGCGGGCAAGAACCCGGTGTGGACCAGCTACGAGAAGCTGCGCACGGTGATCGAGAAGAAGATGTTCTCCAACACCGAGGACCTGCTGCCGGTCATCAGCTTCAACGCCAAGGCCAGCGCCGACGAGCAGAAGAAGCACGAGGACTTCGTGAACCGCATGGTCGAGAAGGGCTACACGCACCGCCAGGTCCGCCTGCTGTGCGAGTGGTACCTGCGCGTGAGGAAGAGCTCCTGACAAAGAAGCCGTGACGTCCCTTCCCAAGCCGGAGCGCGCCATGCTCCACCAGGTGATCGACCGGCGGTTGTCCGGGAAGAACAAGTCCATCGGCAACCGCGAAAGGTTCCTGCGCCGCTACCGCGAGCAGATCCGCGATGCGGTGCGCAAGGCCGTCGGCGACCGCAGCATCAAGGACATCGAGCAGGGCACCGACATCTCGCTGCCCAGGCGCGACGTCACCGAGCCCATCTTCCACCACGGCCCCGGCGGCACGCGGGAGATGGTCCACCCCGGCAACCGCGAGTACGTCAAGGGCGACCGCATCCAGCGCCCGCAGGGCGGTGGCGGCGGCAGCGGGGGGCGCGGCGCTTCGAACGAGGGGCAGGGCGAGGACGACTTCACCTTCCGCATCTCGCGCGAAGAGTTCATGAACTACTTCTTCGACGACCTGGCGCTGCCGCGGCTGATCCGCACGCAACTGCTGGCCGACGTGCCGGAATGGAAGTCGCGCCGCGCGGGCTACATCTCCGAAGGCAACCCCACCAGCCTGCACGTGGTGCGCTCGATGCGCGTCGCGCTGGGCCGCCGCATCGCGATGGGCGGCGACGCCCGCCCGGAACTGCGCCGCCTCGAGCAGCTGCTGGAGGAGATGCAGGAGAAGGACGCGCCCGGCACCGAGATCGCGAAGCTGCAGGCCGAGATCGAGGAGCTGAAGCTGCGCCTGAAGAAGGTGCCTTTCCTCGACCCGTTCGACCTGCGCTACCGCAACCGCGTGCGCGAGCCGCTGCCCACCAGCAAGGCCGTGATGTTCTGCCTGATGGACGTGTCGGGCTCGATGGACGAGTCGCGCAAGGACCTCGCCAAGCGCTTCTTCATCCTGCTGTACCTGTTCCTCTCGCGCCACTACGAGAAGACCGACGTCGTCTTCATCCGCCACCACACGCAGGCCGCGGAAGTGACCGAGGACGAGTTCTTCCACGCCACCGAAAGCGGCGGCACCGTGGTGTCGTCGGCGCTGACGCTGATGCACGAGATCATCAAGGAGCGCTACTCGGGCTCCGAATGGAACATCTACGGCGCGCAGGCGTCGGACGGCGACAACTGGCAGCAGGATTCGTCCAAGTGCCGCGAGCTGCTGGAATCCAAGCTGCTGCCCATGTGCCGCTACTTTGCCTACGTGCAGGTGGCCGACGAGGACCAGAACCTCTGGGAGGAGTACACGCGCGTGCGTGACGGCAACCTCAACTTCGCGATGCAGAAGATCGTGACGCCGGCGCAGATCTTCCCGGTGTTCCGCGACCTGTTCAAGAAGAACCCGGTGGGGGTGGCGGCATGAGCGCGGTCCCCGACGACGTCGTGAAAAAGGGCAAGCGGCTGGACGCACCCTCGGACTGGACTTTCGAGCTGATCGAGGAGTACTTCCAGGCGATCCGCCGCACGGCCGAGAAGTACGGGCTGGACACCTACCCGACGCAGCTGGAGCTGATCTCGGCCGAGCAGATGCTCGATGCGTATGCGTCCGTGGGCATGCCGGTGAACTACCGCCACTGGTCGTTCGGCAAGCAGTTCATCTCCAGCGAGAAGAGCTACCGCCGCGGCCACATGGGCCTGGCCTACGAGATCGTCATCAACTCCGACCCGTGCATCGCCTACCTCATGGAGGAGAACACGATGCCCATGCAGGCGCTGGTGATGGCGCATGCGTGCTTCGGGCACAACTCCTTCTTCAAGGGCAACTACCTGTTCCGCATGTGGACGGACGCGAGCTCGATCGTCGACTACCTCGTGTACGCCAAGAGCTACATCGCCGAGTGCGAGGAGCGCCATGGGCTCGACGCGGTGGAGGAAATCCTCGACGCCTGCCATGCGCTCATGCACCACGGCGTGGACCGCTACCGCCGGCCGCAGAAGATCTCGATGGTCGAGGAGGAGATGCGCCGGAAGGACCGCGAGGCGTACCTCCAGCAGCAGGTGAACGACATGTGGCGCACGCTGCCCTCCCGGGGCAGCAAGGAGCGCAAGAAGGAGCAGCGCCGCTTCCCCGAGGAGCCGCAGGAGAACATCCTGTACTTCGTCGAGAAGAACGCGCCGCTGCTGGAGCCGTGGCAGCGCGAGATCGTGCGCATCGTGCGCAAGGTGGCGCAGTACTTCTACCCGCAGCGGCAGACGCAGGTGATGAACGAGGGCTGGGCCACGTTCTGGCACTACACGCTGCTCAACGACATGTACGACCAGGGGCTGCTGACCGACGGCTACATGATGGAGATCCTGTCGTCGCACACCAACGTCGTGTTCCAGCCGCCGGTGGGGCACCCCGGCTACAGCGGGATCAACCCCTACGCGCTGGGCTTCAACATGTTCTGCGACATCCGCCGCATGTGCGAGAACCCGACCGAGGAAGACAAGGACTGGTTCCCGGACATCGCGGGCAGCGACTGGCGCAAGACGCTCGACTATGCGATGCGCCATTTCAAGGACGAGAGCTTCATCGGGCAGTACCTCTCGCCCAAGCTGATGCGCGACTTCCGCCTGTTCTCGATCGTCGACGACGCGACGCAAAAGGAGCTGGAGGTGTCGGCGATCCACGACGACACGGGCTACCGCCGCGTGCGCGAATCGCTCTCGCGCCAGCATGACCTCAACTGGCGCGAGCCGAACATCCAGGTGTGGAACGTGAATTTGCGCGGCGACAGGTCACTGACGCTGCGCCACACGCGCGACAACGACCGCCCGCTGGACAACAGCGCCGAGGAGGTCGTGAAGCACGTCGCCCGCCTGTGGGGCTTCCGCGTGCGCCTCGAGAGTGTCGACGCGCACGACAGGGTGCTGCAGCACTGGGAAGTGACTCCCGCGCCGCAGCAGCACTAGGCCCTAGCGGCCGTCCTTGTCGGCGTCGCCCGGGATGGCGCGCTCGACCCGGTGCCAGGCGTCGCGCGTTGCGCCCTTCGCCTCTTCCCAGTTCAGCCGCGACTTGCCCTTGGAACGCTCGAACTCGTCGCGCAGCTTGGGCTCGTACGTGTCGAACGTTTCGCCGGACGCCTGCGCGCGCTCCCAGCCGGTGTAGCCCGTGCGGTACGCCGGTGCGTAGTCGTCATAGGTGTAGCCGGGCTTGTAGTGCGGCGCCTTGTCGTAGTTGCTGCGCCAGTACGTGTCCTCGGCCGTGGGGTTGACGCTCTCGGCCGCACCCTTGCCGGCCAGGCCGCCGGCGACGGCGCCGATCGCACCACCGACCACCGTGCCTACCGGCCCGGCGACGGAGCCGACGACCGCGCCGGCCGTGGCACCGGCGGCCGCGCCGCCTGCAACGCCTGCCGGGTGCGCGCCCGGCGCACCGGTGATGGGATCCTTGTTCGCGGGATTCTTGTCGCTCATGTGTATCTCCTTTGGGTGACAACGCCTTGGTGGCGCATGACCCAGTCTTGCCCGGCATTAGCGAGCGCGGCGTGTCAGCGTTGCGCGGTCACGCGTAAGTGTTTTCCTACGCTGGCTCATCCGGTTGCCGCACAGATACTAGGAGCTTCACAAGGAGACCCGCATGCGCAAGCGCACGTTCCTGGCCGCGGCCGCCGCTTCCGCCGCACTGCCGTCCATCGCTTTCGCGCAGGCGGACTACCCCAGCAAGCCGGTCAAGCTGATCGTCGCGTTCCCGCCCGGCGGCACCAGCGACGTCATGGCGCGCATGCTGGCCGACGAGCTGGGCAAGAACCTGAAGCAGCCGGTCGTCATCGAGAACGTCGGCGGCGCGGGCGGCGTGATCGGCATGACGCGCGCGCTGCAGCAGCCGGCCGACGGCTACACGCTCATCCAGACGGGGGTGGGGCAGAACGCGGTGGCGCACGGCATCAACAAGATGGTGGCGTACGACTCGAAGAAGGACTTCATCCACATCACGCACGTGCACAGCGGTCCCAACGTGCTGGTGGTGCACCCGTCCACGCCCTTCCAGACGTTCAAGGACCTGATCGCCTATGCCAAGGCCAACCCCGGCAAGCTCAGTTACGGCTACACCCCGGCGGCTTCGGGCCACATGGCGATGGAGCTGCTCAAGCAGACCGCCGGCATCTTCATGGTGGGCATCCCCTACCGCGGCGGCGGGCCGATGATGACCGACATGCTGGGCGGCCAGATCCCCCTGATGTTCATCAACCAGGACGTCGCGCTGCAGCACGTCAAGGCCGGCAAGTTGCGCGCGCTCGCGGTGAGCAGCCTGCAGCGCAACCCGCTGTACCCCGACGTCCCCACCATCGACGAATCGGGCTTCAAGGGCTTCGAGGCGCTGTCGTGGTCGGGCCTGTCGGTGGCCAGGGGCACGCCCAAGCCCATCGTCGACAAGGTCGAAGCGGCGGCGGTGGCGGCCATGCAGTCGCCCGCCATCCGCCAGCGCATGGAGTCGCAGGGCTTCGTCGTGCCGCCCCAGGGCTCGGCGCACTACACGCAGTTCGTCGCGGCCGAGCACGACCGCTGGGTGAAGGTGATCAAGACCGCGGGCATCAAGGAAGAATGAGATGACCCGTGTCACCTACGACCAGCTGCGGTCGGCGCGCTGGTTCGCGCCCGACGACCTGCGCTCCTTCGGCCACCGTTCGCGCGCGATGCAGATGGGGTACGACCATGCCGACTGGCAGGGCAAGCCCGTCATCGCCATCGTCAACACCTGGAGCGACATCAACCAGTGCCACTCGCACTTCCGCGAGCGGGCCGAGGAGGTCAAGCGCGGCATCCTGCAGGCGGGCGGCTTCCCGGTGGAACTGCCGGCGATCTCGCTGTCGGAGCCCTTCGTCAAGCCGTCGACGATGCTGTACCGCAACCTGCTCGCCATCGAGACCGAGGAGCTGCTGCGCTCGCACCCCATCGACGGCGCGGTGCTCATGGGCGGCTGCGACAAGACCACGCCGGGCCTGCTGATGGGCGCGATCACCATGGGCCTGCCGTGCATCTACCTGCCGGCGGGGCCGATGCTGCGCGGCAACTGGAAGGGCCAGGTGCTCGGCTCCGGCTCCGACAGCTGGAAATACTGGGACGAGCGCCGCGCCGGCAAGATCACCGAGGCGCAGTGGATGGAGATCGAGGGCTCCATCGCGCGCAGTGCCGGCACCTGCATGGTGATGGGGACGGCCGCCACGATGATGGGCATCGCCGAAGGCATGGGCATGACGCTGCCGGGCGCGTCGAGCATCCCCGCCGTCGATTCCAACCACCAGCGCATGGCCACGCAGTGCGGCCGCCGCATCGTCGAGATGGTGTGGCAGGACCTGACGCCCGCCAAGCTGCTCACGCGCAAGAACTTCGAGAACGCGATCACCGTGGCGATGGCCGAAGGCTGTTCCACCAACGCCATCATCCACCTGGTCGCGATGTCGCGCCGTGCGGGCGGCGAGTGCGCGGTGTCGCTGGACGACTTCGACGCCTTCTCGCGCAAGGTGCCGGTCATCGCCAACATCCGCCCGAGCGGCCAGAAGTACCTGATGGAGGACTTCTATTACGCCGGCGGCATGCGCGCGCTGATGAAGACGCTGGCCGACGGCGGGCTCTTGCACCTGGATGCGATGACCGTGACGGGCCGCACGGTGCGCGACAACCTCGAAGGCGCCGAGGTGTACGACACCGACGTGATCCGGCCGCTGTCGAACCCGATCTACCGCGAGGGTGCGCTGGCCGTGCTGCGCGGGAATCTCGCGCCCGACGGTTGCGTGATCAAGCCCAGCGCCTGCAGCCCCGACCTGCTGAAGCACTCGGGCCCGGCGCTGGTGTTCGACGACTACGAAGCCATGAAGAAAGCCGTCGACGACCCGAACCTCGACGTCACGAAGGACCACGTGCTGGTGCTGCGCAATGCCGGCCCGCAAGGCGGCCCTGGCATGCCGGAGTGGGGCATGCTGCCGATCCCCGTGAAGCTGGTGAAGCAGGGCGTGCGCGACATGATGCGCATCAGCGACGCGCGCATGAGCGGCACGAGCTACGGCGCCTGCGTGCTGCACGTGGCGCCCGAAGCCTACGTCGGCGGCAACCTCGCGCTGGTGAAGACGGGCGACACGATCACGGTCGACGTGCCGGGCCGCAGCATCCGCCTGCACGTGACAGACGAGGAGCTCGCCAAGCGCCGCGCCGCGTGGCAGCCGCTCCCGCGCCGCTTCGAGCGCGGCTACGGCTACATGTTCACGCAGCACATCCTGCAGGCCGACACCGGCTGCGACTTCGACTACCTCGAAACCACCTTCGGCGCGCCCGTCGACGAGCCCGCGATCTACTGAGAGGCGATGCGATGGCCCTGAATCCCGAAACAAAAGCGAAACTGATGGGCGTGAGCGCGGCGACGCTGTGCACGGCCCTCTTCAAGCGCGGCCTGCGCAACCAGTTCATCCAGGACGTGCGCCCACTCAACGCCAACCTGCCCAACATGGTGGGCGAAGCCTTCACGCTGCGCTACATCCCGGCGCGCGAGGACCTGAACCCGATCACGGTGTTCCAGGACCGCGCGCACCCGCAGCGCAAGGCGGTGGAAACCTGTCCGCCCGGTGCGGTGATGGTTATCGACAGCCGCAAGGACGCGCGCGCCGCTTCGGCCGGCGCCATCCTCGTCACGCGCCTGATGGTGCGCGGCTGCGCCGGCGTCGTCACCGACGGCGGCTTTCGCGACTCGCCCGAGATCGCGGAGCTGGGCTTCCCGGCCTACCACCACCGCCCCAGCGCGCCGACCAACCTCACCTTGCACCAGGCGCTGGACATCGACGTGCCCATCGGCTGCGGCGACGTCGCGGTGTTCCCGGGCGACGTGATGGTCGGCGACAAGGAGGGCGTGGTGGTCATCCCCGCGAAGATCGCCGACGAGGTCGCGAACGAGGCGCACGAGATGACGGCCTTCGAGGATTTCGTGACGGAGGAAGTGCGCAAGGGCCGCAGCATCCTCGGCCTGTACCCGCCGACCGACCCGAAGTCGACCGAAGACTTCAACGCCTGGCGGCGCGAACGCCGCCGCTAGCGGGCTGGTGCATCATGGCGGCTTCACCGAAGGAGACGCCATGTACGCACCGAACCTCCTGCAGGGCCAGCGCATCCTCGTCACGGGCGGCGGCACCGGACTCGGCCGCGCGATGGCCACGCGCTTCCTCTCCCTGGGCGCCGACGTCGCGATCTGCGGCCGGCGCCAGGCAGTCTGCGACGAAACCGCCGCCGAATGGCGCAAGCAGTTCCCGCAGCGGCGCATCGACACCTTCGGCGTGGACATCCGCGTGGCGCAGGCCGTGGAGGACATGGTCGAAGCGCTGTGGCAGGGGGGCGGGCTCACGGGCCTGGTCAACAACGCGGCGGGCAACTTCATCTCGCCCACCGAGATGCTGTCGCCGCGCGGCTTCGACGCCGTCGCCAACATCGTCTTCCACGGCACCTTCTACGTGACGCAGGCCGTGGGCAAGCGCTGGGTGGCGCAGGCGAAGGCCGGCGAATGGAAGCCCGGCCAGCCGTTTCGCAGCGTCATGAGCATCATCACGACCTGGGTCGACAACGGCAGCCCCTACGTCGTGCCGTCGGCCATGAGCAAGGCGGGCATCGAGGTGATGACCAAGTCGCTCGCCATCGAGTGGGCGAAGTTCGGCGTGCGCCTGAACGCCGTGGGCCCCGGCGAGATCCCGACGGAAGGCATGAGCAAGCGCCTGAACCCCGGCGAGGAACCGGGCGCGCGCAGCCGCGAGCGCAACCCGATGGCGCGCCCCGGCGAGATGAGCGAGCTCGAGAACCTGGCGGCGTTTCTCATGGCCCCGGGCCAGTGCGACTGGCTCACGGGGCAGGCCATCATGATGGACGGCGGCAACGCGCTGGCCACCGGCGGCAACTTCTACGAGCTGCGCAGCTGGACCGACGCGGACTGGCAAGCCGCCCGCGAACGCATCGAGGCACAGAACACCAAGGACCGCGCCCAGCGCGGCTGAGGCCTAGACCTTCTTCAGGATCGCCGACATCTCGTCGCGCGAGAAGGCGCGCAGCGTCTGGAACTTGACGTTGCCCTGGCTCGCCAGCGCCAGCCCGAAGGCCGTCACGGCCTGCTCGTCACCCTCGATGAACGTGACGAGGTCGTACTGGCCCTGCACCCAGTAGATGTCCTTCATCTTCGCGCCGAATTTCGACGCCGCCTCCTTGGCCGCGTCGGCCCGGCTGACGGTTTCCTTCACGGCACGGATGCCCTGTTCGGTGAACTGCGCGAGAACGACGTAGCTGGCCATGGTGCGCTCCTGGTTGGCGGAAGTTCCACCATAGGCGCAGGAGCGCCGGATTTCAAATCCGCTTACTGGGGTTCGAGCCCGACCTTCTTCACCAGCGCCGCGAAGCGCTGCAGTTCGCGCTTGAACGCGATCTGCGCCTGCTCGCTCGTGCTGATGTTGATGGTGTTGCCCTGCTTGGCCATGGCTTCCTTCACTGCCGGGTCGGCGAACGCGGCGACCACCGCATCGTGCGCGCGCTTCACCTGCGCGGGCGGCAGGTTCTTGGGCCCGAGCACACCGAACCAGGCGTCCAGCGAGAAGTCCTTCAGGCCCTGTTCGGCGAAGGTCGGGATGTCCGGCGCCGCCGCCGTGCGCTGGGGCGTGAGCAGGCCGATGGCGCGCAGCTGGCCCGACTTGAGCTGCCCCTGCACGCTGGGCAGCGCGACCGTGCCGAAATCCACCTGGCCGCCGATGAGGTCGGTGACCATGGGGCCCACGCCCTTGTAGGGGATGTGCTTGGCCTTCACACCCGCGGCGTCGAGGACCATTTCGCTGGCCAGGTGCAGGATGGTGCCGTTGCCGCCGGAAGCGAAGTTGTAGCCGTCGGGCTTGGCCTTGAGCAGCGCGAAGAATTCCTTCGCGTCCTTGGCCGGCATCTTCTGCGGGTTGACCACCAGCACCATCGGCGTGGCGCCGATGACCGCGATGGGCGTGAAGTCGCCGGGCATGTCGAAAGGCAGCGCCTTGAGCACGCTGGGGAAGATCACCACGTTGTTCGACACGATGGCCAGCGTGTTGCCGTCCGCGGGCGCACGCGCCAGGGCCTGCAGGCCCACGACGCCGCCGGCGCCGGGCTGGTTGTCCACCACCACCGAGGCGTTGAACGCCTTCGACAGCGCGGGCTGGGCCGCGCGCGTGATCGTGTCGACGCCGGAGCCCACGGCGTTGGGCAGGATGAATTTCACGACGTCGGACTGGGCGAGGGCGGCCGGCACGGCGAGCGTGGCGAGGGTGGCTAGCGAAAAGTCGCGGCGGTTCATGTTGGATGTCTCCTTTTGTGTGAATTCGGTCAGCCGACCACGCCGCTCGTGCGCAGGTGCGCGATGCGCGTGTCGTCCAGGCCCAGTCCCTCGAGCAGCTCTTGGGTGTGTTCGCCCGCTCGCGGCGGATCGAGGCGCACGCCCAGGCGCGCGCCGGCCATGGTGAAGGGAAGCAGGGTGGTCTTGACGGTCTCCCCGGCCTTGGGGCCGTCGGAGACTTTCACGTCCGCGAGGCCGCCCGTGGCCAGCAGGTGCTCGTCATCGTACAGGTCTTCCGGCTTGCGGATGGGCGCGAAGGGCAATCCGGCCTTTTCCATGATGGCCGCGATCTCGTCCGCGCTGCGCAGCGCCAGGCGCTCCTGCAGCGCCTTGAGCAGGCGAGGGCGCTCGACCACGCGCTGGTTGTTCGTGGCCAGCGACGGCTCGGCCTTGAGGTCGCCGAAGCCCAACGCGTCGCAGAACACGTTCCACTGCGCGTCGCTCACGGCGGCCAGGAAGATCTGCTCGCCGTCCTTCACGGTGAACACGTCGTAGATGGCCCAAGGGCTTTGCCGCGCGGGCATCGGGTTGGCGTGCTTGCCCGTCACGGCGTACTGCAGCATGTGCTGGCCGACGAGGAACACGTTGTTCTCGAACAGGGCCGATTGCACCTCCATGCCCTTGCCGGTGATGCCGCGCTGCACCAGCGCGCCCAGCACCCCGATCGCGCCGAACAGGCCGCCCATGATGTCGTTGACGCTCGAGCCCGCGCGCAGCGGGTCGCCGGGGCGGCCGGTCATGTACGCGAGCCCGCCCATCATCTGCACGACCTCGTCGAGCGCCGTGCGGTGCTCGTACGGGCCGGGCAGGAAGCCCTTGTGGCTCGCGTAGATCACCTTCGGGTTGGTCTTGCTGATGGTGGCGTAGTCCAGCCCGTACTTCACCATCGTGCCGGGCTTGAAATTCTCGATCACCACGTCGGCCGTCTCGCACAGCCTGCGCGCGAGCTCCGCGCCCTCGGGCTTGTGCAGGTCCAGGCCGATGCTCTTCTTGTTGCGGTTGAACATGGGAAAGAAGCCCGCGCCCGCGCCGAGCAGGCGGCGCGTGTTCTCGCCGGCCACCGGCTCGACCTTGATCACTTCGGCGCCCATGTCGCCCAGCACCATGCCGCAGGTGGGGCCCATGACCATGTGGGTGAACTCGACCACCCGCAGGCCCTTCAGGGGCTGCGGCACGTCCCTGGCTTGCTCATGCATGTGCGGTCTCCTTCATCGTCTTGGGCAGCCCGGCGCGCCAGATGTTCCCGTGCAGCGATTCGCCGGCGAGCCACCTGCCCACCTTGCCGCGCAAGTCGATGAGCTTGTCGAAGTCGAGGCCGGTGTCCACGCCCATGCTCGCGAGCATGTACACGACGTCTTCCGTCGCGACGTTGCCGCTCGCGCCTGGCGCGTGCGGGCAGCCGCCGATGCCGCCGATGGAGGCGTCGAAACGTGTAATGCCCATCTCCCACGCCGCGAAACAGTTCGCCAGGCCCAGGCCGCGCGTGTCGTGGAAGTGCGCGCAGTTCAATTTGCCGCCCGCGACCTTCAGGACTTTCTCGTAGAGGCGCTTGACCTGCGCCGGGTCGGCATAGCCCACCGTATCGGCCAGGCCGACCGCGTCGACGCCTTCGTCGAGCACGGCCTTCACCAGGCGCACGACTTCGTCTTCTTCGACCTTGCCCTGGATCGTGCAGCCGAACGCCGTGCTGATGCCGATTTCGATCTCCGTGCGCGACTTCGCGGCATCGCGCGCGTCGCGGATGCGGGCGATGTCGGCGACCACCTCGTCGGGTGTCCTGCGCATGTTCGCCAGGCTGTGTTCGTGGCTCGCGGACAGCGGCAGCAGCATCGATGCGGCCTTGCATTCCATCGCGCGCTCGGCGCCCTTCATGTTCGGCACGAGCACGCTGGCCTTCAGGCCGGGCAGCGTCTGCGCGAAGGCGAGCACTTCGGCGGTGTCGGCCAGCTGCGGCAACAGGCGCGCGGGCACGAACGAGCCCACTTCGATCTCGCGTTCGCCTGCCGCATAGGCGTCGCGGATCCATTCGATCTTGGCTTGGGTGGGGACGATGGTCGCGACGCTTTGCAGCCCGTCGCGAAGGCCCATTTCACGGAGGATGGCTTTCGGCATGGCGAGAGTTTAGAATTTCCCAACCGAACCTATTTTGTTCATTTGGAACGAGTGGTTTTCCGGTTAGGAATATCTTGCGGGACCTCGACCTCACCAGCTTGCGCCTTTTCGTCACCGTGTGCGAGACGGGGAACATCTCGCGCGCGGGCGAGCGCGCCAACATCGTCGGCTCGGCCATCAGCAAGCGGCTGGCCCAGCTGGAAGACGCCGTCGGCACGCCCCTGCTGGCGCGCAAGCGCCACGGCGTGCAGCCCACGCCGGCGGGCCGCACGCTGCTCGAGCATGCGCGTTCCGTGCTGGCCACCGTGGGCGCGATCGAGCGCGACATGGAGGCGTACGCGGCCGGCGCGCGGGGGCAGGTGCGCATCCTCGCGTCCGCTTCCGCGCTGGCCGAGTCGCTGGCGCAGGACATCGCGACCTTCCTGCACAAGCGCGAACACGCGCGCATCCAGGTGGACCTGGAAGAGCGCGTCAGCCCCGACATCGTCCGCGGCATCCACGACGGCACCGCTTCGCTGGGCGTCTGCTGGGACGCCACCGACACCGCGGGACTGCACAGCAAGCCGTACCGCATGGACGAGCTGGCGGTCGTCGTGCCGCGCGGCCACGCGCTCGCGTCGCGCAAACGGGTGAAGTTCGAAGACACGCTGCCTTACGAACACGTGAGCCTGCCGGCGAACAGCGCCGTGCAGGTGCTCTTCCAGCGGGAAGCGGCGCGCGTGGGGCAGAAGTTCAACCACCGCGTCATCGTCACGAACTTCGAGGCAGCGCTGCGCGTGGTGCGCGCAAGCCTGGCGATCTGCCTCGTCCCGCGCGAAGTGGCGGAAATTTACGCCGACGCCTACGAGCTGCGGATCATCCCCCTCGCGGAGACATGGGCGCGGCGCAGGTTCATCATCGTGTACCGCGACGAAGCTGCGCTCACCCCGGCCGCGCTGCTCCTGCTGCAGCATCTCGCCGCCCAGGCACCTGCCCCATGAAGTTCGGCAAGATCCTTTTCCTGCGCGATGGCGGGAAGCTGCGCGACGACGTTTCCACCGACGAGATCACGCCGGTGGCGATCATGTCGCACTTCGACGGCAAGCTCGCGCAGTTCGCGTACACCGGCTTCCGCTCGGGCAATGCTTTCCCCATCGCGCGCGGCGACGTCGTGCGCGGCGGCTTCGACGTCACGGTGGCCGGCAAGCGCTATGGCAAGGGCTCCTCGCGCGAGCACAGCCCGGCGGCGGAGAAGTTCGCCGGGATTCGGCTCGTGATCGCCGAGAGCTTCGAGCGCATCTACCGGCAGAACGCAGACAACATCGGGCTGCTGACTTCCACCGACATGGGCCTGGTCGCGCGCATCGAGCGCGGCGAGGACATCGCACTCGACGAGTTGCTGCAAGGCCGCGACGAGCTCGCCCAGGGCATCCTGCGCAGCGGCGGCCTGCTGGCGTTCGGGCAGCAGCACCTGATGCAGGCGCAGGCCGCGCCCGCCGATACCGGCGATGTGCCGATGACGCTCTTCGACAAGATCGTCCAGCGCCACCTGCTGCGCACGCCCGTGACGTCGCTCGAACCGAAGGCCGGCGACGGCCTGTTCCTGCGCGCGGACTGGCGCTTCATCCACGAGTACTACACGGGCATGGCGGCGCACCTGCTGGACGCCGCATTCCCCGAAGGCTACGCGATCCGCGACCGCGGGTCGGTGATCGTGTTCGAGGACCACAGCTCCTACGTCGACGAAAGCCCGGCGCACATCCGGCTGGGCCTGGTGCCCAACATGCGCGCCATGCAGCAGGCGCAGCGCGATTTCGTCGCACGCCACAGCCTGCGCAGCCACCGCACGCTCACCGACGAGGAAGCGCGCGCCGACGACGGCACGAACGTCGCGGGCATCTCGCATGCGATGGTGGCGGAGCACTACGCGCTGCCCGGCCAGCTCGTCGCGGGCACCGACTCGCACACGCCGCACAGCGGCGCGCTGGGCTGCGTCGCGTTCGGCGTGGGCACGACCGACATGGCCGATGCCTTCGTGACCGGCGCCGTGCGCCTGACGATGCCGGGCAACCTGCTCGTGCAGCTCGACGGCCCGCTGCCCGCCGGCCTGGCCGCGAAGGACGTGATCCTGCACCTGCTGGCGCTGCCCGAAATCCGCGCGGGCGCCGGCGTGGGGCAGGCGTTCGAGTTCCGCGGCAGCGCGGTCGATGCGATGTCGATCGACGAGCGCGCGACGCTCACCAACATGACGGCCGAACTCGGCGGCGTGACCGGCATCGTCGCGCCCGACGCTCGGACGCTGCGGTTCCTGCGCGAGCGCCGCGGCGTCGGCTTCACGCTCGAGCCCTGGATGCGCAGCGACGAAGGCGCGCATTACTCGCGCACGATCACCGTCGACTGCACGCGCCTGTCGCCCATGGTGGCCTGCCCCGGCGATCCCGGCAACGGCATGCCGCTGGCCGCGCTGGGGCGCGAAGTCGCGGTCGACATCGCCTACGGCGGCTCGTGCACGGCGGGCAAGCGCGAGGACTTCGACCGCTACCACGAGGTGCTGGCCTGGGGCCTGGCGCACGGCCTGCGCGTGCCGCCGCGCGTCAGCCTGTACCTGCAGTACGGGACGACGGCCGTGCGCGACTACTGCATCGCGCGCGGCTACGACCGCACGTTCGAGGCCGCCGGCGCTCGCATCCTGCAACCCTCGTGCGGCGCCTGCGCCAATTGCGGGCCGGGCTCGTCGACCGATGCGGGGCAGGTGACCGTGAGCGCGATCAACCGCAACTTCCCGGGCCGCTCGGGCCCGGGGCAGGTGTGGCTGGCGAGCCCGGCGACGGTGATGGCCAGCGCGCTGGCGGGCCGGCTGGCTTCGTTCGACGAGCTGGTGCGCGCTAGCGGCGCTGGTGCACCGTGATGCGCGACGCGGCGTCCTGCGAAGGATCGTAGGTCGCGCCCGGCGCGGCGACGTCCGTCACGGTGAACACGCTGGTGTTGACCGACTTGGCAAGGGTCGCGCTCGTGATCGCGCAGTTGCCCTTCGATGTCGTGGTGCACTGGCCCGTGCCGCCGGGGTCGAACGAGCCCGACACGCGCGCGTTCGACACGAGCGCGCCCGTATCCACGTTGCGCACGGTGATGGTGACCTTCGCCGCCCAGCCGCCCGAGGCATTGGCCTTCTGGCCCGCGAGCGACTTCACGGCCACGGTGGGCGGCGGCGGCTCGCTCGCCACGCCGCCCGCCAGCGAGTAGAGCAGGCGATTGGGCGAGTTGGACGTGAGCGATGTGATGCGGTTGCGCGTTGCGTTGTCGACGATGAAGTCGGTGATGGCGGCGGGCGATGCGGACGGGTTGGCTTCGAGCGCCAGCGCGGCGACGCCCGTGACGTGCGGCGACGCCATCGAGGTGCCGCTGATGGTGTTGGTCGATGCGTCGTGCAGGTTCCAGGTGGATTTGATCGATACGCCCGGCGCGAAGATGTCGACGCAGGTGCCGAAGTTGGAGAAGGAAGCCCGCGTGTCGCTCGACGTGGTCGCGCCGACCGTGATCGCCGTGGGCTCGCCCGCCGGCGAGGTCTGGCAGGCGTCCTTGTTCTCGTTGCCGGCGGCGACCACCAGGGTCACGCCCGCGGCCACCGCGCGCGCAACGGCCGCGTTCACGGCGCTCGAGAAGCCGCCGCCCAGCGACATGTTGGCGACGGCGGGGCGCTTGCCCGTCTGCTGCGCCACCCAGTCGATGCCGGCGATGACGTCGCTCCAGCTGCCCGCGCCGTCGCAATCGAGCACGCGGACCGGAACCAGCGTCACGCCCTTCGCGACGCCGTAGGTCGTGCTGCCCACGGTTCCGGCGACGTGCGTGCCATGGCCGTTGCAGTCCCCGGTGCCCAGGCCGTCCGGGACGTTCGAGAAGCCCGTTGCCACGCGCCCGCCGAAGTCGGCGTGCGTGGCGCGGATGCCGGTGTCGATGATGAAGGCGTAGACACCCGCGCCCGTGCGGTCGTAGTGGTACTGCGTGTCCAGCGGGCGGTCGGCCTGGTCGATGCGGTCCAGGCCCCAGGTTGCCTGGTTCTCCACGGCCGTCGTGGAGACCGTCTGGTCCTGTTCGACGAAGTCGACGTCCGGGTCCTCGCGCAGCTGGCGCACGGCGTCGTCCGAGAGCGTCGCCGAGAAGCCCTTGAGGGCCTTGGAGAACGCGTGGTGCTTGCGGCCGCCCGTGCGGCGCACCTTGCGGTCGGTCTCGCCCACCGGGTCGGCGACGGAGTCCTTGTAGACGACGATGAAGCGCCCGGGGATGGGGCGCGACTCGTGCACGCGCGCGTTCTGCGCGAAGGCGGAGCCGGCCAGGGCCAGGGCGAGGAAGGCGAGGAAGCGGGTCATGCGAAGTAGCTCAGCGGTACTCTCCCGATGAGACACGGGCCGGCGCATCCCGGCAAGGGGGTGGCCCCTCCAAACCGGCGGAAATGCGGAGTTTTCCCTGCCGGGAATGGCAACGTTGTGTAAAGCAGGTCAGGCCGTGCGGATCACCGAGATGTGCTCGGTGCCGCTTTCGGGCAGCCAGATCTCGCCCGGGCGGCCCAGGACCTGCCGCACGTTGATGCCCGGGCGGCCGAAGGCGTAGCGCTCGAACTTCTCGGCCTTCGGGTCGAAGGACCACACGCAGTCGCCGCCGAAGTCGGTGGTCCACACGATGTCGCGCTCGTCCACGTACACGGCGTAGATCTTCGGGTCCGCACCCGGCGGCTTCCACTGCTTCCACGTGTTGGCCTTCGGGTCGTGCACCGACAGCTGGCCCGCCGACCATTCGCTCACCCAGATGCGTCCCTGGCTGTCGCTCCACACGCGGCGCGCGCCCTGGTTCTTCGTGGGCGGCTCCACAACATGCGAGTCGCCGGTGCGGCGGTCGATGCGCGCGATGAAGGAACCGGCGAGCGAACACCACCACACGTCGCCCGAAGGCGTGCCGCAGATGCCGTAGGGCCCACGCCCGCGCGGTGCTTGCTTCACCGACACCGCGCCGGTCTTCACCGCGACCTTGCCCACGTAGCCGCCCTGGCCCGTGTACCAGAGGTCGCCGTCGCCGTCGAAGGCGCAGGTGTTGAGGTTGGCGTACGGCGTGCCCTGCGGCAGCGGCATCACCTTGACCTCGCGCGAAGGCCAGGCAACGCGCACGATCGCGTTCTGCCCGCTGTCGGTGATCCATGCCGCCTTGTCCGGGCCCTGGATCACGCCGTGCGGCGAAGAGCCGGCGCCGAGCGCGACCAGTTCGGTCTTGCCCGTCCTCGGGTCGAACCAGCCGAGGTGCCCGCTCGCCTGCGCCGTGAACCACACGCCGCCGTCGGGGGCGGGCGCGATGTCATGGATGCCGGTGCGGCGCGGGGTGTTCAGCGGCCAGGACTGGGTCTTGTGCGTTTGCGCGAGCGAAGGCAGCGGGATGGCGGCCGTGGCGGCGACGAAAGAGCGGCGCGAGACGGGCATGGCAGGCTCCTGTGGCCTGCCATCGTAGTCAATCTCCCCAGACTTCGCGAGCGGTTTGCACCACCAGCTCGAGCTTGCGGCGCTGGTCGTCCACGGCGATCAGGTTGCCGTGCACGGTGCTGGAGAAGCCGCATTGCGGCGACAGGGCCAGTTGCTCCAGCGGCGCGTGCTTCGCGGCTTCGTCGATGCGCCGCTTCAGGTCGTCCTTCTTCTCCAGCTGCCCGAACTTGGTGGTGACCAGGCCCAGCACCACCATCTTGCCCTTGGGCAGGTAGCGCAGCGGCCGGAAGTCGCCGGAGCGGTCGTCGTCGTACTCCATGAAGTACGCGTCGATGTCCATCTCCTTCAGCAGCGCCTCGGCCACCGGCTCGTAGTTGCCTTGCGCGGCGAATGTGCTCTTGAAGTTGCCGCGGCACAGGTGCATCGCGAGCAGCATGCCTTCAGGTTTCTGCGCCACCACCTTGTTGATGAACTTCGCGTAGCGGTGCGGCAGCTCGTTGGGGTCGTCGCCGCGCTGGCGCGCGGCTTCGCGCATCTTCTCGTCGCACAGGTAGGCCAGGTTGGTGTCGTCCATCTGCACGTAGCGCGCGCCGGCGTCGTACAGGGACCGCAGCTCGTCGCCGTAGGCCTTCGCGACGTCGTCGTAGAAGGCCGGCTCGAGCTCGGGGTAGGCCTCGCGGCTGATGCCCGCGCGCCCGCCGCGGAAGTGCAGCATTGTGGGCGAGGGGATGGTCACCTTCGGCGTGTGGCCGGCGCTCAGTTGCGACTTCAGGTACTCGAAGTCCGCTTTCTGGATGTCCTTGGCGTGCCGCACCTTGCCGGTGACGCGGATCACGGGCGGCGCGAGTTCCTCGGTTCCGTCCGGCTTCTTCACCGTGACCGGGATGTCGGTCTTGACGCCGCCGAGCTGCTCGAGGAAATCCAGGTGGAAGTAGGTGCGGCGGAACTCGCCGTCGGTGATGCTCTTGAGGCCGATGGACTCCTGGAACTTCACGATCTCGGTGATCGCCTTGTCCTCCACCGCGCGCAGCTGCTGCGGGGTGATCTCGCCCTTGGCCTTCTGTTCGCGGGCCTCCAGCAGGTACTTGGGGCGCAGGAAGCTGCCGACGTGGTCGTAGCGGGCGGGAAGCTGGATCATTCGATGTCTCCTACAGGTCGAGCACGAGGACGGCCGATTTTGCACGCGAGCAGCAGGGCGTGAACTGGTCGTGCTTCGCCTTCTCCTCGTCGGTGAAGTACATGTCGCGGTGGTCGCACTCGCCTTCGAGCACGCGCGTGATGCAGGTGCCGCACACGCCTTGCTCGCACGAGGTGAGGATCTCGACCCCGGCGGCGGCCAGCGCCTTCACGATCGTCTGGTCGGCGGCGATGGGGATCACCTGGCCGCTGCTCGCGATCTTCACGTCGAAGGGCCGGTCGCCGCTCTTGTCCTGGTCGGGCGCGGCGAAGAACTCCACGTGGATCTGGCCCGCGGGCCAGCCGCAGCCCTTGGCCCAGTCGGTGACGAACTGGATGAAGCCGGCGGGGCCGCACACGTAGAGGTGCGTCTGCGAATCGACATTCGCGAGCAGCCCACCGAGCTGCAGCGGCTCGGCGGGGTTGTCGTCGAAGTGGAAGTGGGTGCGGCCCGCGAAGGGCGATGCCGCGATCTCGTCGAAGAACGCCGTCTTCGACTTCGAGCGCGTGCTGTAGTGCAGCTCGAAGTCCGAGCCCACGTGGGCCAGCCGGTGCGCCATGCACAGCAGGGGCGTGATCCCGATGCCGCCCGCGAAGAGGATGGTGCGGACGGCATGCACCAGCGGGAAGTGGTTGCGCGGCTCGCTGATCTCGAGCACGTCGCCTTCCTTCACGGCGTCGTGCATGCCGGCCGAGCCGCCGCGCGACTTGGCGTCGCGCAGCACGGCGATGCGGTAGGTGTGGTGCATCGAGGGCTCGTTGCACAGCGAATACTGGCGCGTGAGGCCGCCGGGGACGTGCACGTCGATGTGCGAGCCCGCGCTGAAGGCCGGCAGCGGCCCGCCGTCGGCGCGGGCCAGTTCGAAGCTGGCGATGCCGTCGGCCTCCAGCTTCTTGCGGACGACCTTGACCTTCAGCTGCGTCACGCGGCGGCCTTCGCGGGCTGTTCGGCGGCGACGAGCCGGTCGATGATGCGCCGCGACTGCACGCCGCCCGCATCGATGTTCAGCATGAGCAGGCGGCGCTCGGGCCAGCGCAGCAGGTTGCGCTGCTGCGCCTCCAGCACCTGGGTGTCTTCCGCGAACACTTTTGCCTGCCCTTCCTTGATCTGCGCGGTCAGCGCCTTGTCGGTCACGTTGAAGTTGCGCGCCATGCCCCAGAAGTACCACATGCTGGTGTCGGTCTCGGGCGTGAGGAAGTCCACCACGATGGAATAGACCTTGTCCTTCGCCTCGGCGTTGTAGCCGCCGCGGCCCGCCAGCGCCACGCCCACCTCGATCATGATGTGCGACGGCGGGTGGAAGTGGCACACCTGCCAGCGGTCCACCGGCTGGTCGTCGGGCAGGTTGTTCCCGCGCAGGTTGGCGCGCCAGAAGGGCGGGGCCATCACGCCGTCCATGAAGCGGGACGTCATCACGTGGTCGCCGTCGGCCTTGGTCGTCACCGGCGTCTCGTCGATCTCCTTCTGGCCGATGGAGGTGGTGTGCACGTAGGTCTCGTGCGTCAGGTCCATCAGGTTGTCGACCATCAAGCGGTAGTCGCACGCCACGTGGTACAGCCCGCCGCCGTAGGCCCAGTCGGGGCTTTCGGCCCACTCGAGGTGGTGGATCTTCGAAACGTCTGCCAGGGCCGGGTCGCCGGGCCACACCCAGATGAAGCCGTACTTCTCGGCCACCGGGAACGAGCGGATCTTCGGGAAGCCCTGCACCCGCTGGCCGGGCATGGACACGGTCTTGCCTTCGCAGCCCATCGCCAGCCCGTGGTAGCCGCAGACCAGGTTGCCTTCGCACACACTGCCGAGCGAAAGCGCAGCGCCGCGGTGCGGGCAGAAGTCTTCCAGTGCCGAAACCTCGCCGGCGCGGGGACGCCAGAACACCATCTTCTCGTTGCAGACGGTACGGCCGAGCGGCTTTTCGTCGATCTCGTCGGGCGTCGCCGCGACGTACCAGGCGTTCTTGGGGAACATGGGAGGCGTCTCCAGGGGATGGCAAAGCATAGTGCTCACCCCCGTGACTTCGATATCAAAATTGCGCATAACTGCTAGACAGGACTAGCCTTTGCGGCATGGGGCCGCGAAGGGACAATCCGGGCACCCTCCAGGAGACAACATGCACAAGAGAACGATCCTTCGCGCGGCCGCGGCCGCCGCCGTGGTTGCGGTGTCCTGCTCATCCTTCGCGCAAGGCACCCCGTTCAAGATCGGCCTGATCCTGCCGATGACGGGCCAGCAGGCCACCACGGGCCGCCAGATCGACGCCGCCGTCAAGCTGTGGATCGCGCAGAACGGCAGCACCGTCGCGGGCCGCAAGGTCGAGGTGATCCTGAAGGACGACACCAGCCTGCCCGACGTGACGCGCCGCATCGGCCAGGAGCTGATCGTCAACGACAAGGTGGACGTGGTGGCGGGCTTCGGCATCACCCCCTCGGCGCTGGCCGTCGCGCCCATCGCCACGCAATCGAAGACGCCGCTGGTCGTGATGGCCGCCGCGACGTCGAGCATCACCGAAGCGTCGCCCTACGTCGTGCGCACGAGCTTCACGCTGCCGCAAGCGTCCGTCGCAATGGGCGACTGGGCGCCCAAGAACAACATCAAGACGGTCGTCACGCTCGTCACCGACTACGGCCCGGGCATCGACGCCGAACGGTTCTTCAGCGAGCGCTTCATCTTCAACGGCGGCAAGGTCGTCGACAAGCTGCGCGTGCCGCTGCGCAACCCCGACTTCGCGCCTTTCCTGCAGAAGGTGCGCGACCTCAAGCCCGACGCGCTGTTCGTCTTCGTGCCCTCCGGCGCGGGCGCGGCGGTGATGAAGCAGTTCGGCGAGCGCGGCATGGACAAGGCGGGCATCCGCCTGATCGGCACGGGCGACGTGACGGACGACGACCAGCTCAACGACATGGGCGACGTCGCCCTGGGCGTGGTCACCTCGCACCACTACTCGACGGCGCACCCGTCGGCCGCGAACAAGAAGTACGTCGAGGCCTTCATGAAGGCCAACAACAACCTGCGCCCGAACTTCATGTCGGTGGGCGGCTACGACGGCATGCGCGTGATCTACGAAGCGCTGAAGAAGACCGGCGGCAAGGGCGGCGGCGATGCGCTGCTCGCGGCCATGAAGGGCCAGATCTTCGAAAGCCCGCGCGGCCCGGTGTTCATCGACGCGCAGACCCGCGACGTCGTGCAGAACATCTACTTGCGCAAGGTGGAACGCAAGGACGGCCAGCTGTGGAACACCGAGTTCGACGTGATCAAGGACGTCAAGGACCCGGGCAAGACGAAGTGACACGGCACAAGCCGTGTCATCCCGGCGCAGGCCGGGATCCAGTGTCTTTCACATGCTGACCATCCTCTTCGACGGCATCGCCTACGGCATGCTGCTGTTCATCCTCGCCGTCGGCCTGGCGGTGACGATGGGCCTGATGAACTTCATCAACCTCGCGCACGGGGCGTTCGCGATGGTGGGTGGCTACATCACGGTGCTGCTGATGCAGCGCGCCGGCGTGCCGTTCCTCTTGTGCCTGCCGCTCGCCTTCGCGGGCGCGGCGCTGCTGGGGGCCGTGCTCGAGCGCACGCTGTACCGGCCGCTGTACAGCAAGCCGCACCTGGACCAGGTGCTGTTCTCCATCGGCCTGGTGTTCATGTCGGTGGCGGCGGTCGACTACTTCGTCGGCTCCACGCAGCAGATCCTGCACCTGCCCGAATGGCTGAAGGGCCGTACCGAGCTCGGCAGCGGTGCCTGGACGCTGGGCATGGGGCATTACCGCCTGTTCATCATCGTGATCTGCGCGGCGCTCACCGTGCTGCTGCAGTGGATCCTGTCGCGCACGCGCTTCGGCAGCCGCCTGCGCGCCTCCGTCGACGACCAGCGCGTCGCCGCGGGCATGGGCATCAACGTCAACGTGGTATTCCTCTCCACCTTCGCGTTCGGCTCGGGCCTGGCGGGCCTGGGCGGCGCGCTGGGCGCGGAAGTGCTGGGCCTGGACCCGAGCTTCCCGCTCAAGTTCATGATCTATTTCCTGATCGTGGTGGCCGTCGGCGGCACGTCGTCCATCACCGGCCCGCTGCTCGCCGCGCTGCTGCTCGGGATCGCGGACGTGGCCGGCAAGTACTACATCCCCAAGATGGGCGCGTTCATCGTCTACGTGCTGATGATCGTGATCCTGCTGTGGCGCCCGCAGGGCCTGTTCGTGCGCCAGGGCGGCAAGGCATGACCGACGCGCAGAAGTCATTGCTCGCCACGGCGAAGGTCAAGTGGTGGGAGCCGCTCCTGTGGCTGGCGGCGTTCGCCGTGCCGCTGCTCGTGCCGAGCACCGCGCTCATCGTGAACGAGATCGCGATCATCGCGCTGTTCGCGGTGTCGCTGGACCTCGTGCTCGGGTACGCGGGCATCGTGTCGCTGGGGCACGCGGCCTTCTTCGGCCTCGGCGCCTACACCGCCGCGCTGTTCTGCAAGCACATCAACCCCGACCCGCACCTCGGGCTCGTCGTCGCCATGGCAGCGTCGGCGGTACTCGGGCTCGCGGCGAGCTTCACGATCCTGCGCGGCACCGACCTCACGCGGCTGATGGTGACCCTGGGCGTGGCGCTGATCCTGCTGGAGCTCGCGAACAAGCTCGACTGGCTGACCGGCGGCACCGACGGCATCCAGGGGCTGGTGTTCTCGCCCGTGCTCGGCCAGTTCGCCTTCGACCTCGCGGGCCGCACGGCGGTGTTTTACTCGCTGGCGGTGCTGCTGGTGCTCTTCTTCATCGCGCGGCGCATCGTGAATTCGCCCTATGGCGCCACGCTGAAGGCCATCCGCGACAACCGCCTGCGGGCCATGGCCATCGGCATCCCGGTGCACGCGCGGCTCGTGTCGGTGTACACGCTGGCTGCGGCGATCGCGGGCGCGGCCGGCGCGCTGTTCACGCAGACTTCCGGCTTCTCGTCGCTGGACGTCTTCGAGTTCCACCGTTCCGCCGACCTGATGCTGATGCTGGTCGTGGGGGGCACGGGCTGGCTGTACGGCGGCGTCGTGGGCGCCGTCGTCTTCAAGATCATGCAGGACCTGCTGTCGTCGATCACCCCGCAGTACTGGACGTTCTGGCTGGGCCTGTTCCTGGTGGTGCTGGTGCTCGTGGGGCGTGACCGCCTCTTCAAGCCATGGACCTGGTGGAAGCGATGAGCGACGTCGTGCTTCAGGCCCAGGGCCTGGTGAAGAAATTCGGCGGCATCACGGCCACCAACAACGTGACGCTGGACGTGCGCCGCGGCGCGCGCCATGCGCTGATCGGCCCCAACGGCGCCGGCAAGACCACGCTGGTCAACCTGCTGACGGGCGTGCTGGAGCCGACCGAAGGCCGCATCGTGCTCGAGGGCGAGGATGTCTCCCAGCTGGCTCCGCACAAGCGCGTGCAACGCGGCATGGTTCGCACGTTCCAGATCAACCAGCTGTTCGCGTCGATGACGCCGCTGGAAACGCTGGCGCTGGTGGTGTCGCAGCAGCGCGGGCTCGGCACCGGCTTCTGGAAGCCGCTGGGCGCCCCCGCGGAAGTCGCGCAGCGTTGCGAGGAGCTGCTGGCGCAGTTCCACCTTTTCGAGGTCATGAACCAGCGCACGGAGTACCTGGCCTACGGCAAGCGCCGGCTGCTGGAGATCGCCATCGCGCTGGCCTGCGAGCCGCGCGTGCTGCTGCTCGACGAGCCGGTGGCCGGCGTGCCCGCGGGCGAGCGCGAAGAGCTCCTGCAGACGGTCGCGGCACTGCCGGCCGACGTGTCGGTGCTGCTGATCGAACACGACATGGACCTGGTCTTCAGCTTCGCCGACCGCATGACGGTGCTGGTCAACGGCGGCGTGCTCACCGAAGGGACGCCGCAGGAGATCGCGGCCAACGAGGAAGTGAAGGCCGTGTACCTGGGGCACGAGGTGGCGCATGGCTGAACTGCTGCGCGTGGACAACCTCAGCGCCGGCTATGGCGAGGCGGTGGTGCTCAACGGCGTGTCGTTCGAGCTGGGCGAAGGCCAGACGCTCGCGCTGCTCGGCCGCAATGGCACGGGCAAGACCACCTTGATCAACACGCTGGCCGGGTCGACGCGCCAGCACGCCGGTTCCATCACCCTGGGCGGCGCCGAGCTGCACAAGCTGCCGTCGCACCTGCGGGCGGCCGCAGGCATCGGCTGGGTGCCGCAGGAGCGCAACATCTTCAAGTCGCTCACGGTGCACGAGAACCTCACGGCGGTCGCGCGCCCGGGCCGCTGGGCCCCGGAGCGCGTCTACGAGATGTTCCCGCGCCTGGCCGAGCGCAAGACGAACCTGGGCACGCAGCTGTCGGGCGGCGAGCAGCAGATGCTGGCGGTCGGCCGGGCGCTGGTGGTCAACCCCAAGGTGCTGCTGCTCGACGAACCGCTGGAAGGCCTGGCGCCGATCATCGTCGCCGAGCTGCTGAAGGCCATCGAGCGCATCACGCGCGAGGAGGGCCTGGCCGCGATCATCGTGGAGCAGCATCCGCAGGCGATCCTGCGCATCTCGCACCGCGCCATCGTGCTCGATCGCGGCACCGTGGTCCACGCCAGCCCGGCCGATGCGTTGCTGCGCTCGCCCGACTTGCTCGACCGCCTGCTCGGTGTGGCACGATGAAGCCATGAGCACCCTGGACATCGCACGCATCGGCGTCGTCGGCTACGGCGAGGTCGGCAAGATCTTCTCGAAGGGCCTGAAGGACCGGGTGCGCGCGATGGGCGCCTGGGACCTGAAGTTCGCGCAAGCGGCCACGCGCGACGCGGAGTTGGCGCACGCGGGGGACGCAGGCGTGACGGCGCATGGTTCGATGCGCGAGCTGTGCGAAGCCAGCGATCTCGTGATCTCGGCGGTGACGGCCTCCAACACGCTCGCGGTCGCCGAAGAGGCGGCGAAGTCCGTCCGGCGCGGCGCGCTCTTCCTCGACCTCAATTCCGCGTCGCCCGGCACCAAGCAGAAGGCCGCGGCCGCGATCGAAGCCGCCGGCGCGCAGTACGTCGAGGCGGGCGTGATGACCTCGGTGCCGCCTTACGGCATCCAGGTGCCCATGCTGCTCGGCGGCGCGCGGGCGGCCGACCTCGCGCCGCTGCTTCAGTCCTGGGGCATGGACGCCAAGGCCGTCAGCGACAAGCTGGGCGTGGCCAGCGCGATCAAGATGTGCCGCAGCGTGATGATCAAGGGCCTCGAGGCCCTGGTGATCGAGAGCTACGCGACCGCGCGGGCCTACGGCGTCGAGGACCACGTGCTGCCGACGCTGCGCGAGACCTTTCCGAGCATCGACTGGGACAAGCAGGGCGCCTACTTCTTCAGCCGCGTCGTCGAGCACGGCAAGCGCCGCGCCGAGGAGATGCGCGAAGCAGCGAACACCGTGCGAGAGGCCGGCTTCGATCCGCTCATGACGGCGGCCATCGCCGACAAGCAGCAGTGGGTCGCGGACCAGGCGAAGGAGGGCACGTTCAAGGACGTCGCCAAGGGCGCGCGCTGGCAGGAGTACGCCGACCGGCTGCTGGCCGCCCGCAAGCGCTGACGTGCTCGCGGTCCTCGCGCTCACCGGCCCGATCTTCCTGGTCATCGCCGCGGGCTACGTGGCCACGCGCATCGGCCTGTTCGAGCGTGCCGAGATGCGCGTGTTCGGCAAGTACGTGATCAACATTGCCTTGCCCGCGCTCTTGTTCAACGCGCTGTCGCAGCGCAGCGTGGCCGAGGTGCTCAACCCGGTGTTCGTCGCGGCCTATGCGAGCGGCGGCGTGCTGGCGATGCTGCTGGGCATCCTGTGGGCGCGCCGCTTCGCGCACAAGTCCGTCTCCGCGAGCGCCATCGTCGGCATGGGGATGTCGTGCCCCAACAGCGGCTTCATCGGGTTCCCGCTGGTGGCGCAGGCGTTCGGCGCGGCGACGGCCGGCATCGGGCTGGCGCTGGCGATGGTGGTGGAGAACTTCATCCTGCTGCCGCTGGCGCTGGCCATCGCCGACAGCGGCGGCTCGGGCTCGCTGGGCGCGGCGATGCGCCAGTCGCTCAAGGCCTTGTCGCGCAACCCCATGATCTGGGGCATCGCATCCGGTTTTGCCTTCTCGCTCTTCGGATGGCACCTGCCCGAGCCGGTCGCCAAGGCGGTGAACCTGCTGGCGATGTCGACCGGCGCGATCTCGCTCTTCGTCATCGGCGGTTCGCTGGTCGGCATCCACATCGGCGGCATGAAGCGCGACGTCGCCGTGATCGCGGTCGGCAAGCTGCTCCTGCACCCGCTGCTGGTGTGCGGCCTCGTGTACCTGCTGCCGCCGATGGCGCGCGAGCTGCAGGTCGCCGTGATCCTGATGGCCGCCGTGCCGATGCTGGGGATTTACCCGATCCTCGCGCAGAAGCACGGCCACGACGGCATGGCGGCGGCTGCCCAGCTGGGCACGACCGTCGCGTCGTTCTTCACGCTGACGGCGCTGCTCTGGGCGATCGCCTGAGCACCTGCATCGCAGCGGCGGCGATGAAGAGCGCCAGGCCGACGAGGTCGGCGATGAGCGTCGGGTAGACCAGCGCGAAGCCGGCGGCGAGGAACAGGCCGCGCTCCACGTTGGTCGTCTTGCGCAGCGCCCAGCCCTGGAAGCCGGCCGCGAGCGACGCGATGCCGATGGCGGCGGTGAGCGACACCTCGGCGATGCTCCACCAGCTCGCGCCGGCCAGTGCCTTGGACGAGCCCATGAGCAACAAGCCCTGGCCGCTCGGGTCGAGCACGAACATGAAGGGCACGAGGAAGGCGGGCACCGTGTACTTCCAGCACTGCATCGTCGTCTTGTACGGGTCGCCGCCGGTGATCGCGGCCGCGGCGAACGGCGACAGCGCCGTGGGCGGCGACACCTCCGACAGCACGGCGTAATAGAAGATGAACATGTGCGCCGCGAAGTCCGGCACGCCGAGCTTGATCAGCGCGGGCGCGGCGATCACGGCGCAGATGATGTACGAGGCAGTGACCGGAACGGCCAGCCCGACGATCCACACCACGAGCGACGTGAAGATGGCCGTGAGCAGCAGCGAGCCGCCGGCGTACGCGATCACGATGGAGCTGAACTTCAGCCCCAGGCCCGTGAGGGTGACCACGCCGACGATGATGCCCGCGCCCGCACACGTGGCGCCCACGTTGAGCATGCCGATGGAGCCGCCCTCCATCGCCTTCATGAAGCCCGAGTCGAGGAACTTGCGCCACAGGGGGCCTGGGGCGGAGAAGATGTCCCACGGGATGAGCGAGGTGTCGCGGCGCAGGAAGCTGGTGAAGAACGACACGACGGTGGCCCAGAACACCGACAGCACCGGCGAGAAGCCCCACAGCATGAAGGCGACGATGGACACCAGCGACAGGAAGTGGAACCAGTACTTGCGCGTGAGGTTCCACACGCTGTCGACCTTGGTGAAGGTGGCGTCCTTCATGCCGTACTTGCGCGCGTCGATCTCCACCATCAGGAACAGCGCGAAGTAGAAGAGCAGGGTGGGGATCGACGCCATCAGCAGCACGTCGATGTAGGAGATCTTCAGGAACTCGGCGATCAGGAAGGCCGCCGCGCCCAGCACCGGCGGCGAGATGATCGCGCCCAGGCCGCCCGCGGCGAGCAGCCCGCCCGCGGCGTTCTTCTCGTAGCCGACCTTCGCGAGCATGGGGTAGGCGACCGAGCCGAGCGTCACGGTCGTCGCCACGCCCGAGCCCGACGGCCCGCCGAGCAGGAAGGACGCGAGCACCACCGTGCGGCCGGCCCCCGTTGGCTTTCCGCCCATCGCCGAGAACGAGAAGTCGATGTAGAACTTGCCCGCCTGCGAGTACTGCAGGAAGGCCCCGAAGACGGTGAACAGGATGATGAGCGACGACGACACGTCCACCGCCGGCCCGAAGATTCCTTCCAGCGTCATGTACATCACGCCGATCAGGCGCGGGATCTCGTAGCCCTTGTGCGTCCACGGCGCGGGCAGCCAGGGGCCGAGCATGGCGTAGGCGATGAAGGAGCCCGTGATCACCGGCATGATCCAGCCGTTGGTGCGGCGCATGGCCTCGAGCACCAGCGCCAGCAGCGCCAGGCCGAAGACGATGTCCCACCCCTGGGGCGAGGTGTTGCGGTCGGTGAAATCGTCCCCACCCAGGATGGCGTAGGCCGCGACGCCGATCGCGAGCAGCGCCGCGAGCACGTCCCACCACATCAGCCGGTGGCGGAAGCGCCGTGCGACCGGGAACATCAGGAAGCACAGGAACAGCACGAACGCGACGTGGATGTACCGCAGCGTCTGCGTCGGCACGATCGAGTACGCGGCGTACATGTGGAAGGTGGACATCGCCACGGCCACCAGCGTGACGAAGACGGCAAGCGCGCCGCGGAACTTGTTGGCGGCGCCTTCCTCCTGCTCGATGAACTCCTCGGCCTTTTCCAGCGCCGACTGGCTGACGCCCTCGGTGATCGCGGCGCGGTTGGGGTCGGTCACTCGGGCGGCCGGGTCAGTTGACCTTGACGCCCTTTTCGGCGAAGTACTTCAGCGCGCCGGGGTGGAAGGGCACGGGGGACGCAGCGGCCTTCTGGCTTTCCAGCTTGATGTTCTCAGCTTCCTTGTGCACGGCCACCAGTTCCGCCTTCTTGTCGAAGATGGTCTTGACGATGTTGTACGCCGTCTTGTCGTCCATGCTTTCGTGCGCGACCAGGATGTTCATCACCGTGGCCTGCTTGTTGTCGGCGTCCATGCCCTTGTAGATGGCCTTGGGGATCACGTCCTCGACGTAGAGGTTGCCGTACTTCTTGTTCATCGCGGCCACGAGGTCCGCGTGGTCGATCAGCTTGACCTTGGTGCTCGGCGTGTTCGCCAGGTCGGTCACCGCGGCGGTGGGCAGGCCGCCGACCCAGAAGAAGGCGTCGATCTTGCCGTCCTTCAGCGCGTTGGCGGATTCGGCGGCGCTCAGGCGCTCGCGCTTCATGTCCTTGTCCTTGTCCAGGCCCGCGGCCTCGATGAGGCGGAAGGCCATCACTTCGGTGGCGCTGCCCGGCGCGCCGGTGGACACGTGCTTGCCCTTGAGGTCGGCGAACTTGCTGATGCCCTTGCCTTCGACCGTCACCACGTGCATGCGGTTCGGGTACAGCACGGCCAGCGTCTTCAGCGGCACCTTCTTGCCCTTGAACTTGTCCTCGCCCTTGGCGGCATCCAGCGCCGCATCGGCCATCGAGAAGCCCACGTAGGGTTTGCCGGTTTCGATGAGCTTCAGGTTGTCGACGGAACCGCCCGTGACTTCCGCGGTGGCCTGCATGCCGGGCACGTACTTCGACAGGATGGCCGCGAGGCCGCCGCCCATCGGGTAGTACACGCCACCGGTGCCGCCCGTGGCGATGGAGATGTTCTGCGCCAGCGCGCCGAACGCGAGCAGCGCCGTGACCGACAGCAAAACGTTGCGGATGAACTTCATGCCTTGTCTCCTGTAGTGCGGGCATTGTGTTGGCATGCCACACGCGCGGACACGGGGTTTTCCCCCCAAACGGAACGCCTAGTGGCGCGCGTACACAGCGGGCAGGATGTCGCGGATCAGCCCGAGCGCGGCCTTCTGCACCGGCGTCGCGGGCCGCTGCAGGCTCGTCGCGAGCGAGAGCTGGATGCGCAGCGGCGGCGTGCCGATCTGCTGTGCGATGTATGCCGACGGCCGCGGCGAATTCAGCAGCGCGTTGTGCGACAGGATCGCGCAGCCTGCGCCGTCGAGCACCAGGTCGAGGATCGCGGTGACGCCGTCGATCTCCAGCGCCACGTTGGGTTTCGCGCCGATGGCGGCCATCGCGGATTCGACGTGCAGGCGGATGGCGTTGGGCCGGCTCGGGATCACGAGCGGCATCTGCGCGATGTCGCGCAGGTCGACGGGGCCGGGCGGCGGGTCTTCGTGAAGCCCCGGCGGACGTGCGCGCACGAGCAGCAGGTCTTCCTCGAGGAGCGGCAGGACGTCGAGCTCGCGCGAGGGCTGCGCGTTGTAGAGCACGGCAATGTCGAGGCGCCCGCTCGTCAGGCCTTCCTGCAGGCCCACCGACAGGGCTTCGCTGATCGACAGGCGGGCGTCGGGGGCGGCTTCGCGGAAAGCGCGCGTCAAGGGCACGGCAAGCACGCGCGCCACGCTGCTCGGCAGTCCCAGCGCCACGCGCCCGGACAGCCCGCCGCGCAACCGTCCCAGGTCGTCGCGAGCCCGCTGCACCTGGTGCAGGATGCCGCGGCCGTGTTCCAGCAGGATCTTGCCGGCTTCGGTCGGCACCGCGCCGCGGCCGTTGCGCACGAGCAGGGTCTGGCGCAGCTCCACCTCCAGCAACCGCACCTGCCGGCTGAGCGCCGGCTGGGCCACGTCCAGCTCGACCGCGGCTCGCGTGAAGCTGCCGAGCTCAGCCACGCGGACGAAGTATTCGAGCTGCTTGAGGTCCATGTTTCTGGATGGGTGGGCGCCAATTATGCTGAACTGGCATAGCTGCTAGAGGCGGGGTGGGCTTCAAGCGCCCGCCGCCCCTGCCGACAATGCCCGGATGACGGCGATCCGCGGCATTTCCTCCATGGCCACGCGCCAGCTCCTGGGCGAGCTGGCGGCGATGTACGGAAAGCTCTCGGGCGTCGAATCGCGCATCGAATCGGTGGGCGGCGTCGACGCGGCGAAGCGCGTGCAGGCCGATGAACCCTTCGACGTCGTCGTGCTCGCGTCCGACGCCATCGACAAGCTGCAGCAGGCGGGCAAATTGGCGGGCAGCCGCGTGGACCTGGTGCGCTCCGGGGTCGGCATCGCGGTGAAGGCCGGGTCGCCGCAGCCCGATGTGTCGAGCGAGGCAGCGCTCAAGCGTGCGGTTCTCGCGGCACCGACGATCGGCTATTCGACCGGACCCAGCGGCACGGCATTGCTGAAGCTCTTCGAGCGCTGGGGCCTGGCGGACATCCAGAGCAAACTGGTGCAAGCCTCCCCGGGCATCCCGGTGGGCTCGCTGGTGGCCGACGGCAAGGCCGCACTCGGCTTCCAGCAACTCTCGGAGCTGATCCACCAGCCGGGCATCGAGCTCCTCGGCGCGATGCCGGCGGGCGCCGAAATCAACACGGTCTTTTCCGGCGCGGTGTGCGCCACCAGCACGCAGCCGGCCGCGGCGCGCGAGCTGCTGCTGTTCATGGCTTCGCCGCCCACCGCGGATGCGAAGCGCCGACAAGGGATGGAACCCGCATGACGATCATCATCGACTGCCATGGGCACTACACCACCGCGCCCAAGCAACTGGAAGAGTGGCGCAACCAGCAGATCGCCGGCATCAAGGACCCTGCGGCGAAGCCGAAGGTCGCGGACCTGAAGATCAGTGACGACGACATCCGCGAGACCATCGTGAACAACCAGCTGCGCCTGATGAAGGAGCGCGGCAACGACCTGACGCTGTTCTCGCCGCGCGCGAGCTTCATGGCGCACCACATCGGCGACTTCGAGGTGTCCAGCACCTGGGCGGCGATCTGCAACGAGCTGTGCTTCCGCGTGGCCAAGCTGTTCCCCGACCACTTCGTGCCCGTGGCGATGCTGCCGCAGTCGCCCGGCGTGGAGCCGAAGACCTGCATCCCCGAGATGGAGAAGTGCATCCGCGAGTACGGCGCCGTAGGCATCAACCTGAACCCGGACCCGTCGGGCGGCCACTGGAACTCCCCGCCGCTCACCGACAAGTGGTGGTACCCCATCTACGAGAAGATGGTGGAGTACGACGTGCCGGCGATGATCCACGTCAGCACGAGCTGCAACGCCTGCTTCCACACCACCGGCGCGCACTACATCAACGCGGACACCACGGCGTTCATGCAATTGATCCAGGGCGACCTGTTCAAGGATTTCCCGCAGCTGCGCTTCATCATCCCGCACGGCGGCGGCGCCGTGCCCTACCACTGGGGCCGCTACCGCGGGCTGGCGCAGGAGATGAAGAAGCCGCTGCTGGACACGCACGTGATGAACAACGTGTTCTTCGACACCTGCGTGTACCACCAGCCGGGCATCGACCTGCTCAACACCGTGATCCCGGTGAAGAACGTGCTGTTCGCCAGCGAGATGATCGGCGCGGTGCGCGGCATCGACCCGACCACCGGCAACTACTACGACGACACCAAGCGCTACATCGACGCGTCGAAGCTGCTGTCCGGCGAGGACAAGCACGCGATCTTCGAGGGCAACACGCGCCGGGTGTTCCGGCGCCTGGATGCGCAGCTCCAATCCAAGGGGAAGTGACATGTACGAACTGGGCGTGGTCTACCGCAACATCCAGCGCACGGAAGCGGCCGTGGCGGACGCGCTGGCCAAATTCGGCTCCGCCACGGTGCACGAGGCCATGGGCCGCGTGGGCCTGATGAACACCTACATGCGCCCGATCTATGCCGGCGCGCAGGTGTCGGGCACGGCGGTGACGGTGCTCCTGCATCCCGGCGACAACTGGATGATGCATGTCGTCGCCGAGCAGATCCAACCCGGCGACATCGTCGTCGCCGCGCTCACGTCGCCCAACACCGACGGCTTCTTCGGTGACCTGCTCGCCACCTCGTTCCAGGCGCGCGGCGCCCGCGCGCTGGTGATCGACGCCGGCTGCCGCGACGTGAAGACGCTCACCGAGATGAAGTTCCCGGTGTGGAGCCGCGCGATCAGCAGCAAGGGCACGATCAAGGCCACGGTCGGCTCGGTGAACATCCCGGTGGTTTGCGCCAATGCGCTCGTGCATCCCGGCGACGTGATCGTGGCCGACGACGACGGCGTCGTGTGCGTGCCGCGCGCGATGGCGAAAAAGGCGCTGGACGCCGCGACGGCGCGCGAAGCGAACGAGGGCGAGAAGCGCCAGAAGCTGGCGTCCGGCGTGCTGGGCCTGGACATGTACAAGATGCGCGAGCCGCTCGAGAAGGCCGGCCTGCGCTACATCGATTGACGGCATGAGCGGCAAACCCACCTCAGGCGGTTTCGAGAAGACCCCCGGCTGGCTCGACTGGTACTCGGGCCCGAGCAAGCCGCAATTCAAGCTGCCGCCGGGCAGCGTCGACGCGCATTGCCACGTTTTCGGCCCCGGCGCGCAGTTCCCGTTCGCGCCGGAGCGAAAGTACACGCCGTGCGACGCGAGCAAGGAGCAACTCTTCGCGCTGCGCGACCACCTGGGCTTCGACAAGAACGTGATCGTGCAGGCCACCTGCCATGGCGCGGACAACCGCGCGCTGGTCGATGCGCTGAAGTCGTCGAACGGCAAGGCCCGTGGCGTGGCCACGGTGAAGCGCTCGGTGACGGACCGCGAGCTGCAGGAGATGAACGCCGCCGGCGTGCGCGGCGTGCGCTTCAACTTCGTCAAGCGCCTCGTGGACTTCACGCCGAAGGACGAGCTGATGGAGATCGCCGCGCGCATCGCGCCGCTCGGCTGGCACGTGGTGATCTACTTCGAGGCGGTGGACCTGCCCGAGCTGTGGGACTTCTTCACCGCGCTGCCGACCACCGTGGTGGTGGACCACATGGGACGCCCCGACGTGAAGAAGCCCATCGACGGGCCCGAGTTCGGGCTGTTCCTCAAGTTCATGCGCGAACATCCCAACGTGTGGAGCAAGGTGAGCTGCCCCGAGCGCCTCTCCGTCACCGGCCCGCCGGCCTTGAACGGCGAGCGCAACGCCTACCGCGACGTCGTGCCCTTCGCCCGCAAGGTGGTGGAGACCTTCCCCGACCGCGTGCTGTGGGGCACCGACTGGCCGCACCCGAACCTGAAGGACCACATGCCCGACGACGGCCTGCTGGTGGATTTCATCCCGCACATCGCCACGACGGCCGAATTGCAGCGCAAACTGCTGGTCGACAACCCCACGCGCCTGTACTGGAGCTGACATGCCGCTCGACAAGCCCTACAAGAACGTCCCCGGCACGACCATCTTCGACGCCGAGCAGAGCCGCATGGGCTACTGGCTCAACCAGTTCTGCATGTCGCTGATGAAGGCCGAGAACCGCGAGCGCTTCAAGAAGGACGAACGCGCGTACCTCGACGAATGGCCCATGACGGAAGACCAGAAGCAGGCCGTGCTGGCGCGCGACCTGAACCGCTGCATCCAGCTGGGGGGCAACATCTACTTCCTGGCCAAGATCGGCGCGACCGACGGCAAGAGCTTCCAGCAGATGGCCGGCTCGATGACGGGCATGTCGGAAGACGAATACCGCAACATGATGATCGCGGGCGGCCGCGACCCGAAGTGGGGAAGGAAATAATGGCGCGCATCACCGCATCGGTCTACACCTCGCACGTGCCGGCGATCGGCGCCGCGATGGACCTGGGCAAGACGGCCGAGCCGTACTGGCAGAAGGTCTTCGCCGGCTACGAGTTCTCGCGCCAGTGGATGAAGGACAACAAGCCCGACGTCGTCTTCCTCGTGTTCAACGACCACGCGACGGCGTTCAGCCTGGAGATGATCCCCACCTTCGCCATCGGCACGGCGGCGCAGTACAAGGTGGCCGACGAGGGCTGGGGCCCGCGCCCCGTGCCGGACGTGCAGGGTGCGCCGGACCTGGCCGCGCACATCGCGCAGTCGGTGATCCAGCAGGACTTCGACCTGACGCTCGTCAACAAGATGGACGTGGACCACGGCCTGACGGTGCCGCTGTCGCTGCTGTGCGGCGACGCGAAGGAGTGGCCGTTCCAGGTCATTCCCTTCGCCGTGAACGTCGTGCAATACCCGGTGCCCAGCGGCATGCGCTGCTTCCGCCTGGGGCAGGCGATCCGCAAGGCGATCGAAAGCTACGACGAAGACCTGAACGTGCAGATCTGGGGCACCGGCGGCATGAGCCACCAGTTGCAGGGGCCACGCGCAGGCCTGATCAACCGCGAGTGGGACAACCGCTTCCTCGACCGCCTGATCGACGACCCCGAGGGCCTCGCGAAGGTGCCGCACATGGAGTACGTGGAGGAGGCCGGCAGCGAAGGCATCGAGCTCGTGATGTGGCTGATCGCGCGCGGCGCGATGGCGGACGTCAACGGCGGCGCGAAGCCGACGGTCCGGCACCGCTTCTACCACGTGCCCGCGTCGAACACGGCCGTCGGCCACCTGATCCTGGAGAACAACTGACATGGGCAAGAACATTCGCGTCGCGCTCGCGGGCGCCGGCGCCTTCGGGCAGAAACACCTCGACGCGCTCAAGTTGATCGACGGCGTGGAGGTGACGTCGGTGATCGGCCGCGAGCTGGACAAGACGCAGGAAGTCGCGAAGAAGTACGGCATCGGGCATGCGACGACCGAGCTCGACGAGACCCTCAAGCGCGGCGACGTCGACGCCGTGATCCTCGCGACGCCGACGCAGATGCATGCGTCGCAATCGCTGGCCTGCCTGAAGGCGGGCAAGCACGTGCAGGTGGAGATTCCCCTGTGCGACAAGCTCGCCGACGGCAAGGCCGTGGTGGAAGCGCAGAAGAAGACGGGCCTGGTCGCGATGGTCGGCCACACGCGCCGCTTCAACCCCAGCCACCAGTTCGTGCACAAGAAGATCCAGGCGGGCGAGTTCAACATCCAGCAGATGGACGTGCAGACCTACTTCTTCCGCCGCACCAACATGAATGCGCTGGGCCAGGCGCGCAGCTGGACCGACCACCTGCTGTGGCACCACGCCGCGCACACGGTGGACCTGTTCCAGTACCAGACGGGCAGCCGCGTGGTGAAGGCCAACGCCATCCAGGGCCCCATCCATCCGACGCTGGGCATCGCGATGGACATGAGCATCCAGCTGCAGGCCGCGAACGGCGCGATCTGCACGCTGTCGCTGTCCTTCAACAACGAAGGCCCGCTGGGCACCTTCTTCCGCTACATCGGCGACACCGCGACGTACATCGCCCGCTACGACGACCTGTTCAACGGCAAGGACGACAAGATCGACGTGTCGAAGGTCGACGTCTCCATGAACGGCATCGAACTGCAGGACCGCGAGTTCATCGCCGCCATCCGCGAGGGGCGCGAGCCGAACGCCAGCGTGGCGCAGGTGCTGCCCTGCTACGAGGTGCTCGACCAGCTGGAGAAGCAGCTGGCTAGCTGAAAGGCCTCATTCCGGAGCCTTGAAGAGTTGCGTTGCAGCGCGCATACTGGACCGTATGCAGCCGCAACTGCTGTGCATCGAGAAGGCCTGCGATTACTGCGGGGCGAAGCTCGAAGTCACCGCCGCCGAGGTCGGCGGCGAAGCGCGCCCGCACCGCTACGCCTGCCCGCAGTGCGGCAAGGACTACGAGGTGACCGCCGCCGGCAACCCGCACGTGCGCGTGCTCAAGCCGCGCACCGACGGCAAGACGGGCAGCTACCAGCAGACGATGTTCTGACTAGCGCAGGTTGCCGGTGTGCCCGAGCGAATAGCGCCCGGGTTGCGGCCACACCGTGAGCCCGTGCGGCTCCGCGCCCACCTTGATCTTCGTGACCGCGCCGTTCGACGTGTCGATCCGGTAGACCTCGTCGTCGTAGCGGCCCGAGAGCCACAGCCACTTGCCATCGGGGCTGACGTTGCCCATGTCGGGGCTGCCGCCGCCGGGGATGACCCAGGTGGTGATGATCCTGGCGGTGGCGAAGTCGATGACGCTCACCGTGCCCGGGCCGTCGTTCTTGCCGTGGATCTTGTGCGTGCTGCGGTTGGCCACGTACAGCTTGGTGCCGTCGCGGCTGGGGTACAGGCCGTGCGCGCCGAGGCCGGTGGTGATGAACCCGACCTGCTTGAACGAATCCCCGTCGACGATGTGCACGCCGTCCGCGTGCATGTCGGCGATGAAGAAGCGCTTGCCGTCCGGCGAGATGCGGATGTCCTGCGGCATGCCCTTCTTGGCGGTGCAGATCTCCATCTGCGGGTCGTCGGGCTTGCTGCCCTCCTTGAAGCGCTTCTCGGGCATCTGCAGCTTGATGTAGCCCAGCACCTTGCGCTCCACCAGGTCCACCTTGGCCAGCGTGCCGTTGAACTCGCAGGTGAAGATGGCGTACTTGCCGTCGATGGAGAAGTCGGCGTGGTTCACGCCGCCGCATTGCGGCACGTTGATCGAATACTGCATCTGCATCGTCTTCGGGTCGCGGAAGTCCAGGCGCTTCTTGGCCTCCGCGACGACGATGGCCGACTTGCCGTCGGGCGTGAAGTACATGTTGTACGGGTCGTCCACGGGGATGGACTTGCCGGGCTTGCCGGTCTTGGGGTCGATGGGCGTGAGGCTGCCGTCGGTGCGGCCTTCGGCGTTGTTGGCGACCCAGAGCGTCTGCAGGTCCCACGAGGGCACCACGTGCTGCGGGCTGCGGCCCACCTTGAACTTGTCGACCACCTTGGCGGTCGCGGGGTCGATCACGTAGACCTCGTTGCCACGCAGGTTGGGCACGTACACGCGCTCGAGGTGGTCCTTGACGGCGGGGCTCATCTTGCCCGCGCCGACTTCGCTGTACAGGTTGTTGGCGTTCGGCACGCCGGGCATGCCGGGAACCGTGGTCACCGCCGCCGCGGGTGCGGCGGCCGATGCGGCGGAAGCTGCCGGCTGCTGCGCGCCGGCTTCCAGGATCAGGGCGCCGGCACCGGCCGCAATGGCCGCGAGGGCGAGAAGGGTGGTCTGGTTCGATTTCATCTTTTTACGAGCCGCTGGATCGCGGCCACAGAAGTCTCAACGATTTCACGCATCGCGCGTTGACCGGTTTCGGCGCTCGCGCGCCGGGGGTCGCCCCGCACGCCATCCTTGTCGGGTTGCGCGCCCGCCAGCAGGTCGCCTCGCACCAGCGACTTGTCGACGGCCATCGCCAGCGACGTGTCCGCAAGGCCGGCATGTTCGGACTCGCGGTAATACTCGCTCAACGCATGGACGCGCACGGGGGAAGCTTTCCACTCGCGATTGAGTTTCGCCGCAACTTGCTGCAGGTCCTTGCGGTAGCCGCCGTGGTCGCCCAGCAGCACGATGTCGCGAAAGCCGTGGCGGCGGAAGCTGCGCGCGGCGCCTTCGAGCAACGATTCGAAAGCGGCGTCTCCGATCGTGATCGTGCCGGGGTATTTCATGTGGCCTTCGTCCGGCACGTAGCTCACCACCGGTGCGACGACGGCGTTGCCGAGCGCCCTGGCGATCTGCCCCGCCAGCACGCGCGCCCGGACGTTGTGCTTGCCCAGCACCATGTGCGGCCCGTTCTGTTCCGTGCCGCCGATGGGGATGAGCACGGTGGTGGCCCCGGCGGCCATGCGGTCGCGCAGCTCCGGCCAGGTCATCTCTTCGAGATGGACGTTCTGGGCGAAAGCGGGAAGGGCGGCGGCCAGCCACAGCGAAAACAACAGAAAGGCGGCCCGTCGGTGCATGACGAGCGAGTGTAGCGGGCTAGGGGGAGGCCCTTGCCTGCGATTCCGCCGCCAGGCAGCGTGCTTCTTCCGTGGCGAGGATCGCGTTCACCTTCGCGGCCTGCGCATCGGGCAGCATGCAGTCGTTGTCGCCGTCGTTCTTGAAGCAGGCCGCGGCCCAGTGCACGTCGTAGAGCAGTTCGGCCGCGCGGCGGCAATGTTCCAGCACGGCAGGCGGCGAATGGGCCACGACGGGCAGCGGCGCCGGCGGCGCGGGCGCGGGCCGGAACCAGGCGAAGGTACCTCCCGCTGCCGCGACGAGTGCGGCCATCGTGAGGGGGACGGTCAGTCGCCAATCCATGGCAGGGCTCCGCCTTGAATATAGGCAAAAGGCGAAGGCCCCGGAGGGCCTTTTTTTGCGGATTGCTGACAGCTTTTACCGACAGCTAGCCGGCCGTGCGCGGCCTGCGCAGCCACACCGCCAGCGGCCACAGCACCGCGGCGAACGTGAGGAAGGCCAGCACCGCGGCGACGGGCCGGTTGAAGAAGGGGATCAGGCTGCCGTCGGACTTGATCAGCGACGTGACGAAGTTCTGCTCGACCATCGTGCCCATCACGGCCCCGAGGACGAGGGCCGCCACCGGGTAGCCGTTGCGGTCCATGAAGTAGCCCACCAGGCCGAAGCTCGCGACGGTGAACACCAGCGCGAGGTTGTTGCCCGTGGCGAAGGAGCCGACGGCGCACAGCAGGATGATCACCGGCATGATCAGCGAGCGCGGCACGTACAGCACGTAGCGCGCGGAGCGGATCATCATGATGCCCAGCGGGATCATGATGATGTTGGACAGCATGAACACGATGTAGAGGGCGTACATGCTCGACGCCTTTTCCGTGAAGAGCGTCGGCCCCGGGTTCAGGCCCTTCATGTAGAGCACGCCGATGGCGATGGCCGTGATCGTGTCGCCCGGGATGCCGAACAGCAGCGACGGCACCCATCCCGATGCAAGGCTCGCGTTGTTGCTGGCGCCGGCTTCGATCAGGCCTTCGGGGTGGCCCGTGCCGAACTTCTCCGGCGTCTTCGAGAAGCGCTTGGACATCGCATAGCTGATCCACGCAGCCATGTCGGCGCCCGCGCCCGGCAGCACGCCGATGATGATGCCGACGATGTTCCCGCGGATCTGCTGCTTGGGGTGCGACTTGGTCAGTTCCCATTGCCCCGCGAGGATGCTGCCGAACTTGCGCGGCGGCAGCACGGGCACGTCCTGCGCCTTGTAGGCACGCATCACTTCCGACACCGCGAACACACCGACGAGCACCGGGATGATCTCGATGCCGCCGAGCAGGTCCGAGATGCCGAACGTGAAGCGGGCCGTGCCCGCGGGGTTCTCGATGCCGACGCAGGTGATCAGCAGGCCCAGGAACATCGCGGCGATGGCCTTGATCGGGGAGGAGCGCGCGACCATCGTCGCGCACATCAGGCCCAGGAGGGCGAGCCAGAAGTACTCGAAGGTCGAGAACTGGAAGGCCATCTCGGCCAGTGCCGGCGCCATCGCGATGAGCGAGATCGTGCCGATGATGCCGCCGATCGCGGAAAACCACAGGCAGATGCCCAGCGCCAATTCCGGCTGGCCTTTCATCGTCATCGCGAAGGCTTCGTCGGTGTACGCGGCCGATGCGGGCGTCCCCGGGATGCGCAGGAGGCAACCCGGGATGTCCCCGGAGAAGATGGCCATGGCGGACGCCGCGATGATCGCGGACACCGCCGCGATCGGCGACATGTAGAACGTCACCGGCACGAGCAGCGCGGTGGCCATCGTGGCCGAAAGGCCCGGCAATGCGCCCACGATGAGGCCGTAGATGGATGCGCACAGAATCGTCAGCAGCACGTCCGTCTGCATGACCATGTAGAAGCCCTGGAGGAGGTTGTTCATCAGACCCAGGGAAATCTCAGCAGCCCTTGCGGGAGCGGGACTCGCAACAGCTTGTAGAACACGAGGTGCACGAGCGCCGGCGCGACGATGGCGAGCGCGATGGCATGCTTGAGCTTCGCGCCCTGGCTCCAGGCCAGCACGAAAATCAGCGCGAACGCAGTCAGCCAGAAGCCCAGCTTCTCCGATGCGAAGTAATAGAAGAAGAGCGCAGCTGGCGGGACCAGCACCTTCCAGCCGCCGCGCACGAAGGTGGCCAGGCGGCCTTGCGCACGCTCCAGCGCTTCTTCGTCGGCCACCTCGCCCGTGGCCGAAGTGACGATCCTTTCTTCCTCCTCGAACGTGCGCCCGATGCCGAGAATGATCAGCACCCCGCACGCGATGAGCGCGGCGCCGATCACCATCGGGAAGACGTTGGGCCCGACCTGCTGGCCGGGCACCGGGGGCAGCAGGGAGCCGCCCCAGTACGAGGCCACTCCCAGGCCCACCAGCATCGCACCGGTGACCCGGTCGGAAACTTTCACCGGCGCGTCAGGTCACTAGGCCGGCGGCCTTCATCGCCACGCCCATGGCCGCATCGGAATTCGCCATGAAGCTGGCAAAGCCGCCCGCGTCGGCCCACTTCACGCCGAAGCCGCGGTTGGCCATGAAGTCGCGGAATTCCTTGGAATCGTTGACCTTCTTCAGCGACGCCACGAGCTTGGCACTGACGTCGGCGGGCAAGCCCTTCGGGCCCGCGATGCCGCGCCACGCGCCGACAGCCGCGAAGTCCGCGCCCATGCCTTCCTTGAGCGTCGGCACGGTCGGGAAAGCCGGGTTGCGTTCGCTCGCCATGATGGCCAGCGACTTCGCCTTGCCGGCTTCGACCAGCGCGCGCGATTCCGGAAGCGAGCACGACACGATGTCGAGGCCGCCCGCCGCCAGGTCCTGCATGGCGGGAGCCGCGCCGTTCGAAGGAACCCATGCGACGTGGTTCGGCTTGAGCCCCAGGGATTGCAGCCAGCTCCCCAGCGCGAGGTGCCAGATGCCACCCTGGCCGGTTCCGGACGCCTTGAACTTGCCCGCGGGCGATGCCTTGATCGCGTCGGCCAGCTGCTTGACGTTCTGGTACGGAGCGTTGGCCGCGACGGTGAGGCCGGGCGGGTCTTCGTTCATCAACGCCAGCGCCGTGTAGCTGGCGGGCGTGAGGTCGGTGAGCTTTTGCCAATGCATCATGGCGATCTCGACCGTGAGCATGCCGAGCGTGTACCCATCCGGCGGCGCCGTCGCAATGGCCGAGTGGCCGACGACGCCCGAACCGCCCGTGCGGTTCACCACATTGAAGGGCTGGCCGAGGTCCTTCTCGAGCAGGCTGGAGATGATTCGCACCGTGGCGTCGGTGCCGCCGCCCGCGCCCCAGGGGCAGATGACGGTGACAGGCCGGTTGGGCCAGGCGGCTTGCGCCAGCGAAAGGCCCGGGACGACTGCCGCCGCGCCGAGAGCGCCTGCCGCAGTGAGGACGCGGCGACGAGTGGGCCGCAGCTTGGAATCCACCATGAATGTCTCCTATCGTTGTACACGCTGGCGTCAGCGTCCAATCATCGTACCAAAGCGGTTTGGGAGGCCGGCAAGGAAAAACCCGTGGGCAAAAAAAAGCGCCCCGGGGTGGGGCGCTTGTTGTAGAGCAGGTTGAACGTCAGAGCGTGTCGATGAAGCTGCGCAGCTTGTCGCTACGGCTGGGGTGCTTGAGCTTGCGCAGCGCCTTCGCCTCGATCTGGCGGATGCGTTCGCGCGTCACGTCGAACTGCTTGCCGACTTCCTCGAGCGTGTGGTCCGTGCTCATCTCGATGCCGAAGCGCATGCGCAGCACCTTGGCCTCGCGCGGCGTGAGCGAATCGAGGATGTCCTTGACCACGTCGCGCAGGCCCGCCTGCATGGCGGCTTCGATCGGCGCCGTGTTCGAGGTGTCCTCGATGAAATCGCCCAGGTGCGAATCGTCGTCGTCCCCGATGGGCGTTTCCATCGAGATCGGCTCCTTCGCGATCTTCATGATCTTGCGGATCTTGTCCTCGGGGATCTCCATCTTCGCGGCCAGGATGGAGGCGTCCGGCTCGTAGCCGAACTCCTGCAGGTGCTGGCGCGAGATGCGGTTCATCTTGTTGATCGTCTCGATCATGTGCACCGGGATGCGGATGGTGCGGGCCTGGTCGGCGATCGAGCGCGTGATGGCCTGGCGGATCCACCACGTGGCGTACGTGGAGAACTTGTAGCCGCGGCGGTATTCGAACTTGTCCACCGCCTTCATCAGGCCGATGTTGCCTTCCTGGATCAGGTCCAGGAACTGCAGGCCGCGGTTGGTGTACTTCTTCGCGATCGAGATCACCAGGCGCAGGTTGGCCTCGATCATCTCCTTCTTGGCGTCGCGCGACGAGGACTCGCCCTCGTTCATGCGCTTGTTGATCTCCTTCAGTTCCACCAGCGGCACGACCACGCGCGACTGCAGGTCCATCAGCTTCTGCTGCAGCTCCTGGATCGGCGGCACGTTGCGCGCCAGCACGGCGCTGTAGGGCTTGCCGGCCGCGGCCTGCTTCTCCACCCACTTGAGGTTGAGCAGGTTGGGCGGGAATTCCTTGGCGAACGTTTCCTGCGGCATGCCGCACTTGTCCACGATGATGCGGCGCAGCTCGCGCTCCTTCTTGCGCACGTCGTCGACCTGCGCGCGCACCATGTCGCACAGCTTCTCGATGGTCTTGGCCGTGAAGCGGATGGTCATCAGCTCTTCGCTGAGCGCGTGCTGGGCCTTGTGGTAAGCCGGCGTGCCCCAGCCTTCCTTGTCGTACACGCGGTGCATCTTCTCGAAGAGCGAGCCGATCTTGTCGAACTTCTCGAGCGCGCGCGCCTTCAGTTCTTCCAGCTTCTTGGTCAGCGCCTTGCTGCCGCCCTGGCCGTCGTCGTCGTCCTCGGCGTCGAACTCGTCGAAGTCTTCCTCGGCCACGTAGTCGTCGGCCTCGTTGGGGTCGGAGAAACCGTCGACCACCTGCGAGATCACGACCTTGCCTTCGCGGATGTCCTTGGCGGTCTCGAGGATCGCGGCGATGGTGGCGGGCGATGCGGAGATCGCCTCCATCATCGCCATCAGGCCGCCTTCGATGCGCTTGGCGATCTCGATTTCGCCTTCGCGCGTGAGCAGCTCCACCGTGCCCATTTCGCGCATGTACATGCGCACGGGGTCGGTGGTGCGGCCGAACTCGGAATCGACCGTGGAGAGCGCTGCTTCGGCTTCTTCCTCGGCCTCCTCGGCCGTGGCTGCCGTCGGCGTCGTGTTGTTCAACAGCAGCATCTCGGCGTCGGGCGTCTGTTCGTACACCGCCACGCCCAGGTCATTGAGCATGGCGACCACGACTTCGAGCGTCTCCGCATCGACCAGCTTCTCGGGAAGGTGGTCGGTGATCTCCGCGTGCGTGAGGTAGCCGCGCGTCTTGCCCAGCGTGATCAGCGCCTTCAGGCGCTGGCGGCGCTTGGTCATTTCCTCTTCGGACAGGATCGTCTCGTCCAGGCCGAATTCCTTCATCAAGGCGCGTTCCTTCGCCTTGCTGATCTTCATGCGCAGGGGCTTGGCCTTCTCGACCACCGCCTCCACGGGCGGGTCGTCGCCGCCCAGTTCCTCGTCGATGTCGGCGAGGTCGACGTCGTCCTCGCCCTTGGCCGGGCCTTCAGCGGCGTTCTTCGGCTTGCGGCCGCGCTTGGCGCCCTTGGCGGGCGACTCGGCCTCGGGCGCGGCCGCCTTGGGCGGGCGTCCCGGTTTCTTCTTCACGGGCTCCTCGACGGCGTGTTTCGTCGAGGGCTTGGACTTCAACTCTTCCTTGGCAGTGGCTTTTTCTTTGGCGGGGGACTTCGTTGCGGGCACTGGCTTGTCTTTCACGGCGTGGGTCTTGCTGGGCTTGGCATGCGCCTTGGGCGGCGCCGGCTTGGTCTTGACGACCTTGAGCGGGGCCTTGGCGTGTTTGACCGGTTTCTTCGCTACGGGTTTCGCGGCGGCTTTGGACTTTGCTGCGGGCATGACGAAATACCTCGGTACCTGGGAGGGCTCAAACGAACAAAGTGCGCCACGGACTACCCGGCGCGGGCGGCGACGGCGAAGCCGTCAGGGGCAAGATGGTTGGGCGAACATTTGGTGTGCAGTCCTTGCGGTGAGGTGGCGCTGTCGTGCTCGATGGCATCGGTCGGCCGGGCCCGGAGGTGCTGCTGTCGCTCTTGCCGCTAGCAAACCCTACATTATATCGATTGCCGGCAAATTCAAGGGTTGGGGGGCCGCTTTTGCTCGTTCCACAACAGCTTGAGGCGCTCGTAGGCCGCCGGGTCGGTCGCCGCCCGGGCCGACAGCTCCCGGCGCTCTTCGTCCATCAGCCTTTCCCGCTCCCTCTGCAGGATGCCGCGAAGCTCATCGAGGTCGTGCTCGATGTCGGGCAGCACCCGCGCCGCCTGGTCCAGGAGGTAGGGGGCGGCCTCGTGGGCGGCCACGGCTTCCCGGAGGGCTTCCCAGGGCTCGGGGCCGTGCTCGTGGATGTGGGCGTCGAGCCAGGCGAACAGGGGGCCATGCGGCTCGCCCAGGTCGCACAGGATGTGGTGGTCGTCGTTGCTCAGCGAGGCCCACGCGCCGGGGTTCATGAAGGCGATCTGCAGCGCACGGTCGGCGCGCCCCGGGGGCAGCGTGCGGCCAGGGCGGCGCTGCGGTTGCACCGGGTCGCGGCGCGACGGCGCCGGCGGGCGCGTGCCCCACAGCGACGCCAGCTCGCGCGCATCGAGCTGGACGAGCTGCGCGATCTCCGGCAGCAGCTGGCGCTTGAGCGCGCCGTCGGGCAGGGCGTTGAAGAGCGGCTTCGCGTTCGCGGCCATGTGGGCGCGGCCTTCCGCCGTCGACAGGTCGCAGCCTTCGCGCGCGGCTTCGATCAGGAAGCGGCTGAGCGGCGTGGCTTCGCCGATATAGCGCGAGAACGCGTCCTGGCCGTGCTCGCGGATGTAGCTGTCGGGGTCGTGCTCGGCGGGGAGGAAGAGGAACTTGACGCTGCGCACGTCGGAAGCGAAGGGGAGTGCCACGTCGAGCGCCTTGCGCGCGGCGCGGCGGCCCGCCTCGTCGCCGTCGAAGCTGAAGACGACCGAGTCGGTGAAGCGGAAGAGCTTGTGCACATGGTCCGGCGTGCATGCCGTGCCCAGCGTCGCGACCGCGTTGGGAAAACCCAATTGAGCCAGCGCCACGACGTCCATGTAGCCCTCGGTCACCAGCACGAAGCCGTGTTCGCGCAACTCCGCGCGCGCTTCGAACAGGCCGTAGAGCTCGCGCCCCTTGGAGAACACCGGCGTCTCGGGCGAATTCAGGTACTTGGGCTTCTCGTCGCCCAGCACGCGCCCGCCGAAGCCGATGCACTCGCCCTTGACGTTGCGGATGGGGAACATCACGCGGTCGCGGAAGCGGTCGTAGCGCTTGTCTTCCTCGGCGTTCGCGATGACGAGGCCGCTCTCCTCGAGGAGCGGGTCGGCGTAGTCGGGGAAGACGCCGGCCAGCGTGCGCCAGCCTTCGGGCGCGTAGCCCAGCCCGAAGCGTTTCGCGATTTCGCCGGTGAGGCCGCGGCCCTTGAGGTAGTCGATGGCGCGCGGCGAATTCTTCAGGTGCTTGCGGTACGCCTCGCCGGCCTTTTCGAGCACGTCGCTCAGCGTGGCCTGCTTCTCTCGGCGTTTCGCCGCCGCTTCACGGTCGGCCGGGCTCGTCTCGTCTTCCGGCACCTCGAGCCCGTACTCGCCCGCGAGCTCCTTCGTCGCCTCCACGAAGTTCATGCCGGCGTGTTCCATCAGGAACCGGATGGCGTCGCCGCTCTTGCCGCAGCCGAAGCAGTGGTAGAACTGCTTCGAGGGGCTGACGTTGAACGACGGCGACTTCTCGGCATGGAAGGGGCACAGGCCGACGAAGTTCGCGCCGCTCTTCTTGAGCTGGACGAAGCGCCCGACCACCTCGACGACGTCGGCCCGCGCCAGCAGTTCCTGGATGAATGCCTGTGGAATCGCCATCGTTGGCGTATCTTACTGACCCATGCTCAGCCCGCGCATTGCCCACGTCCTGAAGAGTCCGGGTTCGTTCACCTGGACCGTCCTCAAGCAGTTCAAGAAAAACCAGGGCCTGTTGCTGGCGGGGGCGGTGGCGTACTACGCGCTGCTTTCGATCGTGCCACTCCTGATCCTGCTCGTGATGGCGCTGTCGTACTTCGTCGACCAGGCGCTGCTGCTCTCGACGCTGGGCCGCTACCTCGAATGGCTGGTGCCGGGCCAGTCGCGCACGGTGATCGGCGAGCTGCACGACTTCCTCACGAACAGCAACGTGGTCGGCTGGGTGCTGCTGGTGACCATGCTCTTCTTCAGCTCGCTCGCATTCACGGTGCTCGAGAACGCGTTCTCCGTGATCTTCCTGCACCGCATCCAGGTGAAGAAGCGGCGCTACATCGTCTCGGCGGTGCTGCCGTACGTCTACATCCTGTGCCTGGGCGTCGGCGTGCTTGTCGTGACCCTCGCATCGAACAGCCTGCAGGCCATCGGGCAGGACAGCATCGTGATCCTCGGCCACGAGTGGGGGCTCAAGGGCGTCTCCGGCGCCCTGCTGTACTTGCTGGGGCTCGCGGGCGAGATTCTCGTCGTGAGTTCCGTGTACATCGCGATGCCGGTGGGACGCCTGCCGTGGCGGCATGCGCTGATCGGCGGCGCGACGGCCGCGGTGCTGTGGGAAATCACCCGCCACATCCTCGCGTGGTACTTCAGCACGCTGTCGAAGGTGAGCGTGGTGTACGGCTCGCTCACCACGTCCATCATCGTGCTCTTCAGCCTGGAGATCGGCGCGACGCTGCTGCTGCTGGGCGCGCAGGTGATCTCGGAGTACGAGCGCATCGGGCTGCCGGAGCCGCCCGACGTTCCGAACCCCTTCCGGGAAACCCAGTCCTGATTACTTCGGCGCGAGGCGGATCGCGCCGTCCAGGCGGATCGTCTCGCCGTTGAGCATGTCGTTCTCGAAGATGTGCCGCGCGAGCTTGGCGTAGTCCTCGGGCGTGCCCAGGCGCGAAGGGAAGGGCACGGCGGCGGCCAGCGCATCCTGCACGTCCTTCGGCATGCCGAACATCATCGGCGTGCCGAAGATGCCGGGCGCGATGGTCATCACGCGAATGCCGGAGCGCGACAGGTCGCGCGCGATGGGCAGCGTCATGCCGACCACGCCGCCCTTGGAAGCGCTGTACGCGGCCTGGCCGATCTGGCCGTCGTAGGCGGCGACGGAAGCGGTGTTGATCACGCAGCCGCGCTCGCCGGTGGACTCCGGCTCGTTCTTGCCCATGGCCTCGGCGGCCAGGCGCGTCATGTTGAAGGTGCCGATCAGGTTCACCGTGATGCAGCGCTTGAAGGTCTCGAAGTTGTGCGGGCCGTTCTTGCCGACCGTGCGCTCCGCCGGCGCGATGCCCGCGCAGTTCACCAGGCCCATCAGCTTGCCGGTGGCGGTGGCCTTCGCGACCACGGCCTTGCCGTCTTCCTCGCTGCTCACGTCGCATTTGACGAACGCGCCGCCGATCTCCTTGGCGATCGCCTCGCCCTTGTCGGCCTGCATGTCGGCGATGACGACCTTGCCGCCGAGCGCGGCCAGCATGCGCGCGGTGCCTTCGCCGAGGCCCGATGCGCCGCCGGTCACGATGAAGACCTTGCCTGCGATGTCCATGGGATTGTTCTCCTGGGGGGTGAATTGACGTAAACGTCAATTATCGCGGAGCGGGGCGGGCCGGAAACAAAAAAAGCCCGGTGCAAGCACCGGGCTATGAAGGATCCCTGAACCCTTGAGGGTGTCGAAAGGACCCGAGGAGACAACCAGAAGAACTTCCGTTCGATGACGGGAGTATCGGGTGGGTTCCCCGTGTTTTGTAGAGTTGCCGCCTCAATCGAGGGGCGGCCCTCCAGCTGTTTCTTCGATTCGCGAGCGCTTAGCGCTTCTTGGACGACGTCGTGGTCTTGGTGGCGCTCAGGGCTTGCGAAGCGACGGCGTTGAAGTTGGCTTCGGCCACTTCGGACGCTTGCTTGACGGCCTTCTGCACGGACTCGAGGGCGTTGTTGCCGGCGGCAACGGCGCTCTTGAACACGGCGACGGCGGTCTCGCTGCCGGCCGGGGCGTTCTTGGCGGCGTTGTCGACGACGGCCATGAACTTCTTCTGCGCGTCGGCGGCTTGCGACTCGAACGTCTTGGCGAATTCGGCGGTCGTGGCCGACGAGATGTCGTACAGGTGACGGCTGTAGGCAGCGGTCTTCTCGGCCAAGGGCTGGAACAGCGAAGCTTGCAGGGCCAGCAGCTCTTGCGCGTCCTTGACGGCCAGGGCGGCTTGCGTGGTGCCGGCGGCTTCGGCCAGGGCGGCCTTGGTGGCGGTCAGGTTCAGCTCGACGAGCTTCTCGACGCCTTCGAAGGCCTTCGAGGTCAGGCCGAAGAGGGTTTCGACGTTGGCTTTTTGCGAGGCCAGGACTTGTTCAGCGGTCAGCATGTTCAATTCTCCAAAGAGGGTGGTGGATCGTCATCTGCCCTGAACCCGGTTGGCCCGGCTGTTGTTGCAGCGCAGCATGGGTCGTATTTTAGGGAGCCTTTCCGCCAATGCAAGTCCTTTTTGCTGCGTTGCAACATATTAGGACCGAACCCCTAGAAAACGGCTCTTCCCCGGTCCCGCCACAATCCTGTCGTGCAGGTCCATTACGCCACGCAGTTCGTGCTGCCGCTGCCGCCGGGGCACCGCTTCCCGATGGCCAAGTACCAGATGCTGCGCGACCGCCTGGCGGATGAGCTTCCCGGCGCGATCCAGCTCAGGCAGGCGCCGCCCGCCACGGACGGGGAACTGGCCCTGGTCCACACCCCCGCCTACATAGGCGCGATCAGCGACGGCTCGGTCGACGCCCAGGTCATGCGCGAGATCGGCTTTCCTTGGAGCGAGGCGATGGTCGAGCGGGCGCGGCGCTCGGTGGGCGCGACCATTTCGGCCTGCCGCGCGGCCTTTGCGGAAGGCGTTGCCGCCAACATCGCGGGCGGCACGCACCACGCCTACGCCCACAAGGGCGGCGGCTTCTGCGTGTTCAACGATGCGGCGGTCGCGGCGCGCCTCATGCAGGCCGAGCGCCTGCGCACGAGGGGCAAGCCGCTGAAGGTCGCGATCGTCGACCTCGACGTGCACCAGGGCAACGGCACCGCGCACGTGTTCCGCGGCGACGACTCGGTCTTCACGCTCTCTTTGCACGGCCAGAAGAACTTCCCTTTCCGCAAGGAAGCGAGCGACCTGGACGTCGACCTGCCCGATGGCTGCGGCGACGACGAGTACCTGCATGCGCTGGACCAGGCCCTGGAGGAGCTGGACCGGCGTTTCGATCCGGGCCTCGTGATCTACCTCGCGGGGGCCGATCCGCACGAAGGCGACCGGCTGGGGCGCCTGAAGCTCACCTGGGACGGCCTCGAAGCCCGCGACCGCCGCGTCTTCGAATGGGCATGGCAGCGCGAGCTGCCCGTCGCATTCGCGATGGCCGGCGGCTACGGCACGCGCATCGAGGACACCGTGCAGGTGCAGGTCAACACCTTCAAGGTCGCGGCGCAGTACGCCGCGCGCTGGCAGAATCGTCCGCGATGAGCGACAACAAACCGCAGCCGGAGCGGCGCAGCGCCTACCGCGCCTTCCAGGACATCACGACGCGCTGGATGGACAACGATGCCTACGGGCACGTCAACAACGTCGTCTACTACAGCTGGTTCGACACGGTGGTCAACGGCCACCTGATCCGCGAGGGCGCCCTCGACATCCACAACGGCGAAGTGATCGGCCTCGTGGTCGAGACGCAGTGCAACTACTTCGCGCCCCTCGAATTCCCGGACCTCGTGGAGGCGGGGCTGCGCGTGGCGCACCTGGGCCGCTCGAGTGTGCGCTACGAGGTGGGCCTGTTCGCCAAGGGCGGCGAGACCACGGCCGCCAAGGGCCACTTCGTCCACGTGTACGTCGACCGCGCCACGCGCCGCCCCGCGGAACTGCCGCACAAACTCAAATCGGTGCTGGAGGCGCTGCGATGACCCGACATGCCGTGACCGCGGTGGTGAACGACCCCGCCAGTGTCGATACCGCGATCGAGACGCGCTTCTCCGCGCGGGCCTTCCTGCCGAAGCCCGTGCCGCGCGAAACCATCGAGCACATCATCTCGGTGGCGCGGCGCGCCCCCTCTGGCACCAACACGCAGCCGTGGCGCGTGTACGTACTGCAAGGCGCCAGCCGCGACGGCCTCGTCGAGAAGGTGTGCGCCGCCCATGACGCGATCTACGCCAACCCCGCGCTCGCCGTCGAGTACTCGGAGGAGTACGACTACTACCCGCAGAAATGGGTGTCGCCGTACATCGACCGCCGCCGGGAGAACGGCTGGGGCCTGTACGGGCTGCTGGACATCGCCAAGGGCGAGAAGGACAAGATGCACGCGCAGCACCACCGCAACTTCAAGTTCTTCGATGCGCCGGTGGGGCTGATGTTCACGCTGGACCGCATCCTGGGGCGCGGCTCGCTGGTGGACTGCGGCATGTTCCTGCAGAACATCATGGTGGGCGCGCGGGCCCACGGCCTGCACACCTGCCCGCAGGCCGCGTGGAACCCCTTCGCGAAGATCATCCTGCCGCACATCGGCGCGGGCACCGACGAGATGCTGCTGTGCGGGATGTCGATGGGCTATGCGGACCCGATGGAGAAGGTGAACACCTTCCACACGCCGCGTGTCCCCGTCGAGGAATTCACCAAGTGGCTTGACTAGGACTGGTTGCGCGCCGGCGTGTCGTCCAGCGAGACGTCCGGGTTGCGCTGCTCGAAGTCCTGCACCTGCCGATTCGCTTCGGCCTTCGCGATGCCGTGGCGTTCCTGGATGCGCCCGAGCAGCTGGTCACGCTTGCCGGCGATCACGTCGAGGTCGTCCTCGGTGAGGCGGCCCCACTGCTCCTTGATCTTCCCTTTGACCTGTTTCCACTGGCCCTTGATGCGGTCCTGGTTCATGGCGGTTCTCCCTTGCAAACCAATGTAGGCACGCAGGGGGCGAAGCCGCGGTAGGAGAACGCCGATAATCGGCGCGTCCCATGGCCCTGGCTGGCATCCCCCTCGATTTCGTCCTGTTCGCGCTGACCCTCGCCGGCGTCGCGCTGTTCCACCACCACACGCTCGCCGTCGCCCTCACGGGGCTGGCGGCCATCGCGCTGTTCAAGCTGGGCTTCGGCGACTTCGGCGGCGTGACGGGCGTCCGGGGCCTGGTCCAACTGCTGGGCCACGAGTGGGTGATCCTCGCGAACCTGCTGGGCCTGCTCCTCGGCTTCGCGCTGCTGGCCGACCATTTCGAGCGCAGCGGACTGCCGACCCTCTTGCCCCGGTACCTGCCGGACGACTGGAAGGGCGGCTTCTTCCTGCTGGTGATCGTGTTCGTGATGTCCAGCTTCCTGGACAACATCGCGGCCGCCATGATCGGCGGCACGATGGCCGGCGTGCTGTTTCGCAAGCGTGTGCACATCGGCTACCTCGCCGGCATCGTGGCCGCGAGCAACGCGGGCGGCTCGGGCAGCGTGGTCGGCGACACGACCACCACCATGATGTGGATCGCCGGCGTGAAGCCCGGCCAGGTCTTCGAGGCCTACGCGGCCGCCGTCGTGGCGCTGGTGATCTTCGGCGTCTTCGCTGCGCGCCAGCAGCACCGGCTGCAGCCGATCATGCGGGACGACCCCGTCGATGCCTTCTTCGAACCCGCGCGGCTCGCGATCGTCGCGGTCATCCTGCTGGCGGCCATCGCGGCCAACGTCTTCTTCAACCTGTACGACGTGCAGGTGCTGGACCGCTGGCCGGTGATCGGCGCCGCCGTGTGGGTGGCCATCGCGGCGACGGCGGCCTGGCGCAAACCCGACTGGTCGCTGCTTCCCGGCGCGCTGCGCGGCAGCGTTTTCCTGCTGGCGCTCGTGCTGTGCGCGGCGATGATGCCCGTGAAAGCACTGCCCGACCCGTCGTGGCAGACGGCCCTGGGCCTGGGCTTCGTCAGCGCCGTGTTCGACAACATCCCGCTCACCGCGCTGGCCTTGCACCAGGGCGGCTACGACTGGGGTTTCCTCGCCTACGCCGTCGGTTTCGGCGGTTCGATGATCTGGTTCGGCTCCTCCGCCGGCGTGGCGCTGTCCAACATGTACCCCGAAGCGAAATCCGTGGGCGCGTGGCTCAAGGCCGGCTGGCATGTCGCCGTGGGCTACGTCGCCGGCTTCTTCGTCCTGCTGGCCCTGCTCGGCTGGCACCCAGACTCCCTGACCCGATGAAACCCAAGATCCTGGTCGCGCGCGCGATCTTCCCCGAAACGCTCGACAAGCTGCGGCAGCACTTCGACGTCGAGGACAACCAGGCCGACGAGCTTTGGAACAAGCAGCAGTTCGCGGCGCGGCTGGCCGACAAGGTGGGCGCGCTCACCACCGCGCAGCCCGTCGATGCCGAATCGCTCGCCAACGCGAAGCAGCTGAAGATCTGCGCCAACATGGCGGTGGGTTTCAACAACTTCGACGTGCCGGCGATGACGGCGCGCGGCGTGCTGGGCACCAACACGCCCGACGTGCTGACCGAAACCACCGCCGACTTCGGCTTCGCGCTCGTGATGGCCATCGCGCGCCGCATGACCGAAAGCGAAATCTTCCTGCGCGCGGGCAAGTGGGACCGCTGGCGCTACGACATGTTCGTCGGCAGCGAGGTGCACGGCGCCACTTTGGGCATCCTCGGGATGGGCCGCATCGGGCAGGGCATCGCCCGGCGCGGCGCGCACGGCTTCGGCATGAACGTGATCTATCACAACCGCTCGCGGCTCGACCCGGCGACCGAGGCCGAATGCAAGGCGCGCTACGTCGGCAAGGAAGAATTGCTTCGCACCGCGGACCACGTGGTGCTGGTGGTGCCGTACACGAAGGAGTCGCACCACACCATCGGCGAGAAGGAACTGGCGCTGATGAAGCCGACCGCCACGCTCACGAACATCGCGCGTGGCGGCATCGTCGACGACGCGGCGCTGGCAAAGGCCTTGCGCGAGAAACGCATCGCCGGCGCGGCCCTCGACGTCTTCGAAGGCGAGCCGAAGGTCCATCCGGACCTGCTCACCGTGCCGAACGTGGTGCTCACGCCCCACATAGCGAGCGCCACGGTGGCCACGCGCCGCAAGATGGCGGAGCTCGCGGCGGACAACCTCATTTCGTACCTTCTTCACGGCAAGGCGCTCACTCCTGTCAATCCCGACGTGCTGAAGGCCTGAGGGACCCAGCGAAGCGGTATCCTCGGGGGACAGCGGGCGCAGTCGTACCTGCCCGCGAAGAGGGGATGACTTTGGATGCGCACTCGCTAGCTATCGCCTTCGCGCTCCTGGCCGGGTTGGCTCTCGGCGCGTTCGCGGCGGTGCGGTTCGCACGCGGCGGCCAACGGCTGCTGGAGGAGGCCGCCCGACGCTTTGAAGCCGACCTGGCGCTCGCGCGGCAGCAACTCGATGCCACGAAGCTGGAACTGGACCGCTCACGCGACGACGTCGCCCGGCTGGATGAGCGCGCCACTCGCTTGGCCGAATCGCTCGAGGAATCGCGAAAAGGCGCCGAAGCGGAGAGAGCGGGCCGCGCCACGGCCGACTCTGAAGCGGCGCGCCTGCGGACCTCGCTTGCAGAGCTGAACGCCCAGCGCGAGGGCGAGCGCAAAGCTGCAGAGGAGAAGCTGGCCTTGCTGCGCGAAGCGAAGGAAGTCCTGTCGAACCAGTTCGAGGTACTCGCTAACCAAATCCTCGAGCAGAAGTCGCAGAAGTTCGCGGAACAGAACCGCACCGCGCTCGGCGCCTTGCTTGACCCGCTGCGCACGCAGCTGACCGACTTCAAGGGGAAGGTCGAGGAGGTTTACGTCCAGGAGACCAAGGGTCGCAGTGCGCTGGAAGAGCAGGTCAAGCAGCTGCTCTCCCTCAACCGAACCCTGAGCCAGGACGCGCAGAACCTCACCGATGCGCTCAAGGGCAAAGCGCAAGTGCAGGGTGCCTGGGGAGAGTGGGTGATGGAGGAGATGTTCACCTCGTCTGGTCTCCTGAAGGACGAGCACTATTCGCTGCAGGACAGCCGCACGCGCGACGACGGCTCGCGTGGGCGCCCAGACGCGCTCGTCAACCTGCCGGGCGGCCGGCAATTGGTGGTCGATTCCAAGGCGTCATTGGTGGCCTACGAGCAGTACGCCAGCGCCAAAACGGACGACGAGCGCGCCGCGGCGTTGCGCGCCCACCTGGAGTCGATGAAGAAGCACATCACGGGCCTTTCAGTGCGTGAGTACCAGAAGCTCTATCCGACGATGGACTTCGTGATGATGTTCGTGCCGTTGGAACCCGCGTTCATGCTGGCCGCGGCAAACGATAGGCAACTGTTTTCGCAGGCGTGGGAAAAGAACGTCCTGCTCGTCAGCCCTTCGACCTTCCTCTTTGTTCTACGCACCGTCGCCTACCTTTGGCGGCAGGAGTCGCAGAGCCGCAATGCGCAGGACATCGCGAAGCGGGGCGCGCTGCTGCACGAGAAGTTCTGCGACTTCGTCAGGGATCTGGAGTCTGTCGGCGACAGGCTGAGGCAAGCCCAGGTGGCGTACGACGAGGCAGCGAAGAAGCTCAGTACGGGAAGCGGCAACCTCGTGTCGCAAGCCCAGAAGCTCGAAGGCTTGGGCGTGAAGTCGACCAAGAAGATTCCCGCGACGTTCATCGAGGGTTCCGAAATCGACGTTGGGGTCGCAGAACAGCTCGCGTCGCTGGCGGCGAGCAATACCCCGCGTGAGTCCGACGGGGACCCCGCCGCGCCAGCGGCTGCATGAACGACGGCGGCCTGAAGCCGGCGCTGGTGCGCCTGATCGCGGGCCAGATCTGCCTGCACGCCTGCATGGCCGGCACGCGCATGGCCGCGCCGCTGATGGCGCTGCGCGAAGGGCAGAGCGAGGCGGCGGTGGGCGTGCTGCTGGCGCTGTTCGCGCTGACGCAGGTGTTCCTCGCGCTGCCGGCCGGCCGCTACGCGGACCGCCACGGCCTGAGGAAGCCCGTCGGCTTCGCGGTGCTGGCCGCGACGCTGGGCGCGGGCATCGCGGTGATCCTGCCGACGTTCCCCGTGCTGTGCATCAGCGCCTTGCTCACCGGCGGTGCGACAGGCGCCGCGTCGATCGCGCTGCAGCGCCACGTGGGCCGCGCGGCCGAGAACCCGACGCAACTGAAGCAGGTGTTCTCCTGGTTGGCCATCGGGCCGGCAGTGTCGAACTTCGTCGGGCCCTTCGCGGCGGGCTTGCTCATTGACCACGGCGGCTTCCAGCTGGCGTTTCTTGCGATGGCGGCGCTGCCGCTGGTGTGCTGGTTCTGGGTGCAGGACGCCGAGGAACTGCCGCCGGTCATCCGGCCCGAGGGCGACGACCAGTCACGGGCGTGGGACCTGTTGCGGGACGAAGGCTTCCGGCGCCTGCTGCTGGTGAACTGGATCCTCGCCTCGTGCTGGGACGTGCACACGTTCGTCGTGCCGGTGCTGGGGCACGAGCGCGGCCTGTCCGCGTCGGTGATCGGTACGATCCTCGGCTCGTTCGCCGTTGCCGCCGCGGCGGTGCGCGTGATGCTGCCGATCTTCGCGGCGCGCCTGCGCGAGTGGGCGGTGATCACCGCCGCCATGGGCGCGACCGCCGTGGTGTTCGCGATCTACCCGCTGATGCACGCGCCGCTGGCCATGGGACTGTGCTCGGTGCTGCTGGGCATGGCGCTGGGCTGCGTCCAGCCCATGGTCATGAGCACCTTGCACCAGATCACGCCGGAGCACCGGCACGGCGAGGCGGTGGCCATGCGCGTGATGGCGATCAACGCCTCGAGCGTGACCATGCCGATTCTGTTCGGGATGGCGGGCGCGTTCATCGGGGTCTCGGGCGTGTTCTGGGTCGTCGGCGCGGCCGTCGGCTCGGGCATGCGCCTGGCCATGAAACTCGGGCGCGACTAGCTGGCGCAAACGCCCGCCCGGTGCGAAGATCGCCGGGCGGAGAACCCATGGGACGTTCGTTGCGGCCGGCGCTCGCGCATCTGCTCGCATGCGCGCTGGCCCTGCTGTTGCCCGTGGCCGCGCAGGCGCGCCACATCCTCGACCTGGACGTGCGCACGCAGCCCGCGCAGCTGAAGGACTGGGGCGACTGGCTGGTGGACGAATCGGGCGCCGCGTCGCTGCGCGTGGTGCTGGCCCAAGGCGATCGATTCGCGCCCACGCTCGTCGACAAGCCCTACCCGGTGCGCCCGGGCGACGTGCTGTGGATCCGCTTCACCGTGCCCGCGGCGCCCGACGAGCAGCGCTGGTACGTGCGCATCGCCGACCCGGCCCTCGACTCGGTCACGCTCTACACGCGCCGCAACGACGAGAGCTGGACGCCGCAATGGGCCGGCGACGCCTTCCCCGTGTCCGCCTGGGCCCTGCCGCACGTGCATCCCGTGCTGCCGCTGGTGGTCTCTGCGGCCGACCCGACGAACTACCTGCTGCGCGTGGAGGCGGCCGACGGCTTCCACGTGCCCATCGAGTTCGTCAGCGAGAGCTGGCTGTCGTGGGAGCAGCAGCGGCTGTCGCTGCTGTACGGCGTGTATTTCGGGCTGCTCGCGATGGGGGCGATCTTCTCGCTCGCGACGTCGGCGGTGCAGCGCGACGCGAGCCACTTCTGGTTCGGCACGTGGACGGCGCTGGCCCTGCTCGCCACCGCCAGCGCCGCCGGCGTGGCGGGCCTGCACCTGTGGCCCGAGTCGCCGGCCTGGAGCGATGCGGCGCACCACGTGCTGCCGGCGGCGGCGACGGCGCCCTTTGTGCTGTTCCTCGTGCAGGTGCTGGCGGTGCGCGAGCGCGCCGAGCGCATCTTCTGGCCGTGCATCTTGCTGGCGGTCGCGGCCCTGGGCGTCGCGGCGCTGTGCGGCATCGCCCCGAGCCCGGCGCGGCGCTGGCTGTCGGCGGGCACCGTCGCGGTCACGGCGGGCGCCACGCTCGCCGTCATCGGCTGGGCCAAGGACCACGGCGAGCAGCTCGCCCCGCGCCTGCTACTGGCCATGGCGCCTTTCGCGGCGACGCTGGCCGCGTACGCCGGCCGCGACCTGTTCGGGCCAGCCTTCGCGCAGCGCGCGCTCGTGTTCCTGCTCGCGGGCCTGGCGGTTTCCATCTGCGGCACCTACCTGTTGCTCGCCACACGCACGCAGGCGCGGCGCGACCCGCACCGGCGCCTGGCCCAGCTGCAGGAGGTCGACCCGCTCACGGGCCTGGTCAACGACAGCGTGTTCGCGTCGCGCATGGGCGAGCTCATCGAGCGCGCGCGCCGCTTCGGGCACCAGAGCGTCGTCGCCATCGTCGAGTTCTCGAACTTCCCGCAGCTGCGCTCGGAGTTCGGCCGCAAGCATTCGCTGGAGATGCTGCTGCGGCAGGCCGAGCGGCTCAACGCCATGATGCGCACCGTCGACACGGTGGCGCGGCTGGGCGAAGCGAGGTTCGGGCTGCTGGTGGAGGGTCCCGTCGCGCCGTCGCGGGCGAAGGCGCTGAGCGCGAAGGTCATCGCGCACTGCATCACGCCGATGGCGGGGCTGCCGCTGGGCATGGTGCTCAAGCCGCGTGTCGCGCTGGCCCTCGTGCCCCTGCACGGCAGCCGCGTCGGCTCGGTGATGGAAACGCTGGAGGCCTTGTTGCGCGGCGCCGAACGGGACCCGGGCCGGATCATCCTGGTACCGGACGTGCCCGGCGAGGCCTACGTGCCGTCGGAGCCCGACATGCCGCAGCCGCAGCTCACGATGCCGTCGACCGCCGCGGGCGACACGGAGTTCCAGCCGACCAGCGCGCGCGACGAGGTCGACTGATCAGAGCCGGTAGAAGGCCTTGATCGCTTCCCACGCCACCTCGGGCGTGTCGGCCCAGGTGAACAGCTGCAGGTCCTGCGGCGAAATCACGCCTTCGTCGACGAGCACGTCGAAGTTCACCAGCTTCTTCCAGTAATCGGTGCCGAAGAGCACGATGGGCACCTGCTTGGCCTTGCGCGTCTGCACCAGCGTGATCACCTCGAACAGCTCGTCGAGCGTGCCGAAGCCGCCGGGGAAGGCCACCAGCGCCTTCGCGCGCATCATGAAATGCATCTTGCGCAGCGCGAAGTAGTGGAACCGGAAGTTCAGCGCCGGGGTGACGTAGGGGTTGGGCTTTTCCTCCATCGGCAGCGCGATGGCCAGGCCCACGCTGATGCCGTTGGCTTCGTGCGCGCCGCGGTTGGCGGCCTCCATGATCCCCGGGCCGCCGCCGGTGCAGATGAACAGCATGTCCTGCGGTTCCTTGCCCGCGCTGTACTCGGCCACGAGCCGGCCGAAGGCCCGCGCTTTCTCGTAGTAGGGCGCATTGCGGGCGAGGGCCTTGGCGCGGCGGATCATCTCCGCATCGCCGCCGGCCTCGGCCTTCTTCACCAGTTCGGCCGCTTCGTCCTCGCTGCGGAAGCGCGCGCTGCCGAAGACCACGATGGTGTTCTCGATGCCCAGCGCCTGCTGCTCCAGGTCGGGCTTGAGCAGCTCGAGCTGGAAGCGGATGCCGCGCGTCTCGCGCCGCAGCAGGAATTCGGGGTCGGCGAAGGCGAGGCGCCCGGCGTCGGGGTCCAGCGGCAGGCCTTGGGTGGAATGCGACGTCAGCGTCGCCCATGCATCGGCCAGGCGCCGGTCATGGAGGTTTCTCGTCGAGGGCATGGCCGCATTCTGCGGCAGCCGGGCCAATCGCGGGTATCCTTGCGCCCGGCGGAAAACGCCAGGGGACGAGGTTGGACGACACGCTGTATCACCTGCTGCTGGAAGGCCGCCAGGTCGGCCCGTACGACAAGCGCACGATCGTGGGCATGCGCCAGAAGAACACGCTCGCCGATGGCAGTGTGCTCATCGGTCCGGACGGTCGCAAGCTCACCGTCGAGGAACTGATCCGCGGCCCGCGGGACGAGTTCGCACTGACCGGCACCTTCTCCCTGATCAAGGCGCGCTTCGACGCGAAGCTTGCCTCCTCCGACCGCCACGGCCCCCTGCCGCGGTACGAAGGCGATCTCGAGGTGCGCGTGCAGGAGGACATCCTGCGCGTGGCCGGCAAGGACGACCGCGTGAAGATCGCGCTGAAGGATGTGGTGCACGCCCGCGCGCGCGACCAGTTCGCCGACCTGTGGCTGCGCACCGACGACGGCAAGCTGCAGGCGGCCAGCTTCGAGATGGCATCGCCGCAGGCCGCCTCCGAACTCGTGAAATGGCTGTCCGGCGCGACGCCGCCCACGACCGCCGTGCTTGCCGAGAAGGGCGCGCCCATGCCCTACGGCATCGTCATCGGCGTCGCCGGCGCCGTCATCGCGATCGTGCTGGTGGTGATCGTGCTGTTCGGCGCGCGCGTGCGCTAGAGCGACAGCGCGAGGCCCAGCGGCACGAAGACGATCGCCAGCGCATTCCCCAGCAGGATCATCGCGGCGACCCGCTCGGGCTCCTGCCGGTAGCGCTCGGCCAGCATGAACTGCATGACCGCCGGCGGCAGCGCGGCGAAGAGCAGCAGCTGCGCGCGCGCCATGCCTTCGAGGCCCAGGGCCCACGCGAGCGGCAGCGCCACGGCCAGGCCGATCAAGGGCCGCGCGAAGGCCCCCAGCAGGCCGCGCGGGATGTCCTCGCGCCGCAACTGCGTGAGGCGCACGCCGAGGGACAGCAGCATCAGCGGCAGCATGGGCTCGCCCAGCATCTTCAGGCCCGTGAAGATCACGTCGGGCGGGCGCACGCCGGTGGCCGCGCTGGCGAAGCCCAGTGCGCTCGCGATCATCAGCGGGCTGAGCAGCAGCTCCTTCGTGCTCGCGTGCGCGCTCGTGATGCGCGCGCCCAGCGAGAAATGGATCAGGTTGCTGATGGAGAACAGGCCCACCGCCGCGCCGAACCCCGCCGGGCCGAAGGCCAGCAAGGCCAGCGGCAGGCCCATGTTGCCGCAGTTGGTGAACATCACCACCGGCACCAGGCTGCGGGCGCTGGTGTGCGTGCCGCGCGCCAGCAGCCACGCGATCGCTCCGCTGAGCAGGATGAGCCCGGCGCCCGCGGCGAGCAGCAGCGTGTGGTCCGCAAGGCGGAACTCCTTGCCGGCAAGCGCGGTGTAGACCAGCACCGGCGTCATCACGTCCAGCACGATGCGGTTGAACATCGTGAGGTCGGGCAGGGCGCGGCGGCCGTACCAGTAGCCCACGGCCACGATCATGAAGACCGGGATGATGACCTGCGCGATGCGCCAGGCGAGGTCCATCAGGCGCGTTCTGCCAGCCAGGCCACGAGCGGGTCGCGCGCGGGGGCGAGGCCCTTGTACGCGAGCACGCTGTCGCTCATCGTGGCGAGGGCATCGTGCAGCTTGCGTGCGGCGCCGGGCGCTGCAACGGCTTCCACCAGCGGTTGCAGCATGACGCGGATGGTGAACACGGACTGGCGGGCACCGGGCCCGACCGGGAAGAAGGTCTGGCGCTCGGCCCGCAGCCAGCAGCGGCCGGCGAAGGCCGCGCCCTGCAGCTGCACCGGCCACGGCTCGCGCGCATGCCGGCGCGGGTGCTGGTCGAAGCGGCCCGAAGGGGTCACCGTCCACACGAAGCGCTCCCAGCATTCACCCGACGTCGCGAGGTTCACGAGGTGCGCCGAGGCCGAAACGAGCAGCTTGTTGTCCGCGACCGGCGCATGCACGGCCGCGAAGTCCAGGCCGATCTTGTCTTCAGGCGCCCAGTGCGAAGGCACGCATACGCACAGCCACTGGAGGGTGCCGGTGTCGCCGTCGAGCACGGCGAAGTCCTGCTCGTACGCCAGTTCGGGCGGCAGGTCGCTGGGCAGGCGCTCGCGCATCGCGGCGATGGCCGCCGAGGGGTCGAAGCCCGCGGCGGCGTGGCGCGACTGGCCGGCATCGAACACGGCGGCCTTCTCGCGGTACAGCGCGCTGCCGGGAGCCAGGCGCGTCAGCTGGGGGTCGGACGCATCGAGCCGCCGCAGGCCGGGCTGCATGCGGAAGGGGACGGCGATGTCGACGAGGCTGAAGTCCATGCGGGCAAGAAAAAGGCTCCTTGCGGAGCCTTGATCGTAAGGGCTGGGGAAATCAGACGCGGCGGCGGTATTCGCCCGTGCGCGTGTCGATCTCGACCTTGTCGCCCTGCGCCACGAAGATCGGCACGCCGACTTCGAAGCCGGTGGCGAGCTTGGCGGGCTTGAGCACCTTGCCCGAGGTGTCGCCCTTGACGGCCGGCTCGGTCCAGGTGATCTCGCGCTCGACGCTGGTGGGGATTTCCACCGAGATCGCCTTGCCTTCGTAGAACACCACTTCGGCGGGCATGCCTTCCTCGAGGTAGTTCAGGGCGTCGCCCATGTTCTCCTTCTCCACCTCGTACTGGTTGTAGTCGGCGTCCATCCACACGTACATGGGATCGGCGAAGTACGAATAGGTGCAGTCCTTCTTGTCCAGGACGATCTGGTCCATCTTGTCGTCGGCCTTGAAGACGATTTCCGTGCCCTGGTTGTTGAGCAGGCTCTTGAGCTTCATGCGGACGGTGGCGGCGTTGCGGCCGCCGCGGGCGTACTCGGTCTTCAGCACGACCCAGGGGTTGCTGGAATGCATGATGACGTTGCCGGCGCGGATTTCTTGGGCGATTTTCATGGTGTCTGGCGGGGTTAGGCTGTCTCGGTCTGGCCGCTGGAACCGACAGGGCGAAACGCTGTGGACGGCGGCAACGCGCTCGGTGGCGCAAAGCCCTTGATTCTAACCTTTTTTGCTCACTCGCGTGCGCGAGGCATACTCGCCGGCCATGACGCGCCGCCCCGCGGTCCACACCGAAACGCTCCTCGCGCTGGCCGCGGTGTTCATGCTGCTCGCGGGCAACGGCCCGTGGTGGCGGGCGGCCCTGGCGCAACGCCCCTGGTCCGACCCCGGCACATGGGTCTTCGCCGGCGCGGTCTTCGTCACGCTGGCGTGCTTCTATTTCGCGTTCACGGCGTTGCTGGCCACCCGGCACACCGTCAAGCCGCTGCTGGCCTTGCTGCTGGTGCTGACGGCCTTCGCTTCGTACTTCATGGAACGCTACGCGGTCTACCTGGACCGGCCCATGATCCGCAACGTTTTCGCGACGAATCCCAAGGAAGCGGGCGAACTGCTGGGCTTCCGGCTGGCTTGGCACGTCTTCTTGTTCGGCGTGCTGCCGTCGGCGGTGATCGCGTGGCTGCGCGTCGCCCAGCGGCCGTGGAAGCGGGCCGTGGCCGTACGGCTCGGCTTCGTCGCCGGGGCGATCGCGCTGGGCACGGCCAGCCTGGTCCTGGTGTTCGCCGACGCCGCGTCGCTGATGCGCAAGAACCGCGAGATGCGCTGGCTCATCACGCCCGGCAACATCGTGGCGGCCGTGGCGGCGGAGACCTTCGCCACCAACGTCGCGGCCGGGCCGAAGCTGCCCATCGCCCCGGACGCGAAGCGCGACGCGGCGCCCGGCCAGCGACCGATGCTGTTCGTGCTGGTGGTGGGCGAGACCGCGCGTGCGCAGAACTTCTCGCTCAACGGCTATGCGCGCGAGACCGATCCCGAGCTGAAGCGCCGCAACGTGATCAATTTCCCGGACGCGACGGCATGCGGCACGTCCACCGAGGTCTCGCTGCCCTGCATGTTCTCGGCCTTCGGCCGCTCGAACTACGACGAGCGCAAGATCCTTTCGCACGAGTCCGTCCTGCACGTGCTGGCGCGCGCCGGCGTCGGCGTGCTCTGGCGCGACAACCAGTCGGGGTGCAAGGGCGTGTGCGAGGGCCTGCCGCAGCAGCAGTTCGAGGGCTTCGACGAAGTGCTTCTCGATGGCATGGACCGCGTGCTGCGGGACGCGAAAGGCAACCTGCTGGTCGTGATGCACCAGCTGGGCAGCCACGGCCCCGCCTACTACCGCCGCTACCCCCCGGCGTTCGCGCGTTTCCTGCCGGCCTGCGGCACCGACGAACTGCGGCAATGCCCCGATGCCGAGATCGTCAACGCCTACGACAACACCATCCTGTACTCGGATCACGTGCTCGGCCGGCTGATCGACTGGCTCGCCGCGCAGAAGACGCACGACACCGGGATGCTCTACGTCTCCGACCATGGCGAGTCGCTGGGCGAAAGCGGGCTGTACCTGCACGGCGTGCCCTACGCGATCGCGCCCGCCGTGCAAACGCGCGTTCCCTTCGTCGTGTGGCTGTCGCCGGCCTTGCAGCAGGACGCCGGCATCGACGACGGCTGCCTGCGCCGGCGCGCGCAGAAGGCCGTGAGCCACGACCACCTGTTCCACACCCTGCTCGGGATCTTCTCGGTGCGGACGAAGGCCTACGAGCCGGCGCTGGACGTGTTCGCCGGCTGCCGCACGAAACGCAGCAACTGAGTCACCAGGTCTTCCTGCGCCAGCAGGCGCTGCCGCGCGGCGAGGGCGGTATCGGCCCATGCGCGCGGCTCGAACACCGGCAGCGCAGGCGTGACGCCGTTCCAGGCGCGCTGGAAGTCGCGCCAGGCCGGCGGCGCGTCCAGCCAGTCCAGGAAGGCTTCCAGCTTCGCGTGGTGCGCGGCATCGTGCTGGGGATAGAGTTGCCACACGAAGGGCTGGCCGGCCCACAGGGCGCGTACCAGCGAATCCTCGCCGCGCACGAAGTTCACGTCGCACGACGCCAGCAGGGCGTCGAACCCGGGTTGCGGCATGAGCGGCAGGTAGGTGACGGAAAGCTGCCCCTGGCGCTGCGACGTCCCGAGCACGGCGCGCACGGCAGCCGTGGCGCGGCCGGCCGTGACCAGCAGCTCGGTGGGCTCATCGGACGCCGCGAGCTGCGTGATCAGCGCGGGCATGGCCGCCGGCTCATAGCAAAACATCGAGACGCGCCGGACAGCGTTCGTCGCAGCCGGTGCGGCGACAAGGCCGGGCTCGCGCAGGAGGCCACCCGTGCGCGGGGTGAAGCCCGGATAGAAGAAGCGCTTGACGAGCCCCGCGCCCGCGCCGGCCATGACGGGGGAGGGCAGGCCATGGCTGCGTTCGGCGAACGATTCGGCCGTGAGGTATTCGAGGTTCACCCAGGCGGGCGGGCGCGGCTGCGCGGCCATGAGCGCCTGGAAGGCCTGCGGCAGTTCGCAGCCGAAGGCTTCGACCACCACGTCGCCCGGGCCCGGGTGGGACGACCATGGCAGCACCTCGACGCCGGGCTCGCCCAGCGGCGCCATCCAGGCCAGCGCGCTCGCATCGTCCACGCGCAGGCGCACCCGCTCGCCCCGGCGCGCCAGTTGGGCCGCGAGGCGCCAGCACACGCCGATGTCACCATGGTTGTCGATGACGCGGCAGAAGATGTCCCAGAGCATGCGAGCGTGATTGTGGCCCCTGCACAATAGCGCCTGTATGTCCGAGGCCCATTCCGACGAGCTGCTGGCGCAGGTGGCGGCGCTGCCGCACATGCCGGGCGTGTACCGCTATTTCGACGCGCAGGACGGTGTCCTGTACGTGGGCAAGGCGCGCGACCTGAAGAAGCGCGTCTCGAGCTACTTCCAGAAGAACCACGGCGGCACGCGCATCGGCCACATGATCGGCAAGATCGCGCGGCTGGAAACGACGGTGGTGCGCTCCGAGGCGGAGGCGCTGCTGCTCGAGAACAACCTGATCAAGTCGCTCAACCCGCGCTACAACATCCTGTTCCGCGACGACAAGAGCTACCCCTACCTCAAGATCGTCTCGCACGCCTTCCCGCGCGTGGCCTACTACCGCGGCGCGGTCGACCGCAAGCACGCCTACTTCGGGCCGTACCCGAATGCCTGGGCGGTCAAGGAATCGATCCAGCTGCTGCAGAAGGTGTTCCGCCTGCGCACCTGCGAGGACACGGTCTTCGTGAACCGCACGCGGCCCTGCCTGCTCTACCAGATCAAGCGCTGCTCCGGGCCGTGCGTGAACCTCGTTTCGCCCGAGGATTACGCCAAGGACGTCGAGAATGCCAAGGCCTTCCTGCTCGGTGACACGCAAACCGTGCTGCAGCAACTGGAGGCAAGGATGCTGCGGCACTCGGAGAGCCTCGAGTTCGAGCAGGCCGCCGAGTTGCGCAACCAGATGACGGCCCTGTCGCGCGTGCTGCACCAGCAGTCGATCGAGACGATCTCGGACAAGGACGTGGACATCCTCGCCGTGCGCGTGCAGGGCGGCCGCGCCTGCGTCAACCTCGCCATGGTGCGCGGGGGCCGCCACCTGGGCGACCGGCCGTACTTCCCGACGCACATCGAGGACGCGAGCGTCGTGCAGGAGTTCGACGACGAGCTCGAGGGCGGCGCGGCCGTCCAACGCACGCCGGTCGAAGTCCAGGTGCTGGATGCCTTCATCGCGCAGCACTACATCGGCGTTCCGGTGCCGCCCGCGCTGATCACGAGCCACCCCGCGGACCGCGACCTGATCGCCGCGCTGTCGGAGCAGGCGGGCGTGAAGGTGAGCGCCGTGCACGCACCGCGCGAGCAGCGCCGCATCTGGCTCGAGATGGCGGAGAAGAACGCGGAGATCCAGCTCACGCGCCTGCTGGCCGAGGAAGGCTCGCAGCAGGCCCGCACGCGCGCGCTGGTCGAGGCGCTGGACCTCGCGCCCGACAACCTGGACACCTTCCGCATCGAGTGCTTCGACATCTCGCACACGGCGGGCGAGGCCACGCAGGCATCGTGCGTGACCTACCACCACCACAAGATGCAGAACTCGGAGTACCGGCGCTACAACATCGACGGCATCACGCCCGGCGACGACTACGCGGCGATGCGCCAGGTGCTGATGCGGCGCTACGCGAAGCTGGCCGAGGCCGGGCGCGACCCGCCGGAAGCCACGCCGAAGTCCGGTGGCGGCGGCAGCGCCCAGCGCCTGCCCGACCTGGTGCTGGTCGACGGCGGCAAGGGCCAGGTGAGCATGGCGCGCGAAGTCTTTGCCGAGCTGGGCCTGGACCTGTCGGTCATCGTCGGCGTGGAGAAGGGCGAGGGCCGCAAGGTCGGGCTGGAGGAACTGGTGTTCGCCGACGGCCGCGACAAGGTGTACCTGGGCCGCGAGTCGGCCGCGCTGATGCTGGTGGCCCAGATCCGCGACGAGGCCCACCGCTTCGCCATCACCGGCATGCGCGCGCGGCGCGCCAAGGTACGCGTGGGCGGCAGCCGGCTGGAGGAGATCCCCGGCATCGGCGCGAAGAAGCGTGCGCGCCTGCTGCAACGCTTCGGCGGCGTGCGCGGCGTGGCGGCCGCGGGGGTGGAGGACATCGCCAGCGTCGAGGGCATCTCGCGCGAGCTGGCCGAAGAGATCTACCGGGCGTTGCACTGATAATGGCCCGATGTTCTTCACGGTCCCCACGCTCCTGACCTGGACGCGCATCGTCGCGATCCCGCTGCTGGTGGGGGTGTTCTACCTGGGGATGAAGCCCGAGACGCAGAACCTCATCGCCACCGTGATGTTCGTGGTCTTCGCGTTGACGGACTGGCTCGACGGCTACCTGGCCCGCAAGTTGAACCAGACCTCGTCCTTCGGCGCCTTCCTCGACCCCGTGGCCGACAAGTTCCTCGTGTGCGCATCGCTGCTGGTGCTGGTGCACCTGAAGCGCGCCGACGTGTTCGTGGCCCTGATCATCATCGGCCGCGAGATCGCGATCTCGGCGCTGCGCGAGTGGATGGCGACGATCGGCGCGGCCAAGAGCGTGGCGGTGCACATGCTGGGCAAGATCAAGACGACGGTGCAGATGATCGCCATCCCCTTCCTGCTGTTCGACGGCGTGCTCTTCGGCCTCATCGACACGCACGTCTGGGGCAACTGGCTGATCTGGATCTCCGCGATCCTCACCGTCTGGTCGATGGTGTACTACCTGCAGAAGGCGCTGCCGGAGATCCGCAGCCGCGTGAAGCACTGATCGCCATGGCGGCCGATTCCCGCCAGGACTTCCTGGTGCGGGCCATGCCCGCCGTGTTCGTCGCCATCTGGAGCACCGGTTTCATCGTGGCGCGCTTCGGCATGCCGCATTCGCCGCCGATGACGTTCCTGGCGATGCGCTACGTGCTGTCCGTCCTCTGCTTCGCCGCGTGGGCGCTGGCCGCGCGGGCCGCGTGGCCACGCGAAGGCCGCCAGCTGTGGCACCTGGCGGTCACCGGCGTGCTGATGCATGCGGGCTACCTGGGTGGCGTGTGGGCCGCGGTCAAGCACGGCATGGGCGCGGGGCTGGTGGCGCTGCTCGTCGGGCTGCAGCCGGTGCTGACGGCCGTGTGGGTGTCCTCGCGCGGCGGCGCGGTGCATGCGCGGCAGTGGCTGGGCCTGCTCTTCGGCCTGGCGGGCCTGGTGCTGGTGGTGTGGCAGAAGCTCGGCCTGGGTGAAGTCCATCCCGACAACCTGCTGCTGGCGTTCGTGGCCCTGGTGAGCATCACGGCTGGCACGCTCTACCAGAAGCGCTTCGTCGCACCCTGCGACGTGCGCACGGCCAACCTCGTGCAGCTCGCGGCCGCGTTCGTCGTGACGCTGCCGCTGGCGCTGGCCGAGTCCGAAAGCATGCGTTTCAACGGCCAGCTCGCCGGTTCGATGGCGTGGTCCGTCCTTGCGCTGACGCTTGGCGGCAGTTCGCTGCTGTACCTGTTGATCCAGCGCGGCGCCGCCACGGCGGTGACGAGCCTGCTGTACCTGGTGCCGCCGTGCACGGCACTGATGGCCTGGGTGCTCTTCGGCGAGCCGATCACCGTGCTGACCATCGCCGGCATGGCCTTGACGGCGGTCGGCGTGAGCCTCGTCGTGCGCAGCCGCGCCTGAGTGCCAGAATCGGTCTCATGCTGCAGCAGTTCGAGCGCTTCGAAGCCAGGCGTGGCGATGTCCGCCTGAACGCGCGCGCGGGCGGCACGGGCGAACCGCTGCTGCTCCTGCACGGCCACCCGCAGACGCACGCGATGTGGCACCGCGTCGCGCCGCAACTCGCGGAACACTTCACCGTCGTGGCAATGGACCTGCGCGGCTACGGCGACTCGTCGCGGCCGCCCGCGGGCGAAGGCTCCGTGAACTACAGCAAGCGCGAAATGGCGCTCGATGCCGTCGAGGTGATGCGATCGCGCGGCTACGAGCGGTTCAAGGTGCTGGCGCACGACCGCGGTGCGCGCGTCGCCCACCGCCTGGCCGCCAACCATCCGCAGCGCGTGGAGCGCCTGGTGCTGCTGGACATCGCACCGACGCTCGCGATGTACGAACAAACGTCTCGCGCCTTTGCCACGGCGTACTGGCACTGGTTCTTCCTGGTGCAGCCGCCGCCGCTGCCCGAGGCGCTGATCGAGTCGGACCCGGCGCGCTACGTGCGCAGCGTCATGGGCAAGCGGCATGCCGGGCTGGGCGCCTTCGCCCCCGAGGCCCTGGCGGAGTACGAGCGCTGCATCGCCATCGACGGTAGCGCGCCGGCCATCTGCGCCGACTACCGCGCCAGCGCCGGCATCGACCTGGAGCACGACCGCGCCGACGTCGCCGCCGGCCGCAGGCTCGCGCAGCCCCTGCTGGCGCTGTGGGGCGAGCATGGCGTGGTCGGCCAGTGTTTCGACGTGCTCGCGCTGTGGCGCGAGCGCGCCTTGCAAGCCACCGGCAAGGCCCTGCCTTGCGGGCACTACATCGCCGAGGAAGCACCGCATGCGCTGCTGGCCGAGGCCATCCCGTTCCTGAAGGAGAAACACACATGAGCAAGAAGCGCATCGCCGTCATCGCCGGCGACGGCATCGGCAAGGAAGTGATGCCCGAGGGCGTGCGCGTCGTCGAGGCGGCCGCGGGCAAGTTCGGCATCGACCTGCAGTTCGACCACTTCGACTTCGGCTGCTGGGAGTACTGCGAGAAGCACGGCAAGTACCTGCCCGGCGACTGGAAGGACCGCATCGGCGGCCACGACGCGATCTTCTTCGGCGCGGTGGGCTGGCCCGAGAAGGTGCCCGACCACGTGTCCCTGTGGGGATCCCTCATCCTCTTCCGCCGCGAGTTCGACCAGTACGTCAACCTGCGCCCCGCGCGCCTGATGCCCGGCATCACCTGCCCGGTGGTGCGCAAGGACGGCAGCAAGCGCGAGCCGGGCGAGATCGACATGTACATCGTGCGCGAGAACACCGAGGGCGAGTACTCGTCCATCGGCGGCCGGATGTACCCGGGCACGGAACGCGAGATCGTCATGCAGGAGACCGTGATGTCGCGCGTGGGTGTCGACCGTGTGCTGAAGTTCGCATTCGACCTGGCCCAGTCGCGCCCGAAGAAGCACCTGACCAGCGCCACCAAGTCCAACGGCATCGCGATCACCATGCCTTACTGGGACGAGCGCGTGGAAGAGATGGCCAAGAAGTACGCGGGCGTCAAGGTCGACAAGTTCCACATCGACATCCTGACGGCCCACTTCGTGCAACGCCCCGATTTCTTCGACGTGGTCGTGGCGAGCAACCTCTTTGGCGACATCCTCTCGGACCTCGGGCCTGCGTGCACGGGCACGATCGGCATCGCGCCCAGCGCCAACCTGAACCCCGACCGCAAGTTCCCGTCGCTGTTCGAACCGGTGCACGGTTCGGCGCCGGACATCTACGGCAGGAAAGTCGCCAACCCGATCGGGCAGATCTGGTGCGGCGCCATGATGCTGGAGTTCCTCGGCCACAAGCAGGCGCACGACGCCATCCTGCAAACGATCGAGAAAGTGCTCGATCCCGCCAGCGGCGCACCGAAAACGCCCGACATCGGCGGCAACGCAAGCACATCCGACCTGGGCCGCGCAATTGCGGAAGCGCTCTAGGCGAAATTGCGCGCTGCGAAATGCGCGGTTCACCGGGGCGACTAGAATCCGCCCCTTGCGCCGCGAGAGGCCGGTCCGTTATTGACACGCTGTGGGGGCGTGGCTCTAATGCACCTTCCGGCTCGCGAGCCGCGCCAGACACAGAACCGACGAGAGACATCCGTCCAATCATCTCTACACGAGGGGCCCCGTGAACAAGACCGAACTCATCGAGCACATCGCCAAGCACGCCGACATCTCCAAGGCCGCCGCCACGCGCGCGCTGGAATCGATGATCGGGGCCGTGAAGACCACGCTGAAGAAGGGCGGGTCGGTGTCGCTGGTGGGTTTCGGCACCTTCGCCGTGGGCAAACGGGCCGCGCGCAGCGGCCGCAATCCCCGCACCGGCGACGCGATTAAAATCAAGGCCGCCAAGGTGCCCAAGTTCCGTCCCGGCAAGGCGCTCAAGGACGCGCTGAACTGAAGGCGGCACGCATGCGGGGTGCTTAGCTCAGCTGGTAGAGCGGCGCCCTTACAAGGCGTAGGTCGGCGGTTCGATCCCGTCAGCACCCACCAAACGCGCAGAAAAGGCGAACGGCAGTTCGCCTTTTGTTTTGTCCGAGAACCGTAAAGAGCCATGTTCGAATTCGTCCGCACGCACAACAAGGTCATGCAGGTGCTGCTGTTCCTGCTGATAGTCCCGTCCTTCGTGCTGGTGGGCATCCAGGGCTACGACCGCATGCGCGAGAAGGGCGACGCGGTCGCCAAGGTCGACGGCCACGAGATCCTGCAGGGCGAGTGGGACAACGCCCACAAGCAGGAAGCCGAACGCATCCGCACCCAGATGCCCGGCGTGGACGCCAAGCTGCTCGATTCGCCCCAGTTGAAGTACGCCACGCTCGAGCGCCTGGTGCGCGACCGCGTGATCGCCGCCGCCGCCGCGAAGGCGCACCTGAGCGCCAGCGATTCGGCGGTCGCGCGCGAGCTGCAGCAGGTGCTGGAGCCGCTGAAGGGCCCGGACGGCAAGATCGACATGGCGAAGTACCGCCAGGTGGTGGGTGCGCGCGGCATGAGCCCCGAGATGTACGAAGAGAGCGTGCGCGCCGACCTGACGGCGCGCCAGGTGATGCTGGGCGTCATCTCCACCAGCCTCACGACCAATGCGCAAGCCGCGCCGACGCTCGGCGCGTTCTTCGAGCGCCGCGAGGTGCAGGTGGCGCGCTTCGACGCCCCCGCCTATGCGGCGCGCGTCACCCCGACCGACGCCGAGATCGAGGCCTATTACAAGGCCCATCCCGGCGAATTCCAGGCGCCCGAGCGCGCGACGGTGGAGTACCTGGTGCTGGACATCGAGTCGGTGAAGAAGGGCATCACGGTTAACGAGGCCGACCTCAAGACCTACTACGAGCAGAACATCACGAAGTACGGCCAGCCCGAGCAGCGCCGCGCCAGCCACATCCTCGTCGCCTCGGCGCCCAACGCGCCGCCGGCGGACAAGCAGAAGGCGAAGGCCAAGGCGCAGGAGCTGCTGGCGCAGGTGCGCAAGAGCCCGGACAGCTTCGCCGAAGTGGCGAAGAAGAACTCCGACGACAAGGGCTCGGCGGCCAACGGCGGCGACCTCGACTGGCAGACGCGCGGCGCTTTCGTGAAGCCCGTGGAAGACGCGATGTTCGCGCTGAAGAAGGGCGAGATCGCCGCCGACGTGGTGGAAAGCGAGTTCGGTTTCCACGTCATCCGGTTGAACGACGTGCGCGAGGCCAGGCAGAAATCCTACGAGGACGTGCGGCCCGAGCTCGAGGCGCAGATCAAGCAGCAGCAGGCGCAGCGCAAGTTCGCCGAAGTGGCGGACACCTTCAGCAATTCGGTGTACGAGCAGGCGGACAGCCTCAAGCCCGCGGCCGACAAGCTCAAGCTCCAGGTGCAGACGGCGCAGGACGTGCAGCGCACCCCGGCCAAGGGGGCCACCGGCGTGCTCGCCAACCCGAAATTCCTCGCGGCGCTGTTCGCGCCCGACAGCCTGGAGAAGAAGCGCAACACCGAAGCCGTCGAAGTCGCGCCGAGCACGCTCGCCTCCGGCCGCATCGCGCAATACGCGGCGGCGCAGGCGCGGCCGCTGGCCGAGGTGAAGGACCGCGTGCGCGAGCGCGTCGTCGCCGCGAAGGCGGCGGAGCTCGCGAAGAAGGACGGCATGGAGAAGCTCGCGGCGTGGAAGGCCAAGCCGGCCGAAGCGCAGGTGGGTGCGCCCCTCCTGGTGTCGCGCGACAAGACGCCGCAGCAGCTGCAGCAGCCGCAGCAGGTGATCGACGCCGCGCTGCGCACCGATCCCTCGGCGCTGCCGGCGTTCACCGGCGTGGACCTGGGCGAATCCGGCTACGCGGTGGTCAAGGTGAACAAGGTGGTGCCGCGCGAAGCGCCCGCGCCGGAAATGGCCAAGCAGGAAAAAGACCAGTACCAGCGCTGGTGGGCCTCTTCCGAGGGCCTTGCGTACTACAACCTGCTGAAGGCGCGGTTCAAGGTGCAGATGCTGGTGGCCAAGCCGGCCGACGATCCCGCTGCGTCCGCTCGCTGACGCTCAGCGCTTGTAGGTCACGGCGCCCGCGCCGAACGACCACGGTTGTACCGCCGCGCAAGCGGAGGCCTGCGACTTCACTTCCAGCTTCAGGGTTGCCGCATCGAGCAGCTGCACCAGCACGACCGCGGGCCGGCTGGTCTCGTAGCAATGGACGTTGCCGTCCGCCGTCACCGATTCGAAGGCGCGGTTGACGAGCCCGCCGGCCTGTGGGGTGAAGGTCGCGAAGAACGGCGCGCCCGCCAGGCCAGCGCCCAGCGAGAACACCTGCCGCTTGTCCGGTTCGATCGGGTCCGGCGCCAGCGCGGCGTGGAACGATTCCGGCGGGTACGGCTGCGTCGGATGGAACCAGTGTCCGCGCGCGGTCCCGTCCACATCGACGGCGATCGTCCCGCCCAGGGGCGCCGCCGTGCGATGCACGCTGCCGTCGTAGCGCCCCACCTTCGCGGCCACTTGCGGGGATGCCGCCGCGACGAAGTAGTCGCTGGCTGCCACGGTATGGAACGTGTCGAACCCCCCGACGTCGCCGCCCGCGGAGAATCGGGCGGGATTCGCGAAATGCAGGGGCGCGATGCGGCGGTCCTGCAGCCACCAGTCGAGCACCGTCGAGCCGCCGCCGCCGAGCGTGCCGATCGTGCGGCCTGCGGGCACGTCGAGCCGGAAGCTGGCCGACTGGCAAAGCGTGGTCGAGCTTCCGGGCGAAGCCTGGTAGGTCTGGCAGCCGCGGTCGATCGGGCCGGCAGCCGCCACGATCTCGGGTGTGAGCGTGACGATGTGGCCGAAGCGGGCGCCCAGGTCCGCGCAAGGCTGGAAGAACACCGTGTAGTCGCTGGTGTTGTTCGTCGTCATGCGCCACACAGCGGTGATCCGGATGTCGGCCGGGGCGACGACGGGCACGGTCTGCTGCGCCGACGCGGGATTGCCGAAGAGTGTCGTGTACAGGTACTGGTGATCGGTGGGAAAGGTGTGGCCCGGGGGGTTGAACTGGCCAAGCGGCACCCAGCCTTGCACGTTTTCCAGCGCCACCGGCGCGGTGGTGAAGACGGCGTTGCCCGCGGGGCAGGCTGCAAGGCCCGAAGAGAAGATCCCGCCCGCGCTGTTGCTGCTCGCGAGGCCGCTGTTGCCGCCACCGCCGCCGCACGCGCCAACGAGCACAGCTGCGACCGCCGCCGCCATGAAGGGAAAGATTCGCATCGTGACTCCTCGCTCCTTGTGCCGCGCAGTGTGCGCACCTTGCGCCGGCGTGCGTCACCCGCTCGTCATCGATCGAGCACCTCTCGTCCCGGCGGCCGCGCGGGCGAGAACAAGTTCACGGGAAGCAAGGGAGGGAGTGGGGTGGCTGATGGGACTCGAACCCACGACGACAGGAATCACAATCCTGGACTCTACCAACTGAGCTACAGCCACCGTAGAGCCCACGATTATACCGGGGGCAGGCGCTGCGATCAGTTCACGAGCACCAGCTTGCCCTTCACCGCGCGCGAGCCCATGTGCTCGTACGCGGCCTTGAGGTCCGCCATCGGCATCTGCCGGTCGATGACGGGCTTGATCTTGCCTTCGGCATACCAGCCCGCCAGCTGCATCAGCATGGCCTGGTTGGCTTTCGGCTCGCGCCGCGAGAAGTCGCCCCAGAACACCCCGACGATGGATGCGCCCTTGAGCAGCGGCAGGTTGAACGGCAGCGCGGGGATGGGGCCCGCCGCGAAGCCGACGACGAGGTAGCGGCCGCGCCACGCGATGGAGCGGAAAGCGGGCTCGGCGAATTCGCCGCCGACGGGGTCGTACACCACGTCGGGGCCCTTGCCGCCCGTCGCGTCCTTGATCGCGTCGCGCAGGTTGCCCTGGCTGTAGTTGATGGTCGCGTCGGCGCCTTCGGCCTTGCACAGCGCGCACTTCTCGTCGGTGGATGCCGCCGCGATCACGCGCGCGCCGGCCACCTTCGCGATCTGGATCGCCGCCGTGCCTACGCCGCCCGCCGCGCCGAGCACCAGCACGGTCTCGCCGGCCTTCAGCTGGCCGCGATCGAGCAGCGCATGGTGCGAAGTCGCGTAGGTCATGATGAAGGCCGCCGCGTCGGCGAACGGGAATCCCTGCGGCAGCGGCATGCAGACCGCCGCCGGCGCGATCGCGTGCGTCGCGAAGCCACCCGTGCCCGTGAGGCAGGCGACCGGCTGGCCGGGCTTCAGGTGCGTCACGCCTTCGCCGACCGCGGCGACCACGCCGGCGTATTCGGAACCGGGCACGAAGGGCGGCGTCGGCTTGAACTGGTACTTGTTCTGGACGATCAGGATGTCCGGGAAGTTCAGGCTGGCGGCCTTGATCTCGATGAGCACCTCGCCCGCCTTGGGCTGCGGCGTGGGCAGTTCCTTCCATTGCACCGCGTCGACGCCGGTGGGGTTCTCGCACAGCCAGGCATGCATGGTTCTCTCCGCTTGAAGAAACGATGGCGCATGATAGGCGCGCGCGCGGCGCGCGAATGTCCCTGCGGCGACGCCGAAGCCTACAATTTGCCGCATTCCCATGAAGATCCTGCTTTCGAACGACGACGGCTACCAGGCGCCCGGCCTCGTCGCGCTGTACGACGCGATCAAGGACCTCGGCGAAGTCGAGGTGGTCGCCCCCGAGCACAACAACAGCGCCAAGTCCAACGCGCTCACGCTGTATTCGCCGCTGTCCGTGCGCGAGGCGGCCAACGGCTTCCGCTACGTGAACGGCACGCCGGCCGATTGCGTGCACGTCGCGCTCACCGGCCTGCTCGGGTACCGCCCCGACCTGGTGGTCAGCGGCATCAACAACGGCGCGAACATGGGCGACGACACGATCTACTCCGGCACCGTCGGCGCCGCGATGGAAGGCTACCTGTTCGAGGTGCCCGCCATCGCCTTCTCGCAGACGCAGAAGGGCTGGGCGCACATCGAAGCGGCCGCGCGCAAGGCGCGCGACCTCGTCTCGCACCTCATCGAAGGCGGTGCGGTGGGGCGTGCGCCGTGGCTGCTCAACGTGAACATCCCGAACCTGCCGTACGAGGAACTGGGCGCCTTCGAAGTCTGCCGCCTCGGCCGCCGGCATGCGGCGGAGAAGGTGACGGCGCAGCAAAGCCCGCACGGCGAAACGCTGTACTGGATCGGCGCCGCCGGCCCGGCGAAGGAAGGCGGCGAGGGCACCGATTTCCACGCCACTGCCAACGGCCGCATCTCGGTGACGCCGCTGCAGGTGGACCTCACGCATCACGCCGCGTTGGGCGAGTGGGCGAAGCAGGTGCCGCGATGACGCGGCGCCCCGCATTTCCGGCGCGGCTCGATGCGGGTGGGCCCGCGCCCGTGAAGCCGCGCGCGCCGGCAGCGACGCTGCCCGCACCCGGCGGCGTCGGGCTCGATTCGCAGGCCGTGCGCGCGCGCATGGTTGCGAAGCTCGCCGCCGAAGGTGTCGACGACCCGCTGGTGATCGCGGCGATGGGCGCGGTGGAGCGGCACCGCTTCGTCGACACCGCACTCGCGAACCAGGCCTACGAGGACACCAGCCTGCCCATCGGCCTGGGGCAGACGATCAGCAAGCCGAGCGTGGTCGCGCGCATGACGCAGCTCGTGCTTGGCGGCAGGCGCGAAGCCGGCGGCAAGCTCGGTCGTGTGCTCGAGATCGGAACGGGCTGCGGCTACCAGGCGGCCGTGCTCGCGCTGGTGGCCGGCGAGGTCTACAGCATCGAGCGCCTGCGCGGCTTGCACGAAAAGGCGCGCGACAACCTGCGGCCGCTGCGCATCCCGAACGTGCACCTCATCTTCGGCGACGGCATGGTGGGCTTCGAAAAAGGCGCGCCGTACGCCGGCATCGTCGCGGCCGCGGGCGGCGACGCCGTGCCTGAATCGTGGACACGGCAGCTGGCCGTCGGCGGGCGCATCGTCGCGCCGGTGACCACGCGCAGCGGGCAGCAGGCACTCGTCGTGATCGAGAAAAGGAGCGAGCGCGACCTGCAACAAACTGTTCTTGAGGCCGTCCATTTCGTCCCCCTAAAATCGGGCATCGCATGAACAACGACGACACGATGCAAGAGACGCGCAATTGGCGGACGACGGTGGTGTGCCTTGCGGTGGCCGCCGTGATGGCCGCGTGCGCATCGCGCGGGCCGCGCACGCCCGCGCCGGTGGAAGACCGCAGCAGCGGCGCGCGCGCACCGGCCACGGCGGCGCCGGGCACGGAAGCGCCGCGTCCCGTCGCCGGCGCCGACAACGCGGGCAAGGCGGGCTTCTACACCGTCAAGCCCGGCGACACCTTGATCCGCATCGCGCTCGACGCCGGCCAGAACTGGAAGGACATCGCGCGCTGGAACAACCTGGACAACCCGAACGTGATCGAGGTCGGCCAGGTGCTGCGCGTCGTCCCGCCCGGAAGCGATGTCGCGCGCGCCGGTACGCCGCCCGCGAGCGCGGCGTCCGCACCGCGCAGCGCAACGCCCGCGTCCGGCGCGGCGTCCACGGCGGTCGCTAGCGTGCCGCCGGCATCGGCGGCCATTCCCGGCGCGACGGTGGAAGATGACATCGCGTGGGGCTGGCCGACGGCCGCCGCGGGCCTGGTGCTCGCGAACTTCGACGAACAGCGCAACAAGGGCGTGGACATCGGCGGCAAGGCTGGCGACGCGGTCCTCGCCGCGGCGGACGGGCGCGTGGTGTATGCGGGCGCGGGCCTGCGTGGCTACGGCAACCTGGTCATCCTCAAGCACAACAACACCTACCTGTCGGCCTATGCGCACAACCAGGCGCTGCTGGTGAAGGAAGACCAGGCCGTGCGCAAGGGGCAGAAGATCGCGGAGATGGGCAACAGCGATGCCGACCGCGTGAAGCTGCATTTCGAGATCCGCCGCCAGGGCAAGCCTGTCGATCCGGCCCGCTACCTCCCGACCATGAGGTGATGCGATGGGCAAGCGCAACGGGAAAGCCAACGCTGTTCCGGGCGCGAGCGAAGACGCGGGTGGCGGCATGCCCCCCGCTGCCCCCGACAACGCGGGTGACGAGCCCAACCCGCGCGACATCCCGGCCGACGTCGCCGGCGAATCGAGCGATACGCTGACGCTGTACCTGCGCGACGTGCGCCGCACCGAGCTCTTCACTGCCGAAGAGGAGTTCAAGGCCGCCACGCTCGCCCGCGCGGGCGACTTCGCCGCGAGGCAGTCGATGATCGAGCACAACCTGCGGCTGGTGGTGAGCATCGCCAAGGGCTACCTCGGGCGCGGCGTGCCGCTGTCGGACCTGATCGAGGAGGGCAACCTCGGCCTGATGCACGCGATCGACAAGTTCGAGCCCGAGCGCGGCTTCCGTTTCTCGACATATGCCACGTGGTGGATCCGCCAGGCCGTGGAGCGCGCGGTGATGAACCAGGGCCGCGTGATCCGCCTGCCGGTGCACGTCGTGCGCGAGTTGCAGCAGGTGCTGCGTGCACGCCGCACGCTGGAGAACGACCCGTCGTTCACGCGGCGCAATGGCCACGAAGGCGACGGCGTGCGGGTCGAGGACGTGGCGGCGCTGCTGGGGCGCGAGGTGCAGGAGGTCGCGGAGCTGCTGGCGATGGCGGAGGCGCCGCGCTCGCTAGACGCCACCACGGACCGCGGCGGGGACGACGAGCACACCCTCGGCGAATCGATGGCCGACGAGTTCGCGGTCGATCCCACCGGCGTCACGCAGAGCCATGAAGTCGAGAAGCTTCTCGGCGGCTGGATCGAGGCGCTGTCCGAGCGCGAGAAGGAAGTGCTGGAGGGCCGCTTCGGCCTGCACGACCGCGAGCCGGAAACGCTGGAGGTCCTGAGCGACCGCCTGGGGCTCACGCGCGAGCGCGTGCGCCAGATCCAGAACGAAGCGCTCCTGAAGCTGCGCCGTCACATGACGCGCAACGGTATCGACAAAGAAGCTCTGTTCTGAAGCGCTCTTCCCCTGACTGGTAGAGTGCGGCCATGCCCTGGCCCGTGCTGGTTTTCGACATCGAATGCATCCCCGACATCGCGGGGTTGCGCAAGCTGCGCTCCGACCCCGAGGGCATGACGGACCAGTGGGTCTACTCCGCGTGGTGCGAAGAACGTTCCAACGAAGGCAAGAGCGACTTCATGCCGCTGCACCTGCAGCGCGTGCTGGTGGTGAGCTGCGTGTTCCGCAATGCCGAGGGCTTGCGCGTGCACTCCTTCGTCGATCGCGACAACGCCAGCGAGGGCAAGGTGATCCAGGCCTTCTTCGGCGCGGTGGAGAAGCACGTGCCGCAGCTGGTGAGCTGGAACGGCGGCGGCTTCGACCTGCCGGTGCTGCACTACCGCGGCCTGCAGCACGGCGTCACGGCCAACAAGTACTGGGACCTGGGCGAGGACGACCGCGAGTTCAAGTACAACAACTACATCGGCCGCTACCACAACCGCCACCTGGACCTGATGGACCTGCTGGCGATGTACCAGCCGAAGAACAACGCGCCGCTCGACGCCATGGCCAAGCTGTGCGGCTTCCCCGGCAAGCTGGGCATGGACGGCTCGCAGGTGTACCAGGCCTACCAGGACGGCAAGACGGAGGACATCCGCCGCTACTGCGAAACGGACGTCATGAACACCTACCTGCTGTACTGCCGCTACCAGAAGATGCGCGGCGGCTTCACGGAAGCCGAGTACGACCAGGAGATCGCGTTCGTGAAGCAGTCGCTCGGCGCGCTCGCCCCGGCCGAAAGCCACTGGAGCGAGTACCTCGCCGCCTGGCGCTGAGACAATCGGGGCCATGACAGAGGAAGTTGAAAAGCCGAGTCCTGGCGAAGACCGGCAAGTGCCGGTCTGGCCCGACGGCTGGCTGGCCGTGGACGCGCTCGACATCGAGGCGCAGGGTGTGGCGCGGCGGCCCGACGGGAAGGTCGTGTTCATCGACGGCGCGCTGCCGACAGAAGTGGTGTCGGTGGAGATCCGCCGGCGCAAGAACAACTGGGAGCAGGGCCAACTCACCGAAATCCACCGCGAGTCGTCGCAGCGCGTGCAGGGCCGCTGCCCGCACTTCGGCCTGCACGAAGGCGCGTGCGGCGGCTGCAAGATGCAGCACCTGCACCCGGCCGCCCAGGTGGCGATCAAGCAGCGCGTGCTGGAGGACAACCTGTGGCACCTCGGCAAGGTCAAGCCCGAGACGGTGCTGCGCCCCATCGAGGGCCCGCCCTGGGGCTACCGCTGGCGCGCGCGCTTCTCGGTGCGGCACGTGCGCAAGAAGGGCGCGGTGCTGGTGGGCTTCCACGAGCGCAAGAGCCGCTACGTCGCCGACATCCGCGAATGCCACGTCGTGCCGAAGCACGTGAGCGACCTGCTACTGCCGCTGCGCGCGCTCATCGGCAGCATGGACGCCATCGAGACCGTGCCGCAGATCGAGCTGGCCTGCGGGGACGAGGTGACGGCGCTGGTGCTGCGCCATCTCGAGCCCCTGAGCGAGGGCGACATCGCCAAGCTGCGTGCCTTCGCGCTGGAACACGCGGGCGTGCAGTGGTGGCTGCAGCCCAAGGGCCCCGACACGGTGAAGCTGCTGGACGAGGGCGGGCCGCAGCTCGCGTACGCGCTGCCGGAGTTCGGCGTGCGCATGCCGTTCAAGCCGACCGACTTCACGCAGGTCAACCCGCACATCAACCGCGTGCTGGTCGCGCGGGCGCTGCGGCTGCTGGACGCGGCGCGCGGCGAGCGCGTGATCGACTGGTTCTGCGGCCTGGGCAATTTCACGCTGCCGATCGCGACGCGTGCGGGCGAGGTGCTGGGCATCGAAGGCAGCGAGGCGCTGGTCCGGCGCGCGCAGGAAAACCTCGCCCTCAATCCCGTTCAAGGGAAGGTCGGCTTCGCGGCGCGCAACCTCTTCGAGATGACGCCGCAGCAGCTGGTCGGGGACGGCGTGGCGCAGCGTTGGCTGGTCGACCCGCCGCGCGAAGGCGCGTTCGCCCTGGCAAAGGCACTGGCCGACTTGCACCAGGACCCGGCCCTGCGCGGCAACTGGCAGCCGCCGTCGCGCATCGTCTATGTGAGCTGCAACCCGGCCACACTGGCACGCGACGCGGGGCTCTTGGTGCATCAAGCGGGCTACCGGTGCATGGCCGCGGGCGTGGTCAACATGTTCCCGCACACGGCGCACGTCGAATCCATCGCGGTCTTCGAGCAATGAAAAAGGGGCCCGCGGGCCCCTTTTGATTCGCGGCTGCGCCGCCTAGTCTCTTTCGCCGCCGAAGATGCCCAGCAGCGCCAGCAGGCTCTGGAACACGTTGAACACGTCCAGGTACAGCGCCAGCGTGGCGGTGATGTAGTTGGTTTCGCCGCCGTCGATGATCTGCTTCACGTCCCACAGCATGTAGGCGCTGAAGATGCCGATGGCCAGCACGCTGATCACCAGCATGCCCGTGGTCGAGCCGACGAACACGTTGATGATGCCGCCCACCATCAGCGCCAGCGCGCCGACGAAGAGGAACTTGCCCATGCCGGACAGGTCGCGCTTGATCACGGTGGCGAGGCTCGCCATCGCGAAGAAGATCGCCGCCGTGCCGCCGAAGGCCGTCATGACCAGCGAGGTGCCGTTCTTGAAGCCGAGCACGATCGCGAGCAGGCGCGCGAGCATCAGGCCCATGAAGAAGGTGAAGGCCAGCAGCACGGGCACGCCCGCGGCCGAGTTCTTCGTCTTCTCGATTGCGAACATGAAGCCAAAGGCGCCGCCGAGGAACACCAGCAGCCCGATGCCGCCCGTGAGGCCGCGCGTGATGCCGGTGGCCACGCCGATCCAGGCGCCCAGCACCGTGGGGATCATGCTCAGGGCCAGCAGCCAGTAGGTGTTGCGCAGCACGCGGTTGCGCTCGGCAACCGTTGAGCCGGCATAGCCGTAGTCGGCGGTCTGGATCGCTTCGTTCATAGGGTCCATCTCCTTGATGGGCTGTTAGATGCGGCGATTCTAGGTTGGTTCAAGGCCGTGACGTATGCTTTCCGCATGAAGAACAAGTCCATCCTGGAATTGGCCGACGCCAAGGCCATCGCGGCGGCGGCCGAGGCCGAAGCCCTCAAGAACTCCTGGGCGGTGTCGATCGCCATCGTCGACGACGGCGGCCATGTCCTGTGGCTGCAGCGCCTGGACGGCGCCGCGCCCATCTCGGCGCAGATCGCGCCCGCGAAAGCCCGCACCGCAGCCTTGGGCAAGCGCGAGAGCAAGGTGTACGAAGAGACGATCAACAACGGCCGCATCGCTTTCCTCTCGGCCCCGCTGGAGGGCATGCTGGAAGGTGGCGTACCAATCCTCAAGGACGGCATGTGCCTGGGCGCGGTGGGCGTGAGCGGGGTGAAGTCGACCGAGGATGCGCAGGTGGCGCGCGCGGGGATCGCGGCGATCGGCCTTTAGGCCTGGGCCTGCGGCACGTCGCCGGCCTTGCTCAGGGCGGCCATCGGCTGCAGCGGTCGGCACTGGGACACGATGTCGCGGGCGCAGCCTTCGCACTGGCCGCACTGCGTCGCCACACCCAGTTCGAACTGGATGTCGTCGAAATCCATCCCGGCACGGGCGTGGCGGGCGATTTCGCGGTCGGAGACCCGGCGGCAGACACAAACGATCATGCAGCGATTCTAAACACGAATCGCTCGCATTTGCAAATGCCTGATCCGAAACGGGTTTTTCCAGCTCAGCTGGAGCCGGTTTCCCCCATGGCGGACTGCAGGTAGTTCTGGACGCCTACCTTGGCCAGCACGTCCAGCTGCGTCTCGAGCCAGTCGATGTGCTCTTCGGTGTCCGTGAGGATGTCTTCGAGGATTTCGCGCGAGACGTAGTCGCGCACGGATTCGCAATGGGCGATGCCGTCCTTGATGGCGGCCTGCGCGCCGCGCTCGCTGCGCAGGTCGCACTCCAGGATTTCCGGCACGTTCTCCCCGATCAGCAGCTTCCCCATGTCCTGCAGGTTGGGCAGGCCGTCGAGCATGAGGATGCGCTCCATCAGCTTGTCGGCGTGCTTCATCTCGCCGATCGACTCCTCGTACTCCTTCTTGGCCAGCTTGTCGAAGCCCCAGTGCTTCAGGATGCGGTAATGCAGGAAGTACTGGTTGGTCGCGGTGAGTTCGTTTCGCAGCTGCGCCTGCAGGTGCTGGATGACGAGCGGATCGCCTTGCATGGGAGTTCCCGGAGTTGTTGTTCTCCCCGGGATTCTCGCGCAATCAGCGCCGCATGAGCGAGTCGAAAGCGCCCAGCGCGGCCTTGGCGCCGTCGCCGGCGGCGATGATGATCTGCTTGAACGGCACCGTCGTGGCGTCGCCCGCGGCGAACACGCCCGGCACCGAAGTCTGGCCCTTGGCATCGACGACGATCTCGCCGTGGCGCGTGAGCTCGATGTTCCCCTTGAGCCATTCCGTGTTGGGGACGAGCCCGATCTGCACGAAGACGCCTTCGAGCTCGACGCGCTTCACTTCGCCGCTTTCGCGGTCCTTGTACGCCAGGCCGTTGACCTTCTGGCCGTCGCCCGACACTTCGGTCGTTTGCGCGTTGAGCAGCACCGTCACGTTCGGCAGCGTCGCCAGCTTCTTCTGCAGCACCGCGTCGGCCCGCAGCTTCGTGTCGAACTCCACCAGCGTCACGTGCGCCACGATGCCTGCCAGGTCGATCGCCGCTTCCACGCCGGAGTTGCCGCCGCCGACGACCGCGACGCGCTTGCCCTTGAAGAGCGGCCCGTCGCAGTGCGGGCAGTAGGCCACGCCCTTGTTGCGGTACTGGGCCTCGCCCGGCACACCCAATTGGCGCCACCTCGCACCGGTCGTGACGATGACGGTCTTGGCCTTCAGCTTCGCGCCGCTTTCCAGCTCGATCTCGTGCACGTGGTCGCCGGGCACGAGTTTCTTCGCGCGCTGCAGGTTCATGACGTCCACGTCGTAGTGGCGCACGTGTTCTTCCAGCGCCAGCGCGAACTTCGGGCCTTCGGTCTCCTTGACGGAGACGAAGTTCTCGATGCCGAGCGTATCGAGCACCTGGCCGCCGAAGCGTTCGGAGGCAATGCCCGTGCGGATGCCTTTGCGCGCCGCGTAGACAGCAGCCGCAGCGCCCGCGGGCCCGCCGCCGACGATCAGCACGTCGAACGGGTCCTTCCCCGAAATCTTCTCCGCTTCGCGCTGCGCGCCGGCCGTGTCGACCTTGGCAAGGATTTCCTCCAGCGTCATGCGGCCCTGGCCGAAGCGCGTGCCGTTGAGGAACACCGTCGGCACGGCCATGATCTCGCGCTGCGCGATCTCGTCCTGGAACAGTGCGCCGTCGACCATGGTCGCCTTGATGCGCGGGTTCTGGATCGCCATCAGGTTCAGCGCCTGCACGACGTCGGGGCAGTTGTGGCAGGTGAGGGAAACGTAGATCTCGAAGTCGAGGTCCGCGCCCAGGTTGCGCACCTGGTGCAGGACGGCTTCATCGACCTTGGGCGGGTAGCCGCCGGCCTGCAGCAGGGCAAGGACCAGCGACGTGAATTCGTGCCCCATGGGCAGGCCGGCGAAACGCACGCGCGGCGTCTCGCCCGGCTTGCCGACGGAGAACGACGGCGAGCGGTGCGGCCCGCCGCGCGTCTCGGTGACCGAGATGAGCGGCGACGCTTCCGCGATGTCGCGCAGCAGCTGTTGCAGCTTGGCGGAGCCGGGCGTCTCGTCGAGCGACGCCACCAGCTCCACCGGCTGCGCGATGCGCTGCAGGTAGGCGGCGAGTTGCGCCTTCAGGTTGGCGTCGAGCATCGGCGTGCCTCTTTAGATCTTGCCGACCAGGTCCAGCGACGGCGCGAGCGTCTCGGCGCCTTCGTTCCACTTGGCGGGGCAGACTTCGCCCGGGTGCGCGGCGATGTACTGCGCGGCCTTCACGCGGCGCAGCGTTTCCTTGGCGTCGCGGCCGATGCCGTTGTCGTGCACTTCGATCGTCCTGATGCGGCCCTCGGGATCGATCACGAAGGTCCCGCGCAGCGCCAGGCCCGCGTCCTCACCTTCGGTGATGAGGACCTGGAAGAAGTTCGCGAGCTGGTGGTTGGGATCGCCGACCAGCGGGTACTGCACCTTCGCGATCGTGTCCGACGTGTCGTGCCACGCCTTGTGCGTGAAGTGCGTGTCGGTGGAGACGCCGTAGATCTCCACGCCCAGCTTCTTGAATTCCTCGTAGTTGTCGGCGAGGTCGCCCAGCTCGGTCGGGCACACGAACGTGAAGTCGGCGGGGTAGAACACGACGACGGACCACTTGCCCTTGAAGTTCTCTTGCGTCACCGGCACGAACTTGCCTGCGTGGTAGGCGGTGGCGGTGAACTCGGGGACCTGGGTATTGATCAGCGACATAGTTTTCCTCTGTTGAGTTGTGGTTACCGATTGGTGATGGCTATCATATCGGCGCCACGATGCCCTCGCGATGGATTGGCCCAATCGCGCAGTTAGGGACTGCCTATGCGGGGGTCAGTACTCCAGCCGCTCGGGCCGGATCTCCTGCAGGATGGTCGTCGCGATCTCTTCGATCGACTTCGTCGTGGTGCTGAGCCAGCGGATGCCCGCGCGCCGCATCATCGCCTCGGCCTCGGACACTTCCATACGGCAGTTCTCCAGCGAGGCATAGCGGGAGTTCGGCCGGCGCTCGTTGCGGATCTCCGAGAGCCGTTCGGGCTGGATCGTCAGGCCGAAGATCTTCTTGCGGTGGGGCAACAGGGCGCCCGGCAGCTGCTGGCGATCGAAGTCCTCGGGGATCAACGGGTAGTTCGCCGCTTTCAAGCCGTACTGCATGGCCAGGTACAGCGACGTCGGCGTCTTGCCGCTGCGGCTCACGCCCACCAGGATCACGTCGGCCTGCGCCAGGTCGGCGTTGGACTGCCCGTCGTCGTGCGCCAGGCTGAAATTGATGGCCTCGATGCGGTCGTGGTAGGCCTTGCTCTTGCTCACGTCGGAAAAGCGGCCAATGCGGTGGTTCGACTTGAGCGCCAGCTCCACCTCGAGCGGGCGCACGAAGGTGCCGAACATGTCCAGCAGCATCCCTTTGCACCCGTTCTCCAGCACGGCGAGGATTTCCTTGTTGACCAGCGTGGTGAAGACGATGGGCTTCTGCCCCTCGACTTCGCCCACATGGTTGACCTGCCGCACCACCTGGTGGGCCTTGTCCACCGTGTCGACGAACGGCAGGCGCACATGCCGCGGCTTGAATTCGTCGAATTGCGCCAGGATGGCATTGCCGAAGGTCTCGGCGGTGATGCCGGTGCCGTCGGAGATGAAGAAGACAGTCCGGGTGTGCATGGCGTAGTGCTTTCAGTTCGGTGCAAGCCCCGGCAGACCCCCGGGCACCTACAATCGTCGGCAATTATCGAATTCTCCCCCGCATGCACTTCCCGAGCCCATTCGAACAAGCACAAAGCTTCGTGGCCGAGCATGCGTGGGTGCGCCTGGCGGGCGCAGACCCGGTTTCAACTTCTGGAGTTTCCCCATGTCTGCGCTCTTTGATGCGGCCGCCCTGGTCGTACCGTTTGAGAACCTGAGGATGACCGACGTCGAGGCGGTCGGCGGCAAGAACGCCAGCCTCGGCGAAATGATCTCGCAGCTGCCGCAGGGCGTGCGCGTGCCCACGGGCTTCGCCACCACCGCGCATGCGTTCCGCCAGTTCCTGGCGCACGGCGGGCTCGCGCAGAAGATCCAGCAGCGCCTTGCGTCGCTCGACACCGACGACGTGCGCGCGCTCGCGGCGGCGGGCGCAGAGATCCGCAAGTGGATCGAGGAGCAGCCATTCCCGGCCGACCTGGAGCGCGAGATCCGCTTGCACTTCGACAAGCTCTCCGCCGGCAACCCGAACGCGAGCTTCGCGGTCCGCTCCTCGGCCACCGCCGAAGACCTGCCCGATGCGTCGTTCGCGGGCCAGCAGGAAACCTTCCTCAACGTGGTCGGCATCGAGTCGGCCCTGCACAAGGTCAAGGAAGTCTTCGCCTCGCTCTACAACGACCGCGCGATCAGCTACCGCGTGCACAAGGGTTTTGCGCACGCCGACGTGGCGCTGTCCGCGGGCATCCAGCGCATGGTGCGCAGCGACCTCGGCGCCGCCGGCGTGATGTTCACCATCGACACCGAATCGGGCTTCGACCAGGTGGTGTTCATCACCTCCAGCTACGGCCTGGGCGAGACGGTGGTGCAGGGCGCGGTGAACCCGGACGAGTTTTATGTGCACAAGCCCATGCTCGCGGCGGGCAAGCGCGCCGTGATCCGCCGCAACCTCGGCTCCAAGCTGATCCAGATGGTGTTCGCGGGCGACGACGAGCGCAAGGCCTCCGGCAAGCTGGTGAAGACCTCGGAGGTGCCGCTGGAGCTGCGCAACCGCTACTCGCTCACGGATGCCGAGGTCGAGCAGCTCGCGCGCTATGCGCTGGTGATCGAGCAGCACTACGGCCGCGCGATGGACATCGAGTGGGGCAAGGACGGCTCCGATGGCCAGATGTACATCCTGCAAGCGCGGCCCGAGACCGTGAAGAGCCAGGCGCGCGGCAAGTCCGAAAAGCGCTACAAGCTCAAGGGCAAGGGCCCGGTGCTCGCCGAAGGCCGCGCCATCGGCCAGAAGATCGGCACGGGGCCCGTGCGCCTCGTGCACAACATCTCGGAGATGGACAAGGTGCAGGCCGGCGACGTGCTCGTCACCGACATGACCGACCCCAACTGGGAACCGGTGATGAAGCGCGCCAGTGCCATCGTCACGAACCGCGGCGGGCGCACCTGCCACGCGGCCATCATCGCGCGCGAGCTGGGCATCCCCGCCGTCGTCGGCTGCGGCGATGCGACCGAGAAACTCAAGGACGGCACGCTGGTGACCGTGAGCTGCGCCGAGGGCGACACCGGCCACATCTACGACGGCCTGCTCGAGACCGAGGTGAGCGAGGTGAACCGCGGCCAGATGCCGCCGATCGCCACCAAGATCGTGATGAACGTGGGCAACCCGCAGCTGGCCTTCGACTTCGCGCAGCTGCCCAACGAAGGCGTGGGCCTGGCGCGCCTGGAATTCATCATCAACAACAACATCGGCGTGCACCCGAAGGCCATCCTCGAGTACCCCAACGTCGACGCCGACCTGAAGAAGGCGGTGGAGTCGGTGGCGCGGGGCCATGCGTCGCCCCGCGCGTTCTACGTCGACAAGGTGGCCGAAGGCGTGGCGACCATTGCCGCCGCGTTCTGGCCCAAGCCCGTCATCGTGCGCCTGTCGGACTTCAAGTCGAACGAGTACCGCAAGCTGATCGGCGGCTCGCGCTACGAGCCGGAGGAAGAAAACCCGATGCTCGGCTTCCGCGGCGCGGCGCGCTACATCAGCGACGAGTTCCGCGAAGCCTTCGCGATGGAGTGCGAGGCGCTGCGCCGCGTGCGCAGCGACATGGGCCTGACCAACGTGCAGGTGATGGTGCCGTTCGTGCGCACGCTCGGCCAGGCCGACCGCGTGACGAAGCTGCTGGCGGAGCAGGGCCTCAAGCGCGGGCAGGACGACCTGAAGGTCATCATGATGTGCGAGGTGCCGAGCAACGCCATCCTGGCCGACGAGTTCCTCGAGTACTTCGACGGCTTCTCCATCGGCTCGAACGACCTGACGCAGCTGACGCTGGGCCTGGACCGCGATTCGGGCCTGGAGTTGCTGGCCGCCGACTTCGACGAGCGCGACCCGGCGGTCAAGGCCATGCTGTCGCGCGCCATCCAGGCGTGCCGCAAGCAAGGCAAGTACGTCGGCATCTGCGGCCAGGGGCCCAGCGACCATCCCGACTTCGCCAAGTGGCTGGTCGACGAAGGCATCACGTCGATCTCGCTCAACCCCGACACGGTGATCGAGACGTGGCAAAGGCTCGCCGGGTAAGACTCTCGTCGTAAAAAACCCACTGGACCGTGGCACCTCGACGGTGCATCATCGGCCCATGGGCGACCCGGAGGCACAGGAGCGGCACGACCCGCGCGTGCTCGCATTGAAGGCAGGCTTGCTCGCCGTCTGGGCGGCGGCGAGCTTCGGCATCTGCTTCTTCGCGCGCGACCTGCAGTTCCGCATCGGGCCCTGGCCGTTCGATTTCTGGATGGCCGCGCAAGGGACGGTCCTCGTCTTCATCGGCGTGATCGCGGTGTACGCGACCGTGATGAAGCGCCTCGCGCCGGGCGACAACGAACCGCCCGGCACGCCCAACGATGGCTGATTCCGCCGCCTACGCGGCCTACAAGCGGCGCCTGCACCGCATGGTGGCGACCTACGTCGCCGCGATGCTGGCGTTCATCGGCGTGATGGCCTGGGCCGAGGTGAACGGCCTGTCGCGCTTCTGGATCGGCCCGATCTTCATGTTCGCGTCGGTGATGATGTATGCGGGCGTGGGCATCTACGGCCGCACGTCGGACCCCGAGGAGTACTACGTGGCGGGGCGCCGCATCCCCGCCATGTACAACGGCATGGCGGCAGCGGCCGACTGGATGAGCGCCGCGTCGTTCATCAGCATGGCCGGCGGCCTGTACCTGCAAGGCTTCGGCGGGACCGAACAGGCCGCGGGCGGGCTCGCCTACGTGATGGGCTGGACGGGCGGGTTCTGCCTGGTCGCATTGCTGATCGCGCCGCACCTGCGCCGGCTCAACCTCTATACGGTGCCCGACTACTTCGGCAAGCGCTATGGCGGCCGCTGGCCGCGCGTGATCGCGGCGCTGTCGGCCATGCTGTGCTCGTTCACCTACGTCATCGCGCAGATCTACGGCATCGGCCTCATCGCCTCGCGCCTGACGGGCGTGCAGTTCGAGATCGGCATCCTGCTCGGCCTCGGTGGCGTGCTCCTGTGCTCCTTCCTCGGCGGCATGCGCGCGATCACGTGGACGCAGGTGGCGCAGTACATGATCATGCTGCTGGCCTTCCTGATCCCCGTGTCGTGGCTGGCGTACAAGCAGCTGGGCAACCCCGCCGCCCCGCTGGTGTACGGCCTGCAACTGGAGAAGATCGCGCAGCTGGAGGACAAGCTCGCGCAGGACCCGAAGGAGCGCGAGGTCGCCGCCATCTTCGCGCGGCGGGCGCAGGAATACGAGGCGCGCCTCGCCGACATCGAAGGAGCCCTGCAGCGCGAGCGCGCCCAGGCGCAGGCGCGCGTGCGGCAGCTGAAGGCGCAGGGTGCGGACTCCGCGCTGATCGTGCAGGCCAACCGCGAGCTGGCGGCGGTGCCCAAGGACGCGGCGCAGGCGCGCGAGCGCTGGACCAAGGCGATGCAGGAAGCGCAGGACCGCGCCAAGCCGCTCGGCGGCCTGCCGCGCCACAGCCTGCCCTTCGCGGGCGACCCGGACGGCACGGCGGAGGAGCGCGAGGCCTTCAGCACCTCGCGCCGAAACTTCCTCGCGCTGATGTTCTGCCTGATGGTGGGCACCGCGGGCCTGCCGCACCTGCTCACACGCTACTACACCACGCCGACGGTGGCCGAGGCGCGCTCGTCGGTGGCGTGGTCGATCTTCTTCATCGCGCTCGTGTACCTGGCAGCGCCGGCGCTCGCCGTGCTGGTGAAGTTCGAGGTGATGAACAACCTGGTGGGCAGCAGCATCGATGCGCTGCCGGCGTGGATCGCGCAATGGGCCAAGGTCGATTCGTCGCTGATCTCGGTGGCCGACGTCAACGGCGACCGCATCCTGCAGTGGGGCGAGATCCGCATCGGCGCCGACATGATCATGCTGGCCACGCCCGAGCTCGGCGGGCTGCCGTACGTCGTGTCGGGGCTCGTCGCCGCCGGCGGACTGGCCGCGGCGCTGTCCACCGCCGACGGGCTGCTGCTCACGATCAGCAACGCGATGGTGCGCGACATCTACTCGCACGAGGTCAACCGCAACGTCACGCCCGAGCAGCGCGTGATCCTGTCGAAGTTCGCGCTGCTCGCGGTGGCGCTCGTCGCCGCGTTCGTCGCATCCATCAAGCCGGCGGAGATCCTGCCGCTCGTTTCCGCGTCGTTCTCGCTCGCGGCGTCGGCGTTCGTCCCGGCGATGGTGCTGGGCATCTTCTGGCCGCGCGCCAACCGGCGCGGGGCGGTCGCGGGCATGCTCGCGGGCCTGGGCATCACCGTCTGCTACATGACGATGAACGCGCAGGCCTTCCGCGCGTTCTGGGGCATGGCGCCGGGGCAGGACCTGTGGTTCGGCATTCTGCCCGTGTCGGCCGGCGTGTTCGGCGTGCCCCTCGGGTTCGCGGTCGCGATCGCCGTGAGCCTGCTCACGCGGCCCATCGCCGCGCCTGAACCGCAACTTACGGATCCGCGCGCATCCGCGCGCTGAGCGCACACGCGCTTATCAGGGCTTTCCCTGAGTTCGGCAGTGGATGCGCAACACACCGCCGCCGAGTCAGCGTGATGTCAGAAGAGCTTCCAACACTGCGTCCACTTCATTCACGAAGGAGACGACTTCATGGCTACGGCTTCCACCACCACGGCACGCGCGGGTACCGCCGCCGCGCCGATGTCCAGAGAGGAGAAGAAGGTCATCTTCGCCTCCTCGCTGGGCACGGTCTTCGAGTGGTACGACTTCTACCTGTACGGATCGCTCGCCGCGATCATCGGGGCCCAGTTCTTCTCGGGCCTCGATCCCACGTCCGCCTACATCTTCGCGCTGCTCGCGTTCGCCGCCGGTTTCCTGGTGCGTCCGTTCGGCGCGATCGTGTTCGGCCGGCTGGGCGACATGATCGGGCGCAAGTACACGTTCCTGATCACCATCCTGATCATGGGCGCGTCGACCTTCGTCGTCGGCATCCTGCCTGCCTACAAGTCCATCGGCGTCGCGGCCCCGATCATCCTGATCGCGCTGCGCCTGCTGCAGGGCCTGGCGCTCGGCGGTGAGTACGGCGGCGCCGCGACCTACGTCGCGGAGCACGCCCCGCACGGCAAGCGCGGTGCGTACACGTCGTGGATCCAGACGACGGCCACCCTGGGCCTGTTCCTGTCGCTGCTGATCATCCTCGGCGTGCGCGAGAGCATGGGCACCAAGGACTTCGCCGACTGGGGCTGGCGCATCCCGTTCCTGGTCTCGATCCTGCTGCTGGCCATCTCGGTGTGGATCCGCCTGTCGCTCAACGAGTCGCCGGCGTTCCAGAAGATGAAGGCCGAAGGCCGCACGTCGAAGGCGCCGCTGTCCGAGTCCTTCGGCCAGTGGAAGAACCTGAAGATCGTCATCCTGGCGCTGCTGGGCCTGACGGCCGGCCAGGCGGTGGTCTGGTACACGGGGCAGTTCTACGCGCTGTTCTTCATGACCACGATCGCCAAGGTCGACGTGACGACGGCCAACCTGCTGATCGCCGCGTCGCTGCTGATCGGCACGCCTTTCTTCATCGTGTTCGGTTCGCTCTCGGACAAGATCGGCCGCAAGCCCATCATCATGGCCGGCTGCCTGATCGCCGCGGTGACCTACTTCAAGGTCTTCCCGATGATCCTCGAGTACGCGAACCCCGCGCTCGTGGCCGCCCAGCAGAAGACCAAGGTGACCGTCACCGCCGACCAGTCCACCTGCTCGTTCCAGGGCAGCCCGATCGCGCGTGAGATCGACTTCCTGTCCTCGTGCGACATCGCCAAGCGCGCCCTCACGGTCTCGTACATCCCGTACGTGAACGTGGCCGGTCCCGCCGGCTCCCCGGCGACCGTGACGATGGGCGACAAGGTGCTCACCGCCCCGCAGGGCGCGCTGAACGCCGAGCGCCACGGCTTCTCCGCCGAGGCCGGCAAGGCCATCGGCGAGTTCAAGAAGTCGGTTGCCGACACGGCCAAGGCCGCGGGCCTGACCCAGCCTGCCGACAAGGACAAGATGAACAAGGGCATGGTGCTCCTGCTCCTCGTGTTCCTCGTGGTCCTGGTGACGATGGTGTACGGCCCGATCGCCGCGATGCTGGTCGAGCTGTTCCCCACGCGCATCCGCTACACCTCGATGAGCCTGCCGTACCACATCGGCAACGGCTGGTTCGGCGGCCTGCTGCCGACCACGGCCTTCGCGATGGTGGCCGCCACGGGCGACATCTTCTACGGGCTGTGGTACCCGGTGATCGTGGCTGCCGGCACCTTCGTCATCGGCATGCTGTTCATCCGCGAAACCAAGGACGTGGACATCTACGCCCGCGACTAAGGTTCTCGCCAACCCCACGAAAGGCCCGCTTCGCGGGCCTTTTCTTTTGTGCCTTTGCGACAGGGTTTGCCCCCAGACCGACCTGATTGCCCCAACTTTGGGCTAAATTAGGACAACGGACCCGGCGGCCACGCGATCGCCGGGCAAGGAAGGCGGGGACGAGAGCCAGCGAGGAGACCATGCTGATCGTCAAGACCGAATTGGGCCACCGGGTGATGAAGGACCGGTCCGTGGCACTGACCCCCCGGCAACGCGCGGCGTTCATCCTCTTCGACGGCAAACGCACGCTCGACCAGGTGATGAACGCCACGAAGCCGGTGGGCGTGACCAAGGAGGACGTGGACAAGCTCTTCGAGCTGGGCCTCGTCGAGGACGCGACGACCGAGCAGGGCGCCGCCCAGGAAGCCGCCGAAAAGGCCCAGGCCGAGGCGGTCGAGCACCACAAGCACCGCACGCCGCAGGAGCGCTATGCCGAGGCCTACCCCATTGCCACGGCGCTCACGGCCCAGCTGGGGCTAAGGGGGTTCCGCCTGAACCTGGCGGTTGAGGCCGCCTCGAACTTCGAGGAGCTCCAGGCCGTGGCCCCCAAGATCAAGGACGCCGTCGGGCCGGAAAAATTCCGCGCCCTCGACAAGGCCCTGAACGACCACTGAGCCGCTGCCGCGCTCCCGGCCGGCAGCCCAACCGCCCGCCAGCTATAATGGCGGGCTTTCCCCTTGCCGCACCCCGAATAGACGCCGGGGGCGGCTCAATCCACAAGGAGCTCAAATGCGTCATTACGAGATCGTTCTCCTGATCCACCCGGACCAGAGCGAACAGGTTCCGGCCATGCTGGAACGCTACAAGGGCATGATCACCGCCGGCGGCGGCAAGGTGCATCGTGTCGAGGACTGGGGCCGCCGCCAGCTGGCCTACCAGATCAACAAGCTCGCGAAGGCGCACTACCTGTGCCTGAACATCGAAGCGGGCCAGGACGTGATGAACGAACTGGAGCATGCCTTCCGCTTCAACGACGCCGTGCTGCGCCACCTGACCGTGGTGCGCAAGAAGGCCGACACCGGCCCGTCGTCGATGATGAAGACGGTCGAGCGCGAAGAGGCCCGCAAGGCCCAGCAAGCGGAGTCGTACCAGTCGTAAGCGGCTCGCGCTGCTGAAGGACAGGTGAACCAGCTAGCCCTGACGGCCCGCATCTCCGAAATCTCGGCGCTGCGGCACACACCGGCCGGCATTCCCGCGATCGACCTGCTGCTCGAACACGAATCCGAGCAGCACGAGGCGGGACAGCCCCGGCAGGTGAAGGTGGCGGTCAAGGCGGTGGCATTCGGCGCAACGGCCGAAGCCCTGAAGGCCCGGCAGATGGGCAGCCAGTGGCGGTTCAGCGGTTTCCTGGCGGCGGCGCGTGGCGGCAAGCACCCGGTGCTCCACATCCAGTCATTCGTTCCAGATTCTTAAAGAGGCACACACATGGCCACGTTCAAGAAATTCAACAAGGACAAGCGTCCGAAGCGCAACACGCAGTCGCTGCTGTTCAAGCGCAAGCGCTTCTGCCGCTTCACCGTCGCCGGCGTCGAGGAAATCGACTACAAGGACGTCGACACCCTGCGCGACTTCATCGCGGAAAACGGCAAGATCATCCCCGCGCGCCTGACCGGCACGCGCGCGATCTACCAGCGCCAGCTGAACACGGCCATCAAGCGCGCGCGCTTCCTGGCCCTGGTGCCGTACAGCGACCAGCACCGCATCTAAGGAGAACACCATGCAAGTCATCCTCCTGGACAAGGTCGTGAACCTCGGCAACCTCGGCGAGATCGTCAAGGTCAAGGACGGCTACGCCCGCAACTTCCTGATCCCGCAGGGCCGTGCCCGCCGCGCGACCGAAGAAGCCAAGGCCGAATTCGAAGCCAAGCGCGCCGAGCTCGAGAAGGCCGCGGCCGCCAAGCTGGCCGAATCGCAGACCCAAGGCGAGAAGCTCGCCGGCACCACGGTGAAGCTCACGCAGAAGGCCGGCGTGGACGGCCGCCTGTTCGGCTCGGTCACCAACTTCGACATCGCCGAAGAGCTCAACAAGCAGGGCTACAAGGTCGTCAAGGCGCAGGTGCGCATGCCCAACGGCCCGATCAAGCATGTGGGCGAGAGCTCGGTGCAGGTCGCGCTGCACACGGACGTGGTCGTGGACATCAACGTGCACGTCTACGGCGAAACGGCCTAAGCCATTCCGCCTTCAGGAAAGGCCGCCCTAGGGGCGGCCTTTTTCATTCCTGTTCGACGACGTCGATCGGCTGCGTGCTGAGGAATGAGGCGGCGGCCGCGGGCGTGACGCCGCGCTCCGCGGCACAGAGCCGATGCAGTTCCCCGAGCAGCTCCTTCTGCTCGGTGGCGACCGCCTCGAGCTCGGTGATCGTGAAGCTTCGCGCGGGCGGCGGGGGCAAGCCGGGCTGGCCCAGAGCCAGGACGACGTTGCGCCGCGGATCGGGCAGCCAGCGCGCGGTGCGCAGCGCCTGCGCGAACGGCTCCAGGTGGCGGGTGCGCACGATCCAGCGCACGAAATCCGCGCGCAAGGTCTTGTCGGCGAGGGAATCGGCGAAAACCAACAGCCTCTCCAGCGGCGGCAGGTCGCGCGGGGCGGGCAGGGCGGCGACGTACAGCTGCACCGCCAGGTCCAGCCGCGAGCGGCCGATCAGCAGCTGGCCCAAGGCCACTGCGGCATCGACGTCGAGCGGGGCGCGCAGGGAAGAAAGTTCGAGGGTGCTGGTTTCGCCATAGGACATGCGAGGCACTCTAAGTGACTTGTCCCGCGTTGGCCACAGCCCGTGCGCAACTTGTTCACGGGAACTCCACAGCGTTATCACTGGACATCCCTACAGTGCCTGCCTACGATACCGGATTGAAGAAGGGTCCCCCATGTCCGCCGTGTTGACTCCCGTCGACGACAGCCCCCCGCGCGACCGGCAGGTCGCGCAGCTGCGCATCCCGCCGCATTCCATCGAGGCCGAATCGTCGGTGCTCGGCGGCCTGTTGCTGGACAACGGCGCCTGGGACCGCGTGGGCGACCTGCTCACCGACGGCGATTTCTACCGCTACGAGCACCGCCTGGTCTTCGGCGTCATCGGCGCGCTGGTCAATGCGACCAAGCCGGCGGACGTGATCACCGTCTACGAGCAGCTCCAGGCGCAGGGCAAGGCCGACGAGGTCGGCGGCCTTGCGTACCTCAATTCGCTGGCGCAGTACGTGCCGAGCGCGTCCAACATCCGCCGCTACGCGGAGATCGTGCGCGAGCGCTCCATCCTGCGCAAGCTGGTGGCCGCCAGCGACGAGATCGCCACCGCCGCCTTCAACACCCAGGGCAAGGCGGTCGACAAGATCCTCGACGAAGCCGAGCAGAAGATCTTCAACATCGGCGAGGAAGGCTCGCGGATGAAGCAGGGCTTCCAGGGCATGGACACGCTGGTCGTGCAGCTGCTGGACCGCGTGCAGGAGATGGCGGACAACCCGAACGACATCACGGGCGTGCCCACCGGCTTCTACGACCTGGACCGCATGACGTCCGGCCTGCAGGGGGGCGACCTGGTCATCCTGGCCGCGCGGCCCAGCATGGGGAAGACCTCGCTGGCGATCAACATCGCCGAGCACGTCGCGCTGCACGAGGGCCTGCCGGTTGCCGTGTTCTCGATGGAAATGGGCGCGAGCCAGCTCGCGATCCGCATCGTCGGCTCCATCGGCCGCATCGACCAGACGCACCTGCGCACCGGCAAGCTGGCCGACGACGAATGGCCGCGCCTGACGGAGGCCATCGAGAAGCTGCGCAACGTCTCGCTGCACATCGACGAGACGCCCGGCCTCACCGTGAGCGAGCTGCGCGCCAACGCGCGGCGCCTGGCGCGCCAGTGCGGCGGCAAGTTGGGGCTGATCGTCGTGGACTACATCCAGCTCATGAGCGTCTCGTCCGGCATGAGCGACGAGAACCGCGCCACGGCCATCGGCGAAATCTCGCGCGGCCTGAAGATGCTCGCGAAGGAACTCGGCTGCCCGGTGATCGCGCTCTCGCAGCTGTCGCGCGGGGTGGAGTCGCGCACCGACAAGCGCCCGATGATGAGCGACCTGCGCGAGTCGGGCGCCATCGAGCAGGACGCCGACGTGATCATGTTCATCTACCGCGACGACTACTACAACAAGGACTCCAAGGAGGCCGGCGTCTCGGAGCTGATCATCAGCAAGCAGCGCAACGGGCCCACGGGAACCGTGAAGATGGCCTTCATCAAGAACCTCACGAAGTTCGAGAGCCTGGCCTCGGGCTCCGGCGACTTCTGATCACTTCACCAGCAGCACCGGCACCTTCGACTGCGTGACCACCTTCTGGGCCACGCTGCCCATGAAGGCGCGGCCGATGGCGCCGTAGCCGTGCGTGCCCATCACGATCATCTGAGCCTTGGCCTTCTGCGCGGCGGCGACGATCTCGTCGCTGGCGTGGCCCACGACCCACTGGGTCTTGTAGGCGATCTCGTGCCGGTCGAGGAAGCGCGCGATCGGGTCCAGCACCTTGTGGGCCTCGTCGCGGTGCCAGGCCGCCACGACGCCCGCCCCGGCGAGCGTCTTCACACGGGGCGGCACGGGCGGCTGCACGTTGATCACCAGCAGTTCGCAGCCGGCGCACAAGCCTTCCTGGTTGACCAGGAAGGCCAGGGCCTTCTTCGTGAACGGGCTGCCGTCGGCGGCGAGGATCATCTTCATCTTCTGCTCCAGGGTCGGGATGCGATGGGGACAGTCTGCGCCGCGGCAAGGGAGGGCCGCTTGACGAGCGTCAAGCGCCGTCACTTCGCCATCGCCGGCTGCGACCACCAGGGCTTCCAGTCCATGAGCGGGATGTCCTCCGCGATTTCGAGGCGCCGCGGCCGCGGCACGCCGCGCATGCCGAGCAGCACCCACTGCGCACGCGACGTGTCGATGGTGCCGCGGTCGGCCCAGCGCTTCGCTTCCATGTCGGGGTTGTGCAGCATCGCGGCCAGCCACGCGGCCTGCGTCATCTTCAGCTCGTGGGCGCGCACGCCGAAGTAGTGCAGCGACGCCGCTTCGGCGCCGCACTGGCCTTCGCCCCAGGGCGCGTTGTCCAGGTACAGGTGCAGGATGCGCGCCTTGCCCAGCGTCTGCTCCATCTCCACCGCATACAGGAGTTCGCGCAGCTTGCGCACGGGCTTGCGCTCGCCGCCTGTGACCAGCAGCCGCGCGGCCTGCTGCGACAGCGTGCTGGCGCCGCGCGCGATGCGCTGGCGCTCCTGGTTCAGCGTGAACGACTCGGCCACCTCGACGATGTCGTAGCCCGGGTGGTCCCAGAAACGCTGGTCCTCCGCCGCGATGACGGCGCGCGACAGCCACGATTCGGGGGTGAGGCGGCTCGCGCGGCGCGAGCAGGCGGTGCGCGCGCCCGCCAGCGCCTCGGTGCCCAGGCCGCCCACCGCGAAGCCGTCGACGCGCGGCTGCACGGTCCATGCGCCGTCGGGCAGGACGAGTTCCGCGCGCAGGGTGAACACGCCTTCGATGCGCGCGCGCTGCAGCTCGGGAATCTCGGCGGCGAACAGCGCGTAGCCATCCGCGATGGGCGTCGCGGGCACCTCCAGGCGCACGCGGATGCGGTCGCGCAACATCGTGCCGCGCCACTCGCCGCGCACGCGCCCGGCTTGCACGCTGCCCCAGAGCGACTCGCCGAGCCGGTGCACGGCCACGTCGACTTCGGCCAGCCGCAGCGGCTCGTCGCCCAGTGCCGGCGACTGCAGCTCGCACGGCGCGCAGCGCACGTGCAGCACGCCTTCGCGCGCCCAGCCGAAATGCAGCGAACCGTGGCGCGTGGAGAAGCGGCGTCCCGCCAGCAGCGGGCCACCCCAGGCCGAGGTGGCCAGGCGCAACATGGACGGCACGCCGGCCTGGATCGTGAGGGGCCCGAGGGCCAGCGGCACGCTCCATTCGCCCGGCAGCGGCGCGAGCGTGGCGCGCAGCGCGAAGAATGCGCCGGTCGCCGCCAGCAGCAGCGTGACGGCCACCGTGGATACGACGATGAGGAAGGTTTTCACAGCGGCCCCGCGACGGTGACGGCCTGCCACGGCCCTTGCGATTGGCCGAGCAGCGCGGCCCAATACCACGACGACGCATCGGTGAAGGCTTGGCCCCGCGCATCGACGATGCGTTCGCACACCCTGAGGCCGTCGCCGCCGCGCCGCGCGTCGAAGCAGCGCCACAGCAGCTGCTCGTCGTCCAGCTGCAGCCGCACATGCTCGATGCGCCAGCCGACGCCGCGATAGCAATCCGCCGCGGGATGCAGCATGCGAGTCGGCTGCACGACGGTGCGCAGCACCAGCATGTTCTCACCGTCGGTCATGCGCGCGATGCGGCCGGGGAAGTGGCGCGCGAAACGCTGCTCGACCTCCGTGAGGACGAGCGGCCGCAGCCGCCTGCCATCCCATTGCGACGGCAGTTCGACGGCGGGCTGCGGGCGGGCCACCGCGCGCGCAGGCGCCAGCGCCTGGACGGCGGCGATCGCGAGGCACAGCGGCACGGCCGCCGCGCAGGCGCACTTCCAGAGCACGCGCGCGAGGAAGGTGTTGTCAAACATGGCGCTCTCCTTCGTCGGCCATGACCCAGGCGATGGCGCCGCACACGAGTGCGAGCACGCCCAGGCCGATGGCGTCGTGCACGGCGGCGGAAGCGCCACCCGTGGCCTCCAGGCTCACCAGCACCGTGTTGCGCACGACGTTGCCCGCCAGCACCAGCACGCTCACGGCCGGCAGGCGCGCCAGGAACGAGCCGCTGGAGCGGAAGGTCCACAGCGCCGTCATGCAGGCCGTGAAGTAGCCGAGCCACAGCATCTGCACGCCGGAACAAGGCGCATCCACCATGACCAGCCGCCCGTCGACCAGCAGCGCCGTGCCCATGCGTTCGATCGCGAAGAAGGGCGCGAGCAGCCAGCGGCTCGCTTCGGCCGTCAGCGCGCGCAGCGGGTAGCCCGCGTAGAACTGCAGCGACGCGATCCACGGCAGCGACAGCAGCGCCAGGCCGATCACCGGCGCGGCGGCGACCAGTGCGGGAAGGAAGGCCGCGAGCACGCAGCCGAGTGCGGCCAGCGCGACGAGCGACGTGGCCAGCGGCGGCAGCGCGCCGGCCAGCATCGCGGAGAGCAGCGCACAACCCGTGGCCAGCGCGAGCCAGCCTAGCCGCGGCGCGACCCGCAGCCGGCCGCGATGCCGCCACAGCACGAGCGCGAGCGCGGCGATGGCGAGAAGCCCGAGCGGGTCGTCCGAGCCGTCGGCCAGCCGCCGCGCCATCCAGACCCAGGTGGGCAGCAAGGCCAGCGTGATGCAGGCGATCCAGAGCAGGGCCGGCGCGCGGTCGATGCGGATGCTCCACTCGAGCACGCGCGGCAGCGTGTACAGGCGCGATGAGTTCATGGTCGCTCCTTTACGCGGTGAACCGCCCGGCGCGCTGGCGGCGCAGGCGGCGCGCCAGCATGGCGAGGACGGACAGGGTGACCAGGATCGCGCCCCAGGTCGCCGGCTCCGGCGTGCCGGGAACGGTGGCGCCGACGGCGAGGTTGCTCACGCCCTGCGGCATGGGAGAGGGCTGGTCCACGCCCACCGCGTCGGAAGGAACGGGGTTGCGAACGACCTTGTCGACCGCGAGGAAGCTCGTGTACTGCGTGAGCAGGCCGTAGCGCAGGCCCAGTTGCGTGATCTCGGCGCGCTGGCGGTCGCCACCTTCCTGCGCTTCCTGGTCCGACAGCGACTGGATGCGGTGGCGGGCCCACAGGTGGCGCAGGGCGGCGGTGTCCCGCGACGTATTGCCTTCCACCGCGATCGACTGGCGGTACGGGCCGTCGGCGGCGCGGCCTTCGATCACCACCTGTCCCTGCGGCTCGCCCTTCCACTTGCCGAAGACGATCACCGGGCGCTCGCCCATCACGTCGGGCAGCTGCGGCGGCTCGACGTCGTAGACCTGCAGGCCCTCGAAGCGCGCCTTGACGCTGGTGAGCACGGGCGCCTCGATCATGCGGCGGAAGCGCTGCGCCTGGGCGCGGGCTTCGGAGGGCTTCGTGACGATGAAGGGCTCGCCCATGCCGGCGCGGGCGATGCCTTCCATCAGGTGGCGGTTGACCGAGCCGCCGATGCCGAAGGCGAACACGTTGGCTTCGGACAGGTGCTGGCGCACCATCTGGAAGACCTCGCGCTCGACCGACACGTAGCCGTCGGTGACGACGACGATGGTGCGGGCCACGTCGGGCGAGGCCTTGGGCTCCGCATAGACGCGGCGGAAGGCGGGGACGATCTCGGTGCTGCCGCCGCCGCCCTGTTCGTTGATCGTGCGGATCGCGCGCTCGATGTTGGCGGGCGTCGCGGGCACGGAGCGGGGCGCCAGGAAGCGGTTGCTGCCTTCGAACAGCAGCACGTTGAAGGTGTCGCTGGGGCGCAGGCCGCCGATCAGCTCGCGCAGCAGGGCCTTGGCCGTGTCCAGCGGGAAGCCGTGCATCGAACCCGAGATGTCGACGACGAAGATGTACTCGCGCGGGTTGATCGCGGCCGTCGCCACGTGCTGCGGTGGCTCGACCATCGCCACGAAGAAGTTCTCGCCGTCGCCGCGGTAGAGCATCACGCCCGACTCGACGCGGTCGCCGGCCAGCCGGTACTGCAGGATGTAGTCGCGGTTGTTGGCGGCGCCGCCGCCCGCGGCCAGCGCGATGCCGGCGTGCCTGTCGTCCTTCTCCGTGACTTCCACCGTGTGGCTCGTCGAGCGCACTTCCTTGATGCCGATGGGGCTGGCGATGTCGACGTGGATGTCGAAGGCGGACGGCGTGGCCTGCCCCGCGGGCAGGTAGGGCTGCGACAGCCACTTCGCCTGCGCGTCGGCGGATTGCGGGCTGTTGTAGCGCGGGCCGACCACCGTCGGGAACACGAACTCGTACGTGCCCGACTGCGGCACCAGCAGCTCGGTGTAGCGCAGCTCCACGCGCACGTCGTCGCCGGGCATGATGTTGGCGACGTTCATCTGGAACACGTTGGGGCGGTGTTGCTCCAGCAGCGCGGCGGTCTTGCCCTCGGTCTTCGCCTTCTGGTATTCCACGCGCGCCTGCTGCTTCTCGCGGATCTGCGCGGTGACCAGGCGGTCGGCCAGGCGCACGTTCATGCCGTACACCGCGGCGCGCGTGGAGCCCGGGAAGACGTAGCGCGCCTCGATCGCGCGCGTGCCTTCGTTGCGGTACTGCTGCGTGACGGTGACGTCGGCGATGACGCCGCTGATGCGCACGTCCACGCGTGTCGCCTTCAGCGGCAGCTGGTCGACCGAGGGGTCGTCGCTCTTGACGAAGAAGTAGGGGCTCTCGGTCTTCAGGCGCGGCTCAGGCTCCTGCGCACGGGCGGGCCCGGCGGCGATGAGTCCCGCGGCGGCGCAGCCCAGCGTGGCGGAGGCGAGCCAGCGCCACAGCCCGCCCTTCGAGTTCATTCGGATGTCCATGGAAGTTACCCCCGGCGTGCGACAGTGCACGGGGGGAAGCTTCGAGCGGGGGCGAGAACGGCGTCGGAAGCCTGCGAGGAGGCTGCGTGAAGTCCGTGTGAAGTCTCAGGCGGGCGCGAGCGGCAGGGTGAGCGTCGCGACGGCGCCGCCGCCTTCGGCATTGGCCAGATCGATGCGGCCGTGGTGCAGCGACGCGATCTCCCGCACGAAGGAAAGCCCCAGGCCCGTGCTCTTCTTGCGCGAGTGCGGCCGGGCGAGCGAATAGAACTTCTCGAACACCTTGTCCACCGCGTACTCGGGGATGCCGGGGCCGCGGTCGCGCACCTGCACGACGGCCTTGCGGCCCTGGCGCGCGAGCGTGACCGTCACTTCGCCGCCCGAGGGCGAGAAGTCGATGGCGTTGTCGAGCAGGTTGCTGAATGCGCGCCGCACCAGGAACGCGTCGCCTTCGACGCTGGCTTCGTCCCCCGCTTCCAGGCGGACCGTCACGTCGCGCTGCGCGCCCGCATCGCCGGCGGCGGCCACGGCCTCCTCGAGCAGCGGGTTGAGCGGCACGGTGGCCACGTGCTCCAGCGCCCGCCGCGTCTCCAGGGCCGTCAGCTCCATCATGCGGTCCACCATCTCCTGGATGCGCCCGGCCTCGCGCATGATGTTCGCGAGGAATTTCTGGCGCTCCCCGGGCGGCATGCCCGCCTCCTGCAGCAGTTCCGCCGCGCCGCGGATGGCCGAGAGCGGGCTCTTGACCTCGTGCGTCAGGGTCTGCACGTAATCGGCGACGTAGTTGCGCCCGGCCAGCGCGTCGCGCATCTCCTCGTAGGCGGCGCCGATCACGCCGAGCGCGCGGCGCCCCATCCCCGGCAGGCTGATGCGCGGCTGGGCGCGCACGTAGCGCACGTAGTCGGCGATCAGCCCGAAGGGCCGCACCAGCCACACCGACATGATGAACGCCAGCACCAGCACGGCGATGGCGGAGAAGACGCCCACGTAGATGGTCTTGCGGCGCGCGTCTTCGACGAACTGGCCGAAGCTCTGAACGGGCTTGCCGACCGACACCGCGCCGACGATGCGTTCCTGCCAGCGCACGGGCGCGCTCACGTACATCACCGCCGTCGCCGGGTCGCCCTCGACGTCCAGCGTGCTGCGTGCGCCGTATTCGCCGCGCAGCGCCAGCGCGACGTCGCGCCAGCGCGAGTAGTCGCTGCCCGTGGCGCGGCCCAGCGAGTCGTACAGCACGCGCCCCGTGCCGTCCGTCACCGCCACCCGCACCTCCACGCGCCGCTTGGTCACGCTGAAGATCTTCGCCTCGAACTTGCGCGCATACAGGCTGCGAAAGAGCGGGTCGAGCCGCGCGACGTCGATCGCGCCGTCGCGCACGTCCTGCTCCACGAGGGCGGCGACGAGCTGCGAGGTTTCCACCAGCGACTCCTCGGCCGACTCGCGGTAGCGCGGGTCCAGGTCCGCCAGCACGCGGTACAGGAGGAAGGCGGTGCCCGCCGCGTAGATCAGCAGGACGGCGATGAAGATGCGGTTGCGCTTGCTCACGCCGCCGGCAGGTCCTCGCTCAGCGCGTAGCCGGTGCCGCGCAGCGTGCGGATGGGGTCCAGCTGCGGCCGCACGGCCTTCAGCTTGGCGCGCAGGGTCTTGATGTGCGCGTCCACCGTGCGGTCGAAGCTGTCGCTGTCGTCGTCCCACACCTTGGCGAGCAGCTCGTCGCGCGTGAACACGCGGCCCGGCTTGGCCGCCAGCAGGCGCAGGATGCCGTATTCGTAGCGCGAGAGCTCCAGCGGCTGCCCGTAGTAGCGGATGCGGCGGCGCTCCTCGTCCACTTCCACCGGCAACGCGGCCGGCGCGGAGGGCGCGGCTGCGGGCTGGCGCGCCGAGCGGCGCAGGATGACGCGCACGCGCGCCACCAGCTCGCGCGGGGAGAAGGGCTTGGCGATGTAGTCGTCGGCGCCCAGCTCCAGGCCCACCACGCGGTCGATCTCGTCGCTGCGCGCCGTGAGGAACAGCATGGGCACCTCGCGCCCGCCGGGCAGCTCGTGCAGCTGCTTGAACAGCTCGAAGCCGTTCAGGTCGGGCAGGCCGACGTCGAGGATCGCGAGCGCCGGGGGTTCGCGGCGGAACTCCGTGATGGCCTGCTGCGCGGTCGCGCAGCACACGGGCGTGAAGCCGTCGGTCGCGAGCGAATACTGGATCGTGTCGGCGATTCCGGATTCGTCTTCCACGACGAGGATGCGCGGCTTGGCGGGCATGCGCGCATGGTAGCGCAGGGGCTAGCGGCGGTTCTTCTGCCAGATGGCGGCGATGATCAGCCCGTAAGCGACGACGCGCACGGCGTAGAAAGCCGGGTTGTTGTCGTCGAGTTGCAGGAAGGCCGACGCGCCGCGCGCCCCGCCTTCCAGCGCGAAGGACAGCGCGAAGAACACGAAGAAGCGGTCTCGCGTGGCGCGCCAGAAGCGCAGGAAGAAGAGCGCGATGACGAAACAGGCGACGCAGATTCCGCCGGTGAGGAAGACGGCGACGGGAGTCATTTCTCGTCCTCCCAAGCCAGCCCGAAGATGAGGAGCAGCAGGGCCGCGAGCGTGATCACGAGGCGCAGGGGCGTGAGGTCCACGTCTTCGCCCAGCACGAGCTTGTCGATGACCAGCAGCACGTTGCTCACGGTCAGGCCGGCGAAGCAGAGGGCGCTCCAGAAAAGCAGCGCGGCGCCGTTGGACCGCCAGCCCCGCCACAGCAGCGAGAAGCAGGCGAGCGCCGTCAGCGCACACATGAAATAAATGATGGCTCCCATGGTCACCCCTCCTTCCTGCGCAGCAGGAAGGCATCCGCGAATTGGTGCGCGCGGCGCTCCTGCCGCGAGTGGATGAGCTCGGTCACGTCCACCACGTTCTCGGAGTAGATGCCCGCGAGCTCGTCGATGGTCTGCGACAGGGCCGTCCCGGCATTCCAGCGCCAGGACTTGCCGTCGCCGGACGTGGAGGCCAGCCCGGCATCGACGAGCTGCGCCAGGAGCTCCTCACCCAGGGGCGGCGCCACGTAAAGGCGCCGCGCCAGCTCGGAGGGGCTCCAGCCTTCGTCGGGGTGCGCGCGCAGCAGCAACAGTGCTTCCAGGAAGGGCACGGAGCCCACGCTGGTGAGCACGAAGCGCCGGACGTCGTCGGGAATCGGCCTTCGCATGCGAGGCCCGATTGTATTTGCACGAATACGGTTTCAGGGCTGGCCCAGCGGTACTTTCGCGCCGCGGCGGTCAGCATCGAGCAAGGCGATAACGGCCTCGAGGTCCTCATCCAGGCGCATCAGCGTTTCGAGGTCCAGCTTCGAAAGCACCTCCGGCAGCACGCCCGTCACCGGGCCGGGGGCCTTGCGCAGCACGGCCAGGCCTGCACGCGTGATCCGGAGGCGAAGCGCGCGTCGGTCTTCCCTGGCGCGGCCGGCGACGACCATGCCTTTTTCGAGCAGCGGCTTGAGCAGGTTGCTGGCGGTGGACTGGTGGATGTCCATGGCCCGCGCCAGCTCGCTCACGCCCACGTCGGGCTGGGAGCGGATCACGCTGAGCGCCCAGACCTGCGCGCCCGCGACGCCGGCTTTCTTCTCGACCTCGCGGAAGTGGCCCTTGATCGTGTTGAATAGGAGCCGAAGCTTGCGCAGGACGTATGTAGCGGCCTCGGCGCGCGTGCTTGGCTTGCGTGACGAAACGGCGTGGGTACGGCGGGCCGGCATCAGCTCATCATAAGGGCGGCTGCCCGGGTTTCAGGCGGCCCGGTGGCGCTGCACGCGTTCGGCGATGCGTTCGCGCAACCGCCAGCGGGCGGCGTCGGACAGCATGCGACCGGCCCACCGGAAGACGTTGAACTCCCGCACGGTGGTCCTCAGGGCGGCCATCCGCTCCCGCTGTTCGCCCGGCGGCATCGAAAGGGCCCGCTCCAGGGCGTCCGCTGTTTCTTCCACGTGATAGGGATTCACGACCAGCGCTTCGGGCATCTCGCGGGCGGCTCCCGCGAAGCGGCTGAGGATGAGCACGCCCTGTTCGTCGTCCCGCGCCGCCACGAATTCCTTGCACACGAGGTTCATGCCGTCATGCAGGCTGGTCACCAGGCACGTGTCGCAGGCGCGGTAGAGCTCGTTCACCTGCGCATGCCCGTGGTGCTGCGCCAGCAGCCGCACGACGGGGCCGTCGGGCGTGCCGAACCGCTCGTTGATTCGCTGGGTGACCTGGCGGATGCGGTCCTGGAACGCGCGGTACTCGTCGAGCTCCGCGCGCGTCGGCGCGGCCACCTGGACGAAGGTGAACTTGCCCAGCCAATGCGGATGCTTTTCCAGCATGCGTTCGACGGCGTGGAGCCGCTCGAGGATGCCCTTCGTGTAGTCGAAGCGGTCCACGCCCACGGCGATGCGGTGGTGCGCCGGGATCGCGAGCCGCGCGCGCACGTTCTGCCGGCATTCCTGCACCGACGGCCAGCCTCGCTGCTCTTCCTCGGTCGGCCAGGCGATGGAGATGGGGTAGCTCTCGACGAAGGTGTCGCTGCCCTGGAACGAGATCGCCGAATGTTCGTGCTCGATGCGCGCCTCCAGGTAACGGTCCACCGTTTCCATGAAGTTCTTGCAGTGGAAGCGCGTGTGGAAGCCCAGGATCGTGCTGCCCAGAAGGCCCTGGAGGATCTCGCGCCGCCACGGGCAGATGCCGAAGGACTCCGGGTTGGGCCACGGGATGTGCCAGAAAGTGAGGATCGTCGCCCGCGGCAGTTTCTCGCGGACCATCGCGGGCAGCAGGGCGAAGTGGTAGTCCTGCACCAGCACGATCGGGTCGGGCCCGCGCGCTTCGGCGACGACTGCGTCCGCGAAGCGCTGGTTGATCGCGCGGTACTGCTGCCAGTCCGACTCGCGGAACACCGGCCGCACGTGCGCCACGTGGCACAAGGGCCACAGGCCCTCGTTCGCGAAGCCGTAGTAATAGCCTTGCTCCTCCTCGCGCGTGAGCCACAGGCGCCGCAGCAGGTACTCGGCGTGGCCCGGCGGAAGCGGCACGCGGTCGTGCGAGTCCACCGTATCGCGGTCGGCCGAGCCGCTGCCGTGCGCGATCCAGGTTCCCGAACACGCGCGCACCACCGGCTCCACGGCCGTGACGAGCCCGCTCGCGGGACGCTGCACGACGATTTCGCCGTTGGCGGCCTTCTGGTGGATGTAGGGCTCGCGATTGGAGACGACGATCACCTGGTCGCCGCTCAACTGCGAACGCAGCAGCGCCTGCAGGCGCGCGGGGTTCCAGTCGGCCTCGGGCCCTTGCGCGCGCCGGTATTCGTCCTCGAGGTCGCGCAGGCGCGAGCGCAATTCGGCGGCGAGCGGCGCCAGTTCGCGCGATGGCGAGCCGGGCAGCAGCAGCGCCTCGCCGCGGAGGATCGCGCGCGTGCCGGCCAGCCAGCCGCGCCAGCTCAGTTGCGCGACGATCACCGTCACCAGCGCGATCACGCCGCCCAGGCTCGCGATGAGGGCGATGAGGTACTGGCGCGTGTCCTTGCTGCGCCTTTCGATGAAGCTCAGGTCCTGCAGCAGCACCATCCGCCCGACGGGGCCGGACTCCGCCGTGACGTCGTAGACGCCGACGTGTACCGGCCCGCCTTCGATTCGCATGAGGTGGTCGGGCTCGGCCGCGATGCGGGCGGCGCCTTCGCAATCGAGTTGCTTCGGGAAGTTCGACGTCGACTGCAGCAGCTTCATCTCGCGCGTGCACACGCCGATGGCGACGAGGCGCTCGTCTTCGAGCGTGCGGTTGAGGATGGCGGTCAGCTTGCGGCCGCGCGGGTCGGGCACCGTCTCGGCGAGGGATTCGGCCAATGCACTGGCGACGAGGTTCCCCCGCAAGGTGAGGTCGCGCGAGAACCACCGCAGCGTGAGGCGGTCCATCAGCGGCACCGCCAGGTAGGCCGCCAGCCCCAGGATGAGCACCAGCGGCACCAGGAACCGCATCTGCAGGTACAGCGTGTTCATTCGCATTGGGACAAATATAAGTGCGGGCCGTTCCCGCCGCACCCAAAAAAAACGGCGCCCGCGAGGGCGCCGACGAAGTCAGACCTGATGAAGAAAGTCTCCCGGGGCCGCCGCACGGGTGCAGCGGCCCCATCCCCAATATATTCGCGCAAATGTGTTTCGCACCCCGGGAAATCCCGGGTGCCGTCACCGCAGGACGAGAACCGGGACGGTGCCGTGCGTCAGGACCTGCTGCGTCTCGCTGCCCAGCAGGACGCGCTTGAGCCCCTTCCGGCCGTGCGAGGCCATGACGACCAGGTCGCACTTGTTCTTCTTCGCCGCGCCCAGGATCGCGTCGGCCACGAGGTCCGAATGCACGATGGCGGGCCTGGCCTTGACGCCCTGCGCGCGGGCTTGGCCGACCACCGCGTCCAGCAGGTCCTGCGCCTTGTCGGCCCAGGCCTTCTCCGTGCGCTCGACGTCCTTCGGCGACAGGCCGACCGCGCCCTCGAAGTAACTCATGGGATAGCGCGGTACGACGTGCAAGGCCACGAGCTCGGCGCCGATGGCGCCGGCCAGGCCGATCGCGCCCTTCACGGCCTTCTTCGAAAGCGTCGAACCGTCGGTGGCGACGAGGATGCGTTGGTACATGGCAGGCTCCTTGGTGCTGGGACGCAGCTTACGGCGGCGCGGCGGCGCCGGCTTGATGCACGTCAACCGGCAGGGGGAAGCGCGCCCTTAGCCTTCCCGCATGCAAGCTGCCGTCCTCGCGCTCGACGATCCCGCCGAGTGGTCCGCCTTCAGCCGCGCCGGGCCGCGAGGCGGGGCGGTGCAGTCGTGGATAGCCATCGAGGGGATGTGGTGCCCGGCCTGCTCGCTGGCGGTGGAGGACGCGCTCTCGTCCTGCGCTGGCGTGCGCGAAGTGCAGGTGAACGGCGCCACCGCCACGGCCCGCGTCAGCTGGGACCCGGCCGTGGGCAAGCCTTCGGACTGGTGGCGTGCCCTGGACCGCGCCGGCTATGGCGCGGCGCCGGCGGGCGACGTCTTCACGTCGGCGCCGCGGCGGCGCGAGCAGCGCATGCTGCTGTGGCGCTGGCTGGTGGCGGGTTTCTGCATGATGCAGGTGATGATGTACGCCGTGCCGGCGTACGTCGCCGCGCCGGGGGAGATCACGCCTGACATCGAGGCGCTGCTGCACTGGGCGTCGTGGCTGATGACGCTGCCGGTGCTGCTGTTCTCGTGCCGGCCGTTCTTCCGCTCGGCGTGGCGCGACCTGCGCCATGGCCGCATCGGCATGGACGTGCCGGTGGCGCTGGGCATCCTCGTCGCCTTCGTGGCCAGCAGCATCGCCACATTCGACGCCGCCAGCGTGCTCGCGCGCGAGGTGTGGTTCGACTCGATCACGATGTTCGTGTTCTTCCTGCTGTCGGGCCGCCTGCTGGAGCAGCGCCTGCGCGACCGCACGGCCGGGGCCCTGGAGGCGCTGGCCAGGCGCCTGCCGGAGACGATCGAGCGCGAGGACGGGCAGGGCGCATTCGAGCGCGTCCCCGTGCGGCGCCTGCGGCCCGGCGACCGCATCCGCATGCTGCCGGGCGAGGTGGTGCCCGCCGACGGCGAGGTGCTGCAAGGCGCGAGCGAACTCGACGAAGCGCTGCTCACGGGCGAGTCGCGGCCGGTTGCACGCCGCGAAGGCGAGCGCGTGGTCGCCGGCAGCCACAACGTCGGCGCGAGCCTCGTCGTCCGCGTCGAGCGAAGCGGCGAGGACACGCGCTTCGCGGCCATCGTGTCGCTGATGGAGCGCGCATCGGCCGACAAGCCCCGGGCCGCGCAGCTCGCGGACCGTTTCGCGTCGCCGTTTCTCGCGGCGGTCATCGCGGCGAGCGCCGCGGCGGCAGCGTGGTGGTGGCCCGCGGGCCCGGCGCATGCCATCGGCGTCGCGATCGCCGTCCTCATCGTCACCTGCCCGTGCGCGCTCTCGCTGGCGACGCCCGCCGCCACGCTGGCCGCGGCCGGTGCGCTGGCGCGGCGCGGCATCCTCGTTCGCCGGCTGCCGGCCCTGGAGGCTGCGGCGGCGATCGACACGGTGGTCTTCGACAAGACGGGCACGCTCACCCGGCCGCAAGCGGCTGTCGGGGCCATCCGCACACGCGAGGGCATTGATGCGCAGGAGGCCCTGCGAGTCGCGGCCGGGCTGGCCCGTCATTCGCTGCATCCGCTGTCGCGCGCTCTCGTGGCCGCGGCGGGGGATCGCGCCAAGGTGTTCGGCGAGGTGCGCGAAATTCCTGGCCAGGGCGTCGAGAGCGAAGGCTGGCGCCTGGGCTCCGCCGTGTTCTGCGGCGCGGCCGGGGCCGATGGCCAGGTGCACCTGGCCGATGCGCAGGGGTGGCTCGCGAGTTTCGGCATCGAGGAAGCGCTGCGCGCCGACGCGGCGCCCGCCGTCGCGTCGCTGCGCCGCGCGGGGGTCGCGGTGGAACTGCTCTCCGGCGACCGGCCCGCGGCCGTCGAGCGCATGGCACGCGCCGCCGGCATCGACGCCGCGCAAGGAGCCCGGACGCCGGAATCGAAACTGGCACGCGTCGTTGGCTTGCAGGCGCATGGCCGGCGCGTGGCGATGGCGGGCGACGGCATGAACGACGGCCCCGTGCTCGCGCGTGCCGACGTGTCGATCGCGCTCGGCGACGCCGTGCCGCTGGCGCAGGCGCGCTGCGACTTCATCGTCCCGGGCGGGCAGGTCGTTGCGGTGCCGCAGCTTCTCGCGCTGTCGCGGCGCACCCGCGCGGTGGTGCGCGAGAACCTGGCCTGGGCCGCGGCCTACAACTTCGTGTGCGTGCCCCTCGCGGTCATCGGCTGGATGCCGCCGTGGTTGGCGGGCATCGGCATGGCGGCCAGCTCGCTGCTGGTGGTGCTCAATTCCGCGCGGCTTGCAAGCCTTCCGAAAGCAATGGACTGATGGACATCCTGTTCCTGCTGATTCCGCTGTCCGTGGCCCTGGGCTTCATCATCCTCGGCGCGCTGGGGTGGGCCGTGTGGCGCGGCCAGTTCGACTCGATCGAGGCCGAGGGCGAGCGGATTCTCCGGGGCGATTGATTTTCATCAAGCGCGCGGGCGCCCCCCGCACGGAGACTGTCGGCATGAAAACGCGAGGCAACCCATGACCGACAAGACCGCACCCGCCGCCTACGACGACACGGCCGTGCGCCAGTTCACGCTGGCCGCCGTGCTGTGGGGCGTCGTCGGCATGCTGGTAGGCGTGTTCATCGCGGCCCAGCTGGCCTGGCCCGAACTCAATTTCGGCATCCCCTGGCTCAGTTACGGCCGCCTGCGGCCCCTGCACACCAACGCGGTGATCTTCGCTTTCGGCGGTTGCGCGCTGTTCGCCACCAGCTACTGGTGCGTGCAGCGCACGTCGCACGTGCCGCTGTTCATGCCCAAGCTCGCGTCGTTCACGTTCTGGGGTTGGCAGGCGGTCATCGTGGCGGCCGCGATCTCGCTGCCCCTGGGCTACACCACCGGCAAGGAATACGCCGAGCTCGAGTGGCCCATCGACATCCTGATCACGCTGGTGTGGGTGTCCTATGCGGTCGTCTTCTTCGGCACCATCGGCACGCGGCGGATCAAGCACATCTACGTCGCCAACTGGTTCTACGGCTCCTTCATCATCGCGGTGGCCATCCTGCACCTGGTGAACAGCGCCGAGGTTCCCGCGGGCTGGATGAAGTCCTACTCCGCGTACGCCGGCGTGCAGGACGCGATGGTGCAATGGTGGTACGGCCACAACGCGGTGGGCTTCTTCCTCACCGCCGGCTTCCTGGGGATGATGTACTACTTCGTCCCGAAGCAGGCCGAGCGCCCGGTCTACAGCTACCGCCTGTCCATCGTCCACTTCTGGGCGCTGATCTTCACGTACATGTGGGCGGGCCCGCACCACCTGCACTACACCGCGCTGCCCGACTGGACGCAATCGCTGGGCATGCTGTTCTCGCTGATCCTGCTCGCGCCGAGCTGGGGCGGGATGATCAACGGGATGATGACGCTCTCGGGCGCGTGGCACAAACTGCGCGACGACCCGGTGCTGCGTTTCATGATCGTGGCGCTGTCCTTCTATGGCATGGCGACCTTCGAGGGCCCGCTCATGTCGATCAAGACGGTGAACTCGCTGTCGCACTACACCGACTGGACGGTGGGCCATGTGCACGCGGGCGCGCTGGGCTGGGTCGGCCTGATCACGATGGGCTGCCTGTACTTCCTCATCCCGCGCCTGTTCGGGCAGAAGAAGATGTACTCGGTCCCGGCGATCGAGCTGCACTTCTGGATCTCGACGCTGGGCATCGTCCTGTACATCGCCGCGATGTGGATCGCCGGCGTGATGCAGGGGCTGATGTGGCGCGCGGTCAACACCGACGGCACGCTCACCTACACCTTCGTCGAATCCGTGAAGGCCACCTATCCCTTCTACGTGATCCGCGCGATCGGCGGGCTGATGTACCTGGCCGGCATGCTGGTCATGGCCTGGAACACCTGGATGACCGTGGCGGGCGGGCGCTCGGTGCGCGTCGCCGTCCCCATGCCGCAAGCCGCCTGAGGAATCGAACACCATGAGCCAAACCACTTCCGACACCGGCTTCACGCACGAGAAGGTCGAGACCAGCAACTTCCTGATGATCGTGCTGATCCTGCTGGTGGTCGCCATCGGCGGCGCCGTCGAGATCGTGCCGCTGTTCTTCCAGAAGTCCACGACCGAGCCCGTGCAGGGCGTCAAGCCCTACACCGCGCTGCAGCTCGCGGGCCGCGACATCTACGTGCGCGAGGGCTGCTACAACTGCCACTCGCAGATGATCCGGCCCTTCCGCGCCGAGACGCTGCGCTACGGCCATTACTCGGTGGCCGGCGAGTTCGTCTACGACCACCCCTTCCAGTGGGGCAGCAAGCGCACCGGCCCCGACCTGCACCGTGTCGGCGGCAAGTACAGCGACGACTGGCACCGCATCCACCTGAACAACCCGCGCGACGTGGTGCCCGAGTCGAACATGCCGGCCTACCCCTGGCTGGAGAAGAACAAGGTCGACGCCGCGGCGATGCCCACGCACATGAAGGCGCTGCGCACCGTGGGCGTGCCGTACACCGACGCCGAGATCGCGAAGGCCGAGGCCGACGTCAAGGGCAAGTCCGAGATGGAGGCGCTGGTCGCCTACCTGCAGGGCCTGGGCCTGGCGCTCAAGTAGGGAATGCACATGGACGTCAACACGCTTCGCATCTTCGCCACCGTGGCCTGCTTCACGGTCTTCGTCGGCATCCTCGCGTGGACGTACGCGAGGCGGCAGAAGCCGCAACTCGAGCGCGCCGCGCAGATTCCCTTCAACGACGACTAGCCGGGACAAGCCATGAGCGATTTCAACGCCAGTTTCTGGTCGGTCTACGTGGCCGGCGCCACCGTCGTCGGCATCCTCGCCTGCCTGGTCCTGCTGTGGGTCACCGCGCGCAAGAAGGTCACGGCGACCGCCGACAACACCACGGGCCACGTGTGGGACGAGGACCTCACCGAGATGAACAACCCCATGCCGCGCTGGTGGATGTGGCTGTTCGTGCTCACCATCGTCTTCTCGCTGCTGTACCTGGCCGCGTACCCGGGCCTGGGCAGCTACCAGGGCGAGCTGAAGTGGAGCAGCGCGCAGGAGCACGCGACCGAGATGGCGCAGGCCGACAAGGAACTGGCGCCGTTCTACGCCCAGTTCACCGCCCGGAAGGTGGAGGAGGTCGCGGGTGACCGCAACGCCATGGCGGTCGGCGAGCGCCTGTTCATGAACAACTGCGCCCAGTGCCACGGCTCCGATGCGCGCGGCAGCAAGGGCTTCCCCAACCTGGCCGACACCGACTGGCTGCACGGCGGCACGCCGGAGAAGATCGTCGAGTCGATCACCAAGGGCCGGACGGGCGCGATGCCGCCCATGGCCGCGGCCGTCGGCTCGGCCGACGACGTGAAGAACGTCGCGAACTACGTGCTGTCGCTGTCGAACGCGCCGCACGACTCCGTGCGCGCGCAGCTGGGCAAGTCCAAGTTCACGGCCTGCGCCGCCTGCCACGGCATGGACGGCAAGGGCAACCCCGCCATCGGCGCCCCGAACCTCACCGACGACACCTGGCTGCACGGCTGGGGCGAGCAGGCCATCGTCGGCATCATCAACAACGGCAAGACCAACGTCATGCCGGCGCAGGAAGCCAAGCTCTCGGCCGCACAGATCCACGTGCTGGGTGCGTACGTGTGGGGCTTGTCGAACAAGCCGCCCGCCCGGCCATGAAGGTCATCCCCATCGTCGCCGCGGTTCCGGGCGAGGACGGGACGCAGTCGCTCTACGAAGCGCAGAAGAAGATCTACCCGCGCGCGGTCACCGGCCGCTTCGCGCGCTGGCGCTGGGCCTTCGTGTGGCTCACGCAGGTCGTCTTCTACGGCCTGCCGTGGCTCGAGTGGGGAAACCGCCAGGCGGTGCTGTTCGACCTGGCCGCGCGCCGCTTCTACATCTTCGGCTGGGTCCTGTACCCGCAGGACTTCATCTACCTCACGGGCCTGCTGGTCGTCAGTGCGCTGTCGCTGTTCCTCTTCACGGCCGTCGCAGGCCGCCTGTGGTGCGGCTTCGCCTGCCCCCAGACCGTCTACACGGAGATGTTCCTGTGGATCGAGCGCAAGGTCGAGGGCGACCGCACCGCCCGCATGAAGCTGGACGGGCAGCCCCTGACGCTGGAGAAGCTGGTGAAGAAGTGGTTCAAGCACCTGCTGTGGTTCATGCTGGCCATGTGGACCGGCTTCACCTTCGTGGGCTACTTCACGCCGATCGACGACCTGATGCTGGAGTTCCTGCAGACCCGCATGGGGTCGTGGGAGGTGTTCTGGGTCTTCTTCTACGCGTTCGCGACGTACGGCAATGCGGGTTTCCTGCGCGAGCAGGTGTGCAAGTACATGTGCCCCTACGCGCGCTTCCAGAGCGCGATGTTCGACAAGGACACGCTCATCATCAGCTACGACGCCGCCCGCGGCGAGCCGCGCGGCGCGCGCTCGCGCCAGGCCGATCCCGCCACGCTGGGCCTGGGCGCCTGCGTGGATTGCAGCCTGTGCGTGCAGGTCTGCCCCACCGGCATCGACATCCGCCAGGGCCTGCAGTACGAGTGCATCGGCTGTGCCGGCTGCATCGATGTGTGCAACGGTGTCATGGACAAGATGGGCTACCAGCGCGGGCTGATCCGCTTCACGACGCAGAACGCGCTGAAGCAGGGCTGGGACGAGAGCCGGATCTGGCGCCACGTGCTGCGCCCGCGCGTGCTGCTGTACGCGGCGGTGCTGGGGGCCCTGTGCTTCGCGCTGGCCTTGAGCCTGGCGCTGCGCACGCCGCTGAAGGTCGACGTGGTCCGCGACCGCGCGGCGCTTTCGCGCATCGTGGCGGGCGGCAAGCTGGAGAACGTGTACCGGCTGCAGGTGATGAACGCCACCGAGCAGCCGCAGAAATACCGCATCACCGTCACCGGGTTGCCGGGGCTGGCCGTGGCCTCCGAGAGCGAGGTCGCGGTCGGCCCTGCGGAATCGCGCTGGGTCGCGGTCCGCCTGCAGGTGCCGTACGGCAGCGCCGCGCCGGGCTCGCACCCGATCCAGTTCCAGGTGGAGGCGCTGGGCGCCGACGCCCATGTCAGCGAGAAAGCGGCATTCCTCGTGCCGCGATGAGGAGATTCGCATGAACGGACAGGACATGAACCCGGCGCCGTGGTGGCAGCATGGCCACGTGTGGCTGTTGATCGCCGGCCCCGCCGCCGTCGTCGTCGCCGGCGTTCTCACGGCCTGGATCGCGGTCGCGAAGAGCGATCCGGTGGTCGACGCCGACTACTACCGCCGCGGCATCGAGATCAACAAGCAGCTGGCCGCCGAGCGCGCGCTGCTGCCGGCGGTGCAGGGCCGCAACCATGCCGCCACGCCGGTGAAGCCGTGAAGGCGGGGCTGATGGCGGTGGTGTGGCCGGCGTTCATGGCCGCCTGCGTGCTGGAGCTGCTGGTGTTCGCCGTCGCCGACCCCCTGGACATGCATTGGGCGGGGGCGCCATTGGGCTGGTCGCGGCAGGCCGTCCACACGATCGCATTCTTCGCCTTCTGGTGCGTGACCTGCGCCGCCTGCTCTTTCACCAGCTTGCTGCGCCTGCCGCCCGCGGAAATCAACCAGTGAGGCGGTTGCGGTAAATTCCCCTGCAGGGAACCGCCGCGTGCCGAATTCTTCCATCACCGAACACAACGCCGCCGCGCGGCTGGCGGGCCTGCTCGAATCGGCGATGGACGCCATCATCACCGTCGACGAGGCGCAGCGCATCGTCATGTACAACCGCGCCGCCGAGCGCATCTTCGGCTGGGCCTTCGCCGACGTGAAAGACAAGCCGCTCGACCTCCTGATCCCGGCGCGCTTCCGGCCCCACCATGGCGAACACGTCCGCCGCTTCGGCGAAACCGGCGTGACGTCGCGCCGCATGAGCGGCAGCACGGTGGTCTTCGGGCTGCGCCGCGGCGGCGAGGAGTTCCCGGTCGACGCCTCCATCTCGCAGCTGGACACGCCCGAAGGCAAGCTCTACACGGTGATCCTGCGTGACGTGACCGAGCGCGTGCGTGCGCAGGAAGACCTCGCCGCGTTCGCCAAGCAGTCCAGCGCCGTACGCGAGCAGGAAAAGAGCCGCGTGGCGCGCGAGCTGCACGACGAGCTGGCGCAGTCGCTCACGGCGATCAAGATGGACACGATCTGGCTGAAGGACAACCTGCGCGCCGAGCCCGATGCGGCCGCGGCGAAGGTGCAGGAGATGCTGCGCATGATCGATGGCGCGGTGGCTTCGACGCGCCGGATCGCCGCCGACCTGCGGCCGCTGGTGCTCGACGACCTGGGCCTCATGCCCGCGATCGACTGGCTGGTGCAGAACTTCCGCCAGCGCCACGGCATCGAGTGCCGCCTCGAGGCCGACGAGGACCTGGAGCTGGCCGAACCGTACGCGACCGCCGTGTTCCGCATCGTCCAGGAGTCGCTGGCCAACGTCGCCAAGCACGCGCAGGCCCGGCGCGTCACCGTTTCCGTCATGCCGGTCGAGCGCGGCCTGCGGCTCGTGGTGCAGGACGACGGCGCGGGCTTCGACACCGGGGCCGCGCGCAAGCCCGGCTCGCTGGGCCTGGCCGGCTTGCGCGAGCGCGCCCAGCTGCTCAAGGGCACCGTCGCCGTCCAGAGCCGGCCGGGGCAGGGCACCACCGTCGAGGCCTTCATCCCCGTGGGCGAGGGGGAGGGCGCGTGATCCGCCTCGTGATCGCCGACGACCACGCCATCGTGCGCGAGGGCCTCAAGCGCATCGTCGGCGACGCGGCCGACCTGCAGGTCGAGGCGGAGGCGGCGGACGGCAACGAGGTGATGGCGATCGTGCGCGAGCGCGAGTTCGACGTGCTCGTGACCGACCTGTCGATGCCGGGCCGCAGCGGCATGGAGCTGATCAAGCTGGTGAAGTCCGAGCGGCCGAAGCTGCGCATCCTCGTGCTGTCGATGCACCAGGAGACGCAGTACGCCGTGCGGGCGATCAAGTCGGGCGCCAGCGGCTACCTCACCAAGGAAAGCGCGCCGGGCCAGCTGGTTCAGGCGATCCGCAAGATCGCTGCCGGGGGCGCGTACATCAGCACCGAGGTTGCCGAGCAGCTCGCGCTCGGCGCGATGCCGGGCGGCGAGAAGCCACCGCACGAGGCGCTGTCGGACCGCGAGTTCGAGGTGTTCCGCCAGCTCGTCGCCGGGTCGTCGGTGACCGAGATCGCCGCCAACCTCAAGCTCTCGGTCAAGACCGTCAGCACGCACAAGTCCAACCTGATGCAAAAGCTCGCCATCGCCAACCAGAGCGACCTGGTTCGCTACGCGATGCGGCACGGCCTCGGATAATTCCTAGGCGCTTTCCGGACTCGTCCGAAGGCGCGATTCAGCGCGCGCCGATGTCGCCGAGGGCCTATGCAGACGACAGTAGGGGCATGTCCACAGCCCTTGCCGCCCGCGACCTCAAGGTCTTCCTCGCGGACGATTCCGCCCCGATCCGCCAGCGCGTGGCCGGCATGCTGCCGCCCGCCAGTACGGTGGTCGGCGAAGGCGGCACCCCGCACGAGTGCATCGCCGGCATCCTGGCCACGCGGCCCGACGTCGTCGTGCTCGACGTGCAGCTCGAAGGCGGGCAAGGCCTGGAGGTGCTGCGCGCCGTGCGGGCCGCCCAGCCGCACGTCGCCTTCGTCGTGCTCTCCAACAACTCGCAGCCGGCCTACCGCAAGCACTACCTGGCCGCCGGCGCCAGCCGCTTCCTGGACAAGTCCACCGAATTCGACCAGCTCGCCGCGGCCGTCGCCGCCGCGCCGCAGACCCTTTCGCATTGAGAAGAGAAGAACCCGCCATGAACGCAGCCCTGTCCGAAGCGCCCATCCGCAGCATCCGCATTGCACCGGTCCCGGCAACGCCACGCGTGGCCGCCGTAGCGCCGTTGAAGACGCTGTGCTCCAGCTGCCACCTCAAGGACCTGTGCCTGCCCTGCGGCCTGGCGGACCCCGACGTGCAGCGCCTGGACGGCCTCAAGTTCGGCCGGCGCAAGGTCGAAGCGGGCGAGACGCTCTACCGCGAGGGCGACGGGTTCCAGTTCATCTACGCGGTGCGCAGCGGCACCTTCAAGTCCGCCCTGGCGCTGGCCGACGGCCGCGAGCAGGTGAGCGGCTTCCACATCGCCGGCGAGCTGATGGGCCTGGACGGCCTGGCGTCGGGCAAGCACGCGAGCACGGCGGTCGCGCTGGAGGACACCGAGGTCTGCGCCATCCCGTATGCGCACCTGGGTGAGCTCGCCGTGAACAGCGCCGGCCTGCAGATGGTGATGGCGCGCCTCATGAGCCGCGAGATCGTGCGCGAGCACAGCCTCATGATGCTGCTGGGAAGCATGAACGCCGAAGAGCGCCTGGCCGCGTTCCTGCTGAACCTGTCGCAGCGGATGAAGGCGCGCGGCTATTCGCCGAAGGAGTTCCACCTGCGCATGTCGCGCGCCGAGATCGGCAGCTACCTCGGGATGAAGCTGGAGACCGTGAGCCGCACCTTCTCGGCGTTCCAGGCGCAGCGGCTGCTGGAAGTGGACAAGAAGCACATCCGCATCACCGACCTCGATGGCCTGACGCGCGCGTTCGAGGCGCGTGTGCAGTGACGCGGGGACGTCCATGAAGACGCTCAGGATCATCCGGGACGAACACGCCGCGGTGGCGGCCATGCTGCGCTCGCTGCAACCCCTGCTCGACCAGGGCCCGGGCGACGAACCCGAGCGCTTCTTCGACGTGCTTCGCGCGATGCTGTTCTACATCGACGAATTCCCCGAGAAGCGCCACCACCCGAAGGAGTCCGACCTGCTGTTCCCCAAGCTCGTGCGCAAGGCGCCCGAGCTGATGGACGTGATCCACAAGCTCGAAGGCGACCACATGCAGGGCGAATACCGCGTGCGGGAGCTGCAGCACCAGCTCCTGGCCTGGGAGCTCCTGGGCGAGTCCCGGCGCGGCGAGTTCGTGCGCAGCGCGCAGGACTATGTGCGCTTCTACCTGGAGCACATGCGGCTGGAGGAGACGCAATTGCTCCCCGCGGCGGAGCGCGTGCTGGACGAAAGGGAGTGGGCCGAGCTCGACCGCGCCTTCGAAGCCACCCGCGACCCGCTGGCCGGCGGCATGGCGGACCCTGGCTACGACCGGCTGTTCACGCGCATCGTGCGCGCGGCGCCTGCGCCCGTCGGCGTGGGGCCGTCGCTGCAGCGCGCCTAGGCCACCCCGCGCCGCGACATCATGTCGCGGCTCATGGCCTTCAGGCGTTCGGGGTCCATCTCGGCGCTGGCCTTGGGGAAGGCGACCTTCTCCTCGGCGCGCATGTGCTCCTTGTAGAGCGTGGCGAAGCCCTCGAGGATGGCATCGTCGGCCTCGTTGAAGCGCGTGCGCATGCCGGTCTCCACTTCCTCCAGCAGCGAGCGCGCGATGATCCAGCGCGAAGCCATCTCCTGGTGTTCCACCTGCAGGCGCGCGACCAGGTGGATCATCTCGACGTCCTGCAGGCCGATCAGCGTGGGGAACACGTGCAGTTCCTCGTCGCGGTGGTGCTGCGGGCCGGCCTTGTCGAAGTAGCGCATGACGTCGCGCGCGGCCTGCCGTGCCTGCTCGTCCGCGCCGAATTCCAGCAGGTGCGAGCGCAGCTTCGACAGCAGCGTGAGCATGCGCTCGACGCGGTCGTGGCAGGCCAGCAGCATCTCGAAAGGCTGCTCGAATCCGGGGCCCAGCGGCGCGCCGGGCGGGGTGATCTGGTTCATCCGCAGGATCCCATGTGGCCGCAGCTGGTGCACCAGTCGCAGCCGTCCTTGCGGATCATCGCATGGGCGCCGCACTCGGGACACTTGCGGCCGGCCAGGACCTGTGTGGAAGTGGACGGAACCGGCTCCGGCGTTTCCAGCGCCGCGGCAGGTTCGCCACGGCGGCGTGCGATCACGTTCTGCACCGCATAGGCGATGGCCGCCACTTCGGAGTCGTGCCACATGGGCACCTGCGCGCCGTCGGAGCGCGTGTACGCGCCCAGGCGCACGGGCCCGCGGTCCCAGGCGACCTTGCGCATGTCGGCCAGCGCGCGCTCGAGGAAGCCGCCGCGCGCGGCGAGCGACAGCAGGCGCATGCTGGAGGTGATCCACTGCTGCGACTCGCCGCTCTGGCCCACCGGCATGAAGAACTCGATGGCGCGTTCGCGCCCGTCGGGCAGCGGCAGGAACGAGACGACGAGGTACAGGTTCTTGCGGCCTTCCTGCGTCCAGTATTCGAGCTTCTCGACCTCGGCGGGCAGGTTGCCCTGCGGCCGCTTCTCGATCACCGAGCGCATCGGGTCGGCGCCCGACGCGCGCGCGGCCTGCGCGCCCTCCGGCTCGCTCGCGCCCGACGAAGGCGCTTCGAGCACCGCGCCGAGGATGTCGTTTGGGCGGTAGGTGGCCAGGCCTTTCAGCTGCGCCTGCCAGGCCTGCATGTACAGGCCCTTGAAATCGTCGTACGGGTAGTCGGCCGGGATGTTCACGGTCTTGGAGATGGCCGTGTCGATGAAGGGCTGCACCGCTTCCATCATCGCGAGGTGGTCGCCGGCGCGCATCTGCAGCGCCGAGACGAAGGCCGGCGGCAGCTGCGCCATGTCGCCGCCGAGGGCGCGGTACACGCGCCACGCGTGGTCTTCCACCTCGTACTCGCTCATCGCGCCGTTGCCCTCGCGCTTGCGGCGGCGGTAGGTCCAGGAGAACGCGGGCTCGATGCCGTTCGACGCGTTGTCGGCGAAGGCCAGGCTGACGGTGCCCGTCGGCGCGATGGCCAGCAGGTGGCTGTTGCGGATGCCGGACTGCGCGATGGCCTGGCGCAGCGGCTCGTCGAGGCGGCTCGCGAAAGTGCCGGGCTCGAGGTAGCCGCGCGCATCGAAGGCGGGGAAGGGGCCTTTCTCCTTCGCGAGCTCGATCGACGCGGCGTACGCGGCATCGCGCATCGAGCGCGCGATGCGGGCCGCCATGTCGCGGCCTTCCGCGGCGTCGTAACGCAGGCCCAGCATGACCAGCGTGTCGCCCAGGCCGGTGAAACCCACGCCGATGCGGCGCTTGGCCATGGCCTCGCTGCGCTGCTGCTCCAGCGGCCAGTGCGTCAGATCCAGCACGTTGTCGAGCGCGCGCACCTGCACCGCAACGGCCTGCGCGAAGCGCGCGAAGTCGAAGTGCGGCACGCCGCCGAAGCCGAAGGGGTGCTGCACGAAGCGCGTGAGGATCACGGGCCCGAGGTCGCAGCAGCCGTAGGGCGGCAGCGGCTCCTCGGCGCAGGGATTCGTGGCTTCTATGCGCTCGCAGTAGCGCAGGTTGTTGTCGCGGTTGACGGCGTCGAGGAACAGGATGCCCGGCTCGGCGAAGTCGTAGGTCGACCGCATGATCGTGTCCCACAGCTCGCGCGCCTGCACCGTGCGGTAGGCCCACAGGCCGTCGGCCCGCAGGTGCGCGCCCTGGGCGATGAGCGCGGCGCCGGGCGCGGCGCGGTGCACCAGCGCCCATTCGCCGCCGGCCTGCACGGTGCGCATGAACTCGTCGGTCACCGCGACCGAGACGTTGAAGTTGTTCCAGCGCCCCGGCTTGCGCTTGGCGGTGATGAACTCCAGCACGTCGGGGTGGTCGATGCGCAGCACGCCCATCTGCGCGCCGCGCCGCGCGCCCGCGCTTTCCACGGTGGCGCAGGAGGCGTCGAAGACGTCGATGTAGCTGCACGGGCCGGACGCCAGCGAATGCGTGGCCTTGACCTCGGCGCCGCGCGGGCGGATGCGCGAGAAGTCGTAGCCCACGCCGCCGCCGCGGCGCATGGTCTCGGCGGCCTCGCGCAGGGCTTCGTAAATGCCGGTATAGCCGGCGTCGTCCACGCCCTGGATGCTGTCGCCCACGGGCTGCACGAAGCAGTTGATCAGCGTGGCTTCCAGCTGCGTGCCCGCCGCGCTCATGATGCGGCCCGCGCCGATGGCGCCGGCTTCGAGGTTGGCGTGGAAGCGCGCCTCCCATTGGGCACGCAGCGGCTCCGCCTCGACGCTGGCCAGCGCGCGCGCCACGCGGGCGAAGACATCCGCCTGCGAATGCTCGCCCGGCTTGGCGTACTTTTCGCGCAGGACGTCGACCGTGATCGGCTGGGCCGGGAGCACGGGCGGGGCGCCGGATTCGGTTTCGCGCTTCATCCTCGAAGGATAGTCCTTTCCCCTTATCCCCGCTGTCAGCAGCGGCGATCCGGCGGGGGTTGATTCACGTCAACGGAGCAGGGCCGCGCCGCAGGCAAAGTAGCCCGCATGCTTCCCGCCGCCCCCGAGATCCTGCGCCGCTTCGACATCCCCGGGCCACGCTACACCTCCTATCCCACCGCCGACCGGTTCGTGGAGGCGTTCGGCCCGGCCGACCTGCAGTCCGCGCTCGACGCCCGGCGGCAGGGCCCCGCCGCGCCGCTGTCGCTGTACGTGCACATCCCGTTCTGCGAGCAGCTTTGCTACTACTGCGCGTGCAACAAGATCATCACGAAGAAGCACGAGCGCGGCGCGCTGTACCTGCAGGCCCTGGCGCGCGAGGCCGACCTGTACACGGCGCAGCTGGGCGCCGGCCAGGCCGTCACGCAATTGCACCTGGGCGGCGGCACGCCCACGTTCCTGTCCGACGAGGAGCTCTCGGCGCTCATGGCCCTGCTGGGGCGCAGCTTCCGGCTCGTGCCCGGCGGCGAGCACTCGATCGAGATCGACCCGCGCACCGTCGACCTGAAACGCCTGGCGCACATCGCGGCGCTCGGCTTCAACCGCATCAGTTTCGGCGTGCAGGACTTCGACCCCGAGGTGCAGCAGGCCGTCCACCGCATCCAGCCTTTCGGGCAGGTGGAGCAACTGATGGTGGCGGCGCGGGCCATCGGCTTCGACTCGATCAACGTCGACCTGATTTACGGGCTGCCGAAGCAGACTCCCGGATCGTTCGCGCGCACGCTCGCGCAGGTGGCGCAACTGCGGCCCGACCGCATCGCGCTCTACGGCTATGCGCACCTGCCCGAGCGCTTCAAGCCGCAGCGGCGCATCCATTCCGCCGACCTGCCCGGCGGCGCCGACAAGCTCGGCATGCTGTCGCAGGCGCTGCAGGCGTTCGAGGCCGCGGGCTACGTCTACGTCGGCATGGACCACTTCGCGTTGCCCAACGACGCGCTCGCGGTCGCCAAGCGCCAGGGCCGGCTGCACCGCAACTTCCAGGGCTACAGCACGCAGCCCGATTGCGACCTCGTCGGCCTGGGCGTGTCCGCCATCAGCCGCATCGGCGCCACCTACAGCCAGAACGCGAAAACACTGGACGAATACACGGACCACCTCGACCAGGGGCGCCTGCCCGTCGCACGCGGCCTTGCGTTGTCGCGCGACGACCTGGCGCGGCGCGCCGTGATCATGGGCCTGATGTGCCAGGGGCAGTTGCTGTTCGAGTCGATCGAGCAGGCGTGGCTGCTGCAGTTCCAGGAGTACTTCGAGCCCGAGCTGGAGCGCCTGCGCGATTACGAGGCCATGGGGCTCGTCGAAGTGGACGCCAACGGCATCCAGGTGACGGCCAGCGGCTGGTACGTGGTGCGCGCGATCGCGATGGTGTTCGACCGCTACATCGCGGCCGACCGCAACCGCGCGAAGTTCTCGCGGATCCTCTGATGTCGGCAACGCTCGCGGCCACGGCACTCGTCATGGGCCTCGCGGGCGGGCCGCACTGCACGGCGATGTGCGGCGCGGCGTGCGCCGGCGTGGTCCGCTTCGGCAAGCAACCGAAGTTCGCGCCGTGGGTTTTCCAGGCGGGGCGGCTGGCCGGCTACTCGGCGGCCGGCGCGGTCGCCGCGGAAACGGTGCAGGGCTTCGCGTGGCTGGCGTCGCAGACGGCCGCCTTGCGGCCCGTGTGGACGCTGTTCCACCTGGCCGTGCTGGCATGGGGGCTGATGCTGCTCACGCTGGCGCGCCAACCCATGTGGGTGGGCGAAGCGGGCCGCGCGGCGTGGGCGCGCATGCGGCCCGTCGCCGGCACGCGCGGCGGGTTGTTCACGGCCGGCGCGCTGTGGGCGCTGATGCCGTGCGGCCTGCTCTACTCGGCGCTGCTCGTCGCGTCGCTGAGCGGCGGCGCGCTGGATGGCGCACTGTCGATGGCGCTCTTCGCGCTCGGCAGCGGCGCCTGGCTCGCGGCGGCGCCGCGCCTGCTGGCGAAGCTGCGCGAACGCGCCAACCACGCACGGCAGGACTGGGGCACGCGCATCTCCGGCCTGCTGCTCTCCATCGCCGCGGTGTTCGCGCTGTGGGTGGACCTGGCCCACCGCGTGGCGCAGTGGTGCGGGCTGGCGCCCTAGAGCTCCTCCGACTGCAGGTAATAGGGCACCTCGCAGCGCCACTTCAGTTCGCGCTCGATGCGCAGCCGCATCGCGTCGGCCGCCGCCGGCTCGCCATGCGTGATGAAGGTGCGCCGCGGCGCCTGGCTGAACGAGCGCAGCCACTGCACGATCTCGCCGCCGTCCGCATGCGCCGACAAGTCGTCCAGCTGGACCACTTCGGCCCGCACCGGGACGTCCTGCCCGTGGATGCGCACGGTTCGCGCCCCGGCGGCCAGGGCCGCGCCGCGGGTGCCGCCGGCCTGGTAGCCCGCCAGCACGATCGCGTTGCGGCGGTCGGGCGCGAACGCCTTCAGGTGATGCACCACGCGCCCGCCGGTGGCCATGCCGCTGGCCGCGACGATCACCATGGGGCCCTTGCGTGCGTTCAGGCGCTCGGATTCCTCGGGTGTCTGGACGATCCGCGCCACTTCGCGCACGGCCCGGCACTCCTCCGCGGCGAGCCGCAGGTCCTCCCCGTGCTTCCAGTACACCTCCATCGCGTTGGCCGCCATCGGGCTGTTGAGGAAGACCGGCACGTCCGGGATGCGTCCGTCGCGCTTGAGCCGGGCGATGCAGTAGAGCAGGCTCTGGGCCCGGCCCACCGCGAATGCCGGGATCACCACCACGCCGCCGCGGGCCGCCGTCCGGTTGACGACGTCGGCGAGGTGTTCGAACGGCTCGGAGGGTTCGTGGTCGCGGTCGCCGTACGTCGATTCGACCACCAGGTAGTCGGCCCCGGCCACGGCCGCCGGCGGCTTGAGCACCAGGTCGTTGGGCCGCCCGATGTCGCCGGAAAAGAGGATGGAAGCCTGCCCATCCGCGATGCGCACGAAGGTGGAGCCCACCATGTGCCCCGAGCGGGCCAGCTGCAGCGAGAGGCCCGGCGCGATGTCGGCTGAGGAGCCACGGACGGGCCGGAAGCGATCGAGGCAGCGCACGGCGTCGTCGCGTGTGTAGAGGGGCAGGGCGGGATCGTGTTTCGACAGCTTGTGCCGGTTGGCGTATTGCGCCTCTTCCTCCTGCAGCCACCCCGAGTCGGGCAGCATGATCCGGCACAGGTCGAACGTGGCCTCGCTGCACAGCACCGGGCCGCGAAAGCCGTTGCGCACCAGCAGCGGCAGGTACCCGCTGTGGTCGATGTGCGCGTGCGTGAGCACCACGGCGTCGATCTGCTGCGGCGCCAGCGGCAGCGGCGCCCAGTTGCGCACGCGCAGCGACTTGTAGCCCTGGAACAGGCCGCAGTCCACCAGCACGCGCCGGCCCTGCGTCTCCAGCAGGTATTTCGAGCCCGTGACGGTCTCCGTGGCCCCGAGGAAAGTGATACGCATGCCCCACTGTGCGGCCGTGCGCGTGCGGCCCATTTGATCCACGTCACGCGCGCGTGCAGGCCATTCGCCTTAGGCACGCCCCCTAAGCCCCCCGGCTCTTTCACCTAGTGGCGGCGAGCCATCGCCCTAAGGCGGGGGTCCTTGCGAAACCCAGACTTCATCCATCGCAACACGGTCACTTTCGCAAGGAGCAAGGACATGTTCAAGAAGCTGGGCGCCGCGGCGCTGATCTCCCTCGCAGTCGCTTCCCAAGCGCAAGCCGGTGAAGTGGAAGCCTACAGCGGCATCACCGCCGACGCCGTGAGCACGGGCCTGGCCCTGTCGGCCCCGGGCATCGGCGAACTGAACCCGCTCGGCTGGGCGACGGTGCCCCTGCGCATCATGATGGTCCAGCATGCCAAGTCCCTCCCGCAGGAAGAAGGCCGGCCCATGATGCAGAGCATCGAAGCGGGCGGCTGGGGCGCGGCGGCGAACAACCTGCTGGTGCTGGCCGGCGCCAGCTCCATCGCGGCCCCCATCGTCGGCCTGGCCGTCGGTTACGCGATCTGGAAGAAGGGCGAGCCCGAGCGCGAGTTCTGGGCCATCTGCACCGCGCAGAAGAAGGTGCACCCCCAGCTGAAGTGCGACATCGACTCCGGCAAGGCCGTGGTGGCCCAGGCCGCCGCGACGCCGGAAACCGGCGCCAACTGAGCGCCTAGAGGACTTCGCTCGCGAAATCCGCCAATCGCGAGCGTTCCCCGCGGGCCAGCGTGATGTGCCCGCTGTGCGGCCAGCCCTTGAACTTGTCGACGGCGAAGGTCAGGCCCGAGGAGCCTTCCGTCAGGTAGGGCGTGTCGATCTGCGCGAGGTTGCCCATGCAGATCATCTTGGTGCCCGGGCCGGCACGCGTGATTAGCGCCTTCATCTGCTTGGGCGTGAGGTTCTGGGCCTCGTCGATGATCACGTACTTGTTCAGGAACGTCCGCCCGCGCATGAAGTTCATGCTCTTGATCTTGATGCGGCTGCGGATCAGCTCGTTGGTGGCCGCGCGGCCCCATTCGCCGGCGCCCTGGTCGGTCTTGGCGAGCACTTCCAGGTTGTCGTCCAGCGCGCCCATCCACGGGCCCATCTTCTCCTCTTCCGTTCCCGGCAGGAAACCGATGTCCTCGCCCATGCTCACGGTGGCGCGGGTCATGATGATCTCGGTGTAGCGGCGGTCGTCGAGCACCTGCGTCAGGCCGGCGGCCAGCGCCATCAGCGTCTTGCCGGTGCCGGCGGTGCCCGTGAGCGTCACGAAGTCCACTTCCGGGTCCATCAGCAGGTTCATCGCGAAGTTCTGCTCGCGGTTGCGCGTGGTGACGCCCCACACGGCGTTCTTCAGGTGGCCGTAGTCCTTCAGCGTCTTGAGCACCGCGGTCTTGCCGCGGATCTCGGTGACGCGCGCGTACAGGCTCGGCTCGCCGGGCGACTCGAAGTACACGAACTGGTTGATCAGCAGCGACGGCACGATGGGGCCGGTGATCCGGTAGAAGGTGTGCTGGCCGCTCTGCCAGCTTTCCACCGTCTTGCCGTGCTTGGCCCAGAAGTCGTTGGGCAGGGCGAGCGAGCCGGCATAGAGCAGGTCGACGTCGTCCAGCGTCTTGTCGTTCTGGTAGTCGTCGGTGTCCAGGCCCAGCGCGCGCGCCTTGACGCGCATGTTGATGTCCTTGGACACCAGCACCACTTCGCGCGGGGCGTGCACCTCGCGCAGCGCCTGCACCACGCCGAGGATCTGGTTGTCGGCCTTGCCTTGCGGCAGGCTGGGCGGCAGGTGGTGGGCCAGCGCCTGGGTCTGGAAGAACAGGCAGCCGCGCGCTTCCGGGTGGCCGGTGGACTCGAGCTTCAGGCCCGAGGCGATGTCGGCGCCCTTGGCGGCCGCCAGCGCATCGAGCGAGCGGCTGGCCTGGCGGGCGTTGCGCGCCACTTCGGTCGTGCCCTTCTTGTGGCCGTCCAGCTCCTCCAGCACGATCATCGGCAGGAAGATGTCGTGCTCCTCGAAGCGGAACAGGCTCATGGGGTCGTGCATCAGGACGTTGGTGTCCAGCACGAACAGCTTCTTGGGGCCCGTGGGCTTGGCGGCCTTGCGCACGGGCTTGCTCGCCGGCTGCATGGCACGGCGTACCGCCGTCTGGGCCTCCCCGTAGCTTTCGGGCACGTCGCGCAGCAGCGCCTCGGCGTGCGGCTCGCCACCGCCCGCGCCGCCGCGGGGGTCGAAATCCAGGACGACGGGCCGCTCAGCCAGCGGCGCGTCGTGCGAGCCTTCCGCTTTTCGCGCCTTGTGCGAGGGCCGGGCCGGTGAATCGTAGGCTTGCGGCGGGAGCATGGCGGCGCGCTTCGTGGGGGCGGGAGGCAGTGGCATGGGGGTGGGATTTCCCTGTCGAGGTGTCCAAGAAACGAAAAAGCCGCCCGGAGACCTCGGCGGCTTGATCGACTACAGCAGTGACGGCGCGCAGCGCCTGGATCAACAGCATGGGGCCATTATCCACAGGGGCCCCGGCGCGGCAATGTCAGATCGCGCCTTGTTGTGTCAATGCATCAGGCCTACGGAAAGCGCCCTCAGGCGGCCTTCTTCAGGAGCTTGACGGCCTTGAGGACCTCGTCCACGTGGCCCGGCACCTTCAGGCCGCGCCATTCCTGCTTGAGGATGCCGTCGGCGCCGATCAGGAAGGTGGAGCGCTCGATGCCCTTCACCTTCTTGCCGTACATGATCTTGTTCTTGACCACGCCGAACATGTGGCACATCTTCTCTTCGGTGTCGGCGATCAGCTCGAAGGGCAGCTCGAGCTTGGACTTGAAGTCCTCGTGCGACTTCATGTTGTCGCGCGACACGCCGAACACGGTGGCGCCGGCCTTCACGAAGTCCTTGTACTTGTCGCGGAACTGCATGGCCTCGGTCGTGCAGCCCGGGGTGTTGTCCTTGGGGTAGAAGTACAGCACGAGCACCTGGCCCAGGTGGGTGCTGTTCGTGACCTTGATGCCGCCCGTGGCGTTGGCTTCGAACTCGGGGATGGGCTTGTTGACTACGATCGCCATGGGTCTCGCTTCGATTTTTGGATGGACAGCCCGCGGGTGGGCTTTGGAACGTGCCTCGCCCTTCGGCGAGTATTTGATTTTACCCCGAAACAGTACCCCCTTGCTGCTGAGGCACCTGGGCTTCCAGCAGCAGCGCGACGGCGACTCGGCGGCCCTCCTGCGCGAGGATGTTGTAGGTCCGGCAGGCCGCCGCGGTGTCCATGGTTTCCAGCCCGACGTGCGCGTCGATCAATGGCTTGAGCCACACCGGCTTCGGGAAGCGGATGCGGTCGCCACTGCCGAAAAGCGCCACTTCCGCGCCCACTTTCGCGAGCTGTTCGAAGTGCTCGGGGCCGAGGTCCTCGAAGCGCGAAGCCTTCCACTCGATGCGCTCGCCCGTCGAGGCCACGATGACGCTGTGCGTGATCTTTTCCCCGTTGACGCCGACCCAGCCCGGGCCGTAGCCGCTGATCGCCTGGACGTCGAAGGAATCGGGCTGGAGTTTCATGGGGGAATGCGGTGCATGTTGCGCTGCGGGAATCGCAGCGGAACTATGGTCAAATTGTACTTTTCTCCCCGTAAAAGCCTTCCAGGAGGGGCTTTGAAGACCGTCCACAAATCCGCTAAGCTGGCCAACGTCCTCTACGACATCCGCGGTCCCATCATGGACGCCGCGCGTCGCATGGAAGACGAGGGGCACAAGATCATCCGGCTGAACATCGGCAACCTGGCCGTGTTCGGCTTCGATGCCCCCGAGGAGATCCAGCAGGACATGGCGCGCAACCTCGCCGCCTCGTCGGGCTACTCGGACAGCAAGGGCATCTTCTCGGCCCGCAAGGCCGTGATGCACGAAACCCAGAAGCAGGGCATCAAGGGCGTCACGCTGGACGACATCTACCTCGGCAATGGCGCCAGCGAGCTGATCGCCATGGCCACCAACGCACTGCTCGACGACGGCGACGAGCTGCTCCTGCCCACGCCCGACTACCCGCTGTGGACTGCGTGCACCAGCCTGTCGGGCGGCAAGCCCGTGCACTACATGTGCGACGAGGCCAACGGCTGGATGCCGGACCTCGACGACATCCGCAAGAAGATCACGCCGCGCACCAAGGGCATCGTCGTCATCAACCCGAACAACCCGACGGGCGCGCAGTACTCGCGCGAGCTCCTCGAGGAGATCGTCGCCATCGCGCGCCGGCACGGGCTGGTGATCCTGGCCGACGAGGTCTACGACAAGGTGCTCTACGACGACGTGAAGCACGTGCCGATGGCCAGCCTGTCGGACGACGTGCTCACGCTCACGTTCAATTCGCTGTCCAAGAGCTACCGCTCGTGCGGCTACCGCGCGGGCTGGGTCGTCGTGACCGGCGACAGGAAGATGGCCGCCGACTACATCGAAGGCCTGAACATGCTCACGAACATGCGCCTGTGCGCCAACGTGCCGGGCCAGTACGCGATCCAGACGGCGCTGGGCGGCTACCAGAGCATCGACGACCTCGTGAAGGAAGGCGGCCGGCTGCGCCGCCAGCGCGACCTGGCCTACGAGCTGATCACGGCCATCCCCGGCGTGACGTGCGTGAAGCCGAGCGCGGCCCTGTACATGTTCCCGCGCCTGGACCCGAAGGTCTACCCGATCCAGGACGACCGCCAGTTCTTCCTGGAGCTGCTGCAGGAGACGCGCGTGATGCTCGTGCAGGGCACGGGCTTCAACTGGCCGCGGCCGGATCATTTCCGCATCGTGTTCCTCCCGCACGAGGACGACCTGAGGGAGGCCATCGGCCGCATCGCCCGGTTCCTCGAGACCTACCGCAAGAAGCATTCGCAATGAGCGCGAACCTGAAACCCATCCAGGCCGGCCTGTTCGGCATCGGCACCGTCGGCAGCGGCGTGTTCAACGTCCTCGCGCGCAACCAGGCGGAGATCAAGCGCCGCGCCGGCCGCGGCATCGAGATCACGATGGTGGCGGACCTCGACACGGCCCGCGCCGAGAAGGTCACCGGCGGCAAGGCCAAGGTGGTGAGCGACGCGCGCGCCATCATCGCCAACCCCGACATCGACATCGTCATCGAGCTGATCGGCGGCTACGGCATCGCCAAGCAGCTGGTGATGGAAGCCATCGCGGCGGGCAAGCACGTGGTCACGGCCAACAAGGCGCTGCTGGCCGTGCACGGCACGGAGATCTTCGAGGCCGCCCACAAGCGCGGCGTGATGGTCGCGTTCGAAGCGGCGGTGGCCGGCGGCATCCCCATCATCAAGGCGCTGCGCGAGGGCCTGACGGCCAACAGCATCGAGTGGATCGCCGGGATCATCAACGGCACCACCAACTTCATCCTGTCCGAGATGCGCGACAAGGGCCTGGACTTCGACGCGGCCCTGAAGGACGCGCAGAGGCTGGGCTACGCGGAGGCCGACCCCACCTTCGACATCGAAGGCGTGGACGCCGCGCACAAGGCGACGATCATGAGCGCCATCGCCTTCGGTATCCCGGTGCAGTTCGACAAGGCCTACGTCGAGGGCATCACCAAGCTGGGCGCGCAGGACATCCGCTACGCCGAGCAGCTGGGCTACCGCATCAAGCTGCTGGGCATCACCAAGCGCGTGAAAAACGGCGTGGAGCTGCGCGTGCATCCCTCGCTGGTGCCGGCCAAGCGCCTGATCGCCAACGTCGAAGGCGCGATGAATGCGGTGGTCGTGCAGGCCGATGCCGTCGGCACCACCCTGTACTACGGCAAGGGCGCGGGCAGCGAGCCGACGGCCAGCGCCGTCATCGCCGACCTCGTGGACATCACGCGCCTGCACACGGCCGACGCCGCGCACCGCGTGCCGCACCTCGCTTTCCAGCCCGACCAGATGAGCGCCACGCCGGTGCTGCCCATGAGCGAGGTCGTCACGAGTTATTACCTGCGCCTGCGGGTGGCCGACCAGGCCGGCGTGCTCGCCAAGGTGACGGGCCTGCTTGCCGCGGCCGGCATCAGCATCGACGCGATGCTGCAGCGACCGACCGGCGAAGTGCAGGACGCCGCCAAGCAGGCCGTCCCGCAGACCGACCTGATCATCCTGACGCACAACGTGCGCGAAGGCACGATGAACGAGGTGATCGCGCAGATGCAGGCGCTGCCCACCGTGCTGGCGCCCATCGTGCGCATCCGCAAGGAAGAACTGGCCTGATGCTGTACGTCTCGACGCGGGGCCATGCGGACCGCAAGCATTTCAGCGAGATCCTGCTCGAGGGCCTCGCGCCCGACGGCGGCCTGTACCTGCCCGAGAGCTACCCGAAGGTCGATGCGGCCACGCTCGCGAAGTGGCGCCCGCTTTCGTACCCGCAGCTCGCCTTCGAGGTCCTGTCGCTCTACATCGACGACATCCCCGCCGCGGACCTGAAGCGGATCTGCGAGAAGACCTACACGCCCGCCGTGTTCGGCACGAAGGAGATCGTGCCGCTCAAGAAGCTGGAAGAGGGCGTGTACCTCGAGGCGCTCTCCAACGGCCCGACGCTCGCCTTCAAGGACATGGCGATGCAGCTGCTGGGCAACCTGTTCGAGTACGAGCTGGCGCGCCGCGGCGAGGAGCTGAACATCCTGGGCGCGACGTCCGGAGACACCGGCAGCGCCGCCGAGTACGCGATGAAGGGCAAGAAGGGCGTGCGCGTCTTCATGACCTCGCCCAACGGCCGCATGAGCCCGTTCCAGCAGGCGCAGATGTTCAGCCTGCAGGACGCCAACATCCACAACCTCGCGATCGAAGGCGTCTTCGACGACTGCCAGGACATCGTGAAGGCCGTGTCGAACGACCTCGCGTTCAAGCGCAAGTACCGCATCGGCACCGTGAACTCGATCAACTGGGCGCGGCTGGTGGCGCAGGTCGTCTACTACTTCGCGGGCTACTTCCAGGCGACGAAGGCAAACGGCGAGCGCGTGAGCTTCGCCGTGCCGTCGGGCAACTTCGGCAACATCTGCGCCGGCCACGTGGCGCGCATGATGGGCCTGCCGATCGACAAGCTCGTGCTCGCGACCAACGAAAACGACGTGCTGGACGAGTTCTTCCGCACCGGCGTGTACCGCGTGCGCGGCAGCGCCGACACGCACGAGACGTCCAGCCCCTCGATGGACATCAGCAAGGCGAGCAACTTCGAGCGCTTCGTGTTCGACCTGGTGGGCCGCGATGGCGCGAAGGTGAAAAAGCTCTTCGCCGAGGACTTGCCGGCGAAAGGGCAGTTCGAACTGGCGCGCGACGCGAAATTCGGCTTCGTCTCGGGCAAGAGCACGCACGCCGACCGCCTGGCGACCATCCGCGACACCTACGAGCGCTTCGGCATCATGATCGACACGCACACGGCCGACGGCCTGAAGGTCGCGCGGCAATACGTGCAGCCGGGCATCCCGATGGTCGTGCTGGAGACGGCGCTGCCGATCAAGTTCGCCGCGACCATCGTCGAGGCGCTGGGCCGCGAGCCCGAGCGCCCCGCGAAGTTCGAGGGCATCGAGAAGCTGCCGCGGCGCGTCACGGTGCTGCCGGCCGACGCGAAGACGGTCCAGGAATACATCGCCGCGCATTGCGCGTGAGGTCCCGATGAAGGTTGTCGGTTTCGCGGGCTTTTCGGGATCGGGCAAGACCACGCTGGTCGAAAAGCTCATCCCCGCGCTGAAGATGCGCGGGCAGCGCGTTTCCGTGGTGAAGCACGCGCACCACAAGTTCGACATCGACCATCCCGGCAAGGACACGCACCGGCACCGCGAGGCGGGCGCGTTCGAAGTGGTGGTGGCCTCGACGCAGCGCCTGGCCCTGATGCGCGAGTTCGAGCAGCCGGGGCAGATGACGGTGCACCAGCTCATCGCCGAGCTGTGGGACGGCGTCGACTGGGTGCTGGTCGAGGGCTTCAAGTCCAGCAACCTGCTCAAGATCGAGGTGTGGCGTGCCGATTCCGGCCAGCCCGCGCGCTACGCCGACGACGACTTCGTCGTGGCCATCGCCACCGACTCGCCCGGGCGCCTGCCGGAAGAAACCCTCAGGCCCGTCCTCGACCTGAACGACCCCGATGCGGTCGCGCAGTGGCTGGAGGACAATCGCGAACGTTTCGAATACGTTCCCGAGAAATACACGTGACGCTTGCGAAGCGAGCCATGGAGAGGACGGCGCTGCGTCCGCTGGAGGACGCGCTCGCACAACTGCTGGACCACGCGAAGCCGCTCGCCGGCAGCGAGCAGGTGTCGACCTTCGACGCCGACGGCCGCGTGCTCGCGCAGGAGCTGGTGTCGCCCCTGCAGGTGCCGCCGCAGGACAACAGCTCGATGGACGGCTATGCCGTGCGCATCGAGGAAATCCCCGACGAAGGCGTGAGCCTGCCGGTGAGCCAGCGCATTCCCGCCGGCAGCGCTGCGCAGCCGCTGCAGCCGCGCACCGCCGCGCGCATCTTCACCGGCGCCCCGGTGCCGCCCGGCGCCGACGCGATCGTGATGCAGGAAGACACCGAGGCCGACGGCGAGCGTGTGCGCATCCTGCGCGTGCCCGATCGCGGGCAGTGGATCCGGCGCAGCGGCGAGGACGTGACGCAGGGCAGCGTGGTGCTGGGCAAGGGCGAACGGCTCAACCCGGCGTCACTGGGCCTGGCGGCCAGCATCGGCTGCGACCGGCTCGAGGTTGCGCGCCGCCCGCGTGTGGCGCTGTTCTCGACTGGTGACGAGCTCGTCATGCCGGGCGCGGTGAAACCGGCCGACATGAAGCCGGGCGCGATCTACAACAGCAACCGCTTCTTCCTGCGCGCCTTGCTGCTGCGCCTGGGCTGCGAAGTGAGCGACCTCGGCATCGTGCCCGACCGCCGCGACGCCACCGTCGATGCGCTCGCGCGCGCGGCGCAGTCGCACGACCTGATCCTCACCAGCGGCGGCGTGTCCGTCGGCGAGGAGGACCACATCAAGCCCGCCGTGCAGTCGCTGGGCACGCTCGACCTGTGGCAGATCGCCATGAAGCCCGGCAAGCCCTTCGCCTACGGCCGTGTGAAGGACGCGCACTTCATCGGGCTGCCGGGCAACCCGGTGTCGAGCTTCGTCACTTTCCTGCTGCTGGTGCGGCCCTTCCTGCTGAAGCTGCAGGGCGCGACGCGGCTCGCGCCCAAGGCCCTCCGGCTGCAGGCGCACTTCGCCCTGCCGCGCGCCGACAAGCGCCGCGAGTTCCTGCGCGCGCGCCGCAATGCGGAAGGTGGCGTCGAACTGTTTCCGAACCAGAGTTCCGGCGTGCTCACGTCGGCCGTGTGGGCCGAAGGCCTGGTCGACAACCCGGCGGGCACCACGATCGCGCGCGGCGATGCGGTGTCGTTCCTGCCGCTGGCGGAGCTGCTCGCATGAAGGTCACCGTGAAGTACTTCGCCTCGATCCGCGAAGCCGTGGGGCAGGGCGCCGAGAGCGTGGAAACGAAAGCCGCAACGGTCGGCGCGCTGCGCGACGAGCTCATCGCCCGCGGCGGTGCCTACGCGCAGGCCCTGGCGCGCGGCAAGCTTGTCCGCATCGCGACCGACCAGGTGATGACGGCCGAGGACGCGGCCCTGCGCGAAGGCGGCGAGGTCGCCTTCTTCCCGCCCGTGACCGGGGGTTGACCATGGCCGCCGCCCGCGTCGCCATCCAGCACGAAGACTTCGACCTCGCGAAGGAATGCGCGGCCCTGCGCGCGGGCGATGCGCGCGTGGGCGCCGTCTGCAGCTTCGTGGGCACCGTGCGCGGCGAAGGCGTGAGCGCCATGGAGCTGGAGCACTACCCCGGCATGACCGAGAGGGCCATCGAGGCCATGGTGGACGAGGCGCACCGCCGCTTCGACCTCTTCGGCGTGCGCATCATCCACCGCGTGGGCGCGCTGAAGCCGGGCGACCAGATCGTGATGGTGGCGGTGACCTCGGCGCACCGGCACCAGAGCTTCCTGGCGTGCGAGTTCCTGATGGACTACCTGAAGACGCAGGCGCCGTTCTGGAAGAAGGAGCACACGGCGCAAGGCGCGCAGTGGGTGGACGCGCGCAGCAGCGACGACGAAGCGCTCAAGCGCTGGGGCATCGAGGTGACGAACTCACGCTAGTGAGTCCGTCATCCCGGCGCAGGCCGGGACCCAGCGTCTTTCCTACCCGTGGCCCGGCGGGATGAACGCCGCGCGGGCGTCCTCCTCCAGCTCGCCGGTGAGCAGCTGCAGCAGCTCGATCAGCTGCTCCTGCTGGTCGCGCTTGAGCGGCCCGAGCAGGCGCTTGTAGGCGCGCTCGGCGGGCTTCTGCGCCTTGGCCAGCGTCGCCTCGCCTTCGCGCGTGAGCGTGACGCACATGTTGCGCTTGTTGTCGGGCGCGGGGCCGCGCTCGACCAGGCCGCGCGTCTCCAGGCCGCGCAGCACGCGCAACACCGTGACCTTGTCGAACCCCAGCGCGCGCGCCAGGCTCGACTGGCCCAGCCCCGGATGGGTCTTCAGCACCGTCAGCACGCCGAACTGGGCGGGCGTCAGGCCCAGGTCTCGGCACTCATCCTCGAACACCGCCGCCGAGATCTGGTGGGCGCGGCGCAGCAGGAAGCCCGGCCGGGCGTACAGGCGCGAGAGGCTGGCGGGCAGTTTGGCGGGCGGGGACACGGGTGGTTGCTCTTTCCGGGAACCCACGGATTGTGCCTTGGCCGGGGCTCGCCATAATGGTTAGCATACAACCGATGGGGAACGCCATGCCATCCACCCGCAGGCAAGCCGCCGCCTTCGTCCTGGGTTGCGCCGCCCTGGTGTCGGCCTTCGCGCAGCCCGCACCGTCGGCCAGCGCCGCCGGCGCCGCACCGCTGCGCCTCATCGTCCCGTTCACGCCCGGCACCGGCATCGACTTGATCGCACGCACGGTGGGACCCAAGCTGGCCGAGCGCCTGGGCCGCCCGGTGGTCGTCGACAACCGCGCCGGCGCCTCCGGCAACATCGGCACGGAGGCGGTCGTGCGTGCGGCCCCGAACGGCACGACGCTGCTGGTGTCGGTGAACACGCTCGTGATGAACCGCAGCCTGTACCCCAAGCTGCCCTTCGACCCCGTGAAGGACCTGGTGCCGGTGTCGCTCACGAGCTGGGGGCAACTGGTCCTTGTCGCGTCGCCGCGCACCAACTACACGTCGGCCGCGCAACTGGTCGCAGCCGCAAGGCAGCGGCCCGGTGCGATCAACTACGCGAGCCCCGGCGTCGGCACGCCGCACCACCTGTCGATGGAGCTGTTCAAGGCCACGAACCAGGTCTTCCTCACGCACATTCCCTACCGCGGCACCGCGCCCGCGGTGACGGACCTTCTGGGCGGGCAGGTCGACGTCGCGTTCCTGCCGATCCACGTGGCGCTGCCGCACATCAAGGCCGGCAAGCTGAACGCGCTGGCGATCGGCAGCGAGAAGCGCCACGCACTGCTGCCGCAGGTGCCGACGGTGGAGGAGGCGCGCGCGGGCAAGGTCAACGTGGACATGTGGTACGGCGTGTTCGCGCCGCCCGGTACGTCGCCCGACTTCGTCCAGCGGATCAACCGCGAGCTGCGCGAGATCCTCGCCGCCCCCGACGTGCGCACCGCCTTCGAGACGCAAGGCATGGACCCCGCGACGAGTTCGCCCGATGAATTCCGCCGCCTCGTCGAGCAGGATTCCGACCGCTGGGCGCGCCTGATCAAGGCGCAAGGCATCACGGCGGAGTAAGGCATGCGCATCGCGATCGTCGGCGGCGGCATCGGGGGCCTGGCCCTCGCGCTGTCCTTGCACCGCATGGGCGTAGCCTGCGACGTCTACGAATCCGTGCCCGAGGTGCGCGAGATCGGCGTGGGCATCACGCTGCTGCCGCACGCGATGCGCGAGCTGGCGCTGCTCGGCGTGCAGGAGGAGCTGGAAGCGGCCGGCATCGAGAACTACGAGAGCGTGTTCTGCAACCGCTGGGGGCAATTCATCTACCGCGAGCCGCGCGGCCGCCATGCGGGCTACTCGCTGCCGGAAGTGGGCCTGGCCCGCGGCAAGCTGCACGGCATCCTGTACCGCGCGGCGCTGGAGCGCCTCGGGCCCGCACACATCCACCTCGACCACCGCTGCGTCGGCGTCGAGCAGGATGCGAAGCACGCCATCCTGCGCTTCCACACCGCCGCGGGCGCGCCGCTCGCGCCCGTGCAGGCCGACGTGGCCGTGGCCTGCGACGGCGTCAATTCAACGGTGCGGCGAGGGTTCTACCCCGGCGAGAAGCTCGCGTTCGGCGGCATCAACACCTGGCGCGGCGTCACCGTGCACGCGCCCATCCTCACCGGCAAGAGCTACCTGCGCATCGGCTCCATCGACACCGGCAAGATGGTCATCTACCCGATCGCGGACGACGTGGACGGCCAGGGCAACCAGCTCGTGAACTGGGTGGCGGAGATCCGGCGCGAAGGCGCCGCGATGAACGACTGGAACCAGCCGGGCCGCCCCGAGGACGTGATCCGCTTCTTCGAGGACTGGCGCTTCGACTGGCTGGACGTGCCGCAGCTCATCCGCTCGGCCCAGAGCATCTTCGAGTACCCGATGGTGGACCGCGACCCGGTGGCGCGCTGGACGTTCGGGCGCGTCACGCTGCTGGGCGATGCGGCGCACCCGATGTACCCGCGTGGCTCCAACGGCTCCGCGCAAGCACTGATCGACGCGCGCGTGCTGGCCCAGCTGCTGCGCGAGCAGGCGGATCCCGTTGCGGCGCTGGCCGAATACGAGAAGCTCCGCCTCGCCCCCACGTCCAAGATCGTCGAGACCAACCGCACGGTGCCGCCCGACTACATCATCATGAAGGTCGACGAGCTCACCGGCGGCCAGCCGTTCGACAAGCTCGAGGACGTGATCAGCGCCGAGGAGCTGCGCAAGCTCTCGGACGAGTACAAGGAGATCGCGGGCTTCTCGCTGGGCGCCCTGAAGGGTTGAGCGCCTACTGCAGGTAGCGCGGCTTGCGCTTGCCGTCGCCTTCCTCGGCCGCTTCCTCCACCGCCGCCGGCGGCGTGAACGGCTCCAGCCACTGCGAGCGCGTGAGCGCCTGTTCCAGCAGGTGGATCAGGCCCTGCATGAGCTTGGGGTCCATCTCCACCTGGAAGTTGCGCGGCTCCTTCTTCCTCGGCAGGCGCTCGTTGAACACCAGGCGCAGGCGGCCGTTGGGCAGGGGCGAGGCGTCCACGTCGGTCACCAGCACGGGCTTGGGCCCCAGCGGCAGTACGGCCTGGTTCTCGTCGTAGGGCGTGTCGAAGTCGGCCTCCTGCAGGAACTGCTCCTTGCGGAAGTCGGCCAGCATCTTCTTGAGCCCGTCGTCGGCGCTTTCCAGCGTGCTGCCGGCGGCTTCGAGCTTGAGCAGGTGCTGGGTGAGCAGCCTTGTCAGCAGCGGCCAGAGGCCTACCATCAGGCGCCGGGTGAGCCACAGCCGCACCTCTTCCGCGGCGGAGGTGTTGATCCGCACGAAGATGCGGTCCTGCTCCGCCTGGTAGTTGACCGACAGCTGGTGGATTTTCATTGCACTTTCGATTCTAGTCAGGCCACGTCTTCTTACATTCCCCCTTGAAAGACCGGGGGAAGGCCTAAGCTGGTGATGCATACGGAGCAACCCATGCGTCTGGACAAACTGACCACGAAATTCCAGGAAGCCCTGGGCGAAGCGCAGAGCCTCGCCCTGGCCAACGACCACGCTTACATCGAGCCGCCCCACCTGCTGGTGGCCATGCTGCGCCAGGAAGACGGCCCCAGGGCCCTCTTGCAGCGCGCGGGCGTCAACGTGCCCGGCCTGCTGGCCTCGGCCGAAGCCGCCATGCACAAGTTGCCGCAGGTGGAGGGCCAGGAGCAGGTGCAGGTCGGCCGCGACCTCGTCACGCTGCTGCAGGCCGCGGAGAAGGAGAGCATCAAGCGCGGCGACCAGTACATCGCCAGCGAGCTGTTCCTGCTGGCGGTGGCCGACAGCAAGCAGGACATCGCCCGCATCGCGCGCGAGAACGGCCTCACGCGCAAGTCGCTCGAGTCGGCCGTCGACGCCGTGCGCGGCGGCGAGAAGGTGAACGACCCCTCGGCCGAAGGCAAGCGCCAGGCGCTGGAGAAATACACCATCGACCTGACCGAGCGCGCGCGCTCCGGCAAGCTCGACCCCGTGATCGGCCGCGACGACGAGATCCGCCGCGCCATCCAGGTCCTGCAGCGCCGCACCAAGAACAACCCGGTGCTGATCGGCGAGCCCGGCGTGGGCAAGACGGCCATCGTCGAAGGCCTCGCCCAGCGCATCATCGCCGGCGAGGTGCCCGAGTCGCTCAAGAACAAGCGCGTGCTGTCGCTGGACATGGCGGCGCTGCTGGCGGGCGCCAAGTACCGCGGCGAGTTCGAGGAGCGCCTGAAGAACGTGCTGAACGAGCTCGCGAAGGACGAGGGCCAGACCATCGTCTTCATCGACGAGCTGCACACCATGGTGGGCGCGGGCAAGGCCGAAGGCGCGATGGACGCGGGCAACATGCTCAAGCCGGCGCTGGCGCGCGGCGAGCTGCATTGCGTCGGCGCCACCACGCTCGACGAATACCGCAAGTACATCGAAAAGGACGCCGCGCTGGAGCGCCGCTTCCAGAAGATTCTCGTCGGCGAGCCGAGCGTGGAGGCGACCATCGCCATCCTGCGCGGCCTGCAGGAGAAGTACGAGGTGCACCACGGCGTGGAGATCACCGACCCCGCGATCGTCGCGGCGGCCGAGCTCTCGCACCGCTACATCACGGACCGGTTCCTCCCCGACAAGGCGATCGACCTGATCGACGAGGCCGCCTCGAAGATCAAGATCGAGATCGATTCCAAGCCCGAGGCCATCGACCGGCTCGACCGCCGCCTCATCCAGCTGCAGATCGAGCGTGAGGCCGTGCGCAAGGAGAAGGACGAGTCGTCGAGGAAGCGCTTCGGCCTGATCGAGGACGAGATCAAGGCGCTGCAAAAGCAGATCGCCGACCTCGAGGAAATCTGGAAGTCCGAGAAGGCCACCGCGCAAGGCTCGGCGCAGATCAAGGAAGAGATCGACCGCATGCGCGGCCAGATCGAGGAGCTCACGCGCAAAGGCGACTTCAACAAGGTCGCCGAGCTGCAGTACGGCAAGCTGCCGGAGCTGGAGAAAAAGCTCAAGGACGCTCAGGCGCAGGAAAGCGGCAAGGCCAAGGCGGGCAAGCCGCAGCTGCTGCGCACGCAAGTCGGCGCCGAGGAAATCGCCGAGGTGGTCGCGCGCGCCACGGGCATCCCCGTGTCGAAGCTGATGCAGGGCGAGCGCGAGAAGCTGCTGCTGATGGAAGACCGCCTGCACCAGCGCGTGGTCGGCCAGGACGAGGCGATCAGCGCCGTGGCCAACGCCATCCGCCGCTCGCGCTCGGGCCTCTCGGACCCGAACCGGCCCACCGGCTCGTTCCTGTTCCTCGGCCCCACGGGCGTGGGCAAGACCGAGCTGTGCAAGGCGCTGGCGAACTTCCTGTTCGACAGCGAGGAGCACCTGGTGCGCATCGACATGAGCGAGTTCATGGAGAAGCATTCGGTGGCCCGCCTGATCGGCGCGCCCCCGGGCTACGTGGGCTACGAGGAGGGCGGCTACCTGACGGAAACCGTGCGCCGCAAGCCGTACAGCGTGATCCTGCTCGACGAGGTCGAGAAGGCGCACCACGACGTGTTCAACGTGCTGCTGCAGGTGCTGGACGACGGCCGCCTCACGGACGGCCAGGGCCGCACCGTGGACTTCAAGAACACGGTGATCGTCATGACCTCCAACATCGGCTCGCACCGCATCCAGGCGATGGCCGGCAGGCCGTACGAGGAAGTGAAGGACGCGGTGTGGGACGAGCTGAAGAACCACTTCCGGCCCGAGTTCCTCAACCGCATCGACGAGACGGTGGTGTTCCACGGCCTCGACGCGAAGCACATCGCGCAGATCGCGAAGATCCAGCTCAAGGTGCTGGAGCAGCGCCTCGCGAAGATCGACCTCGTGCTGCAGGTGTCGCCGAACTCGCTGGAGGAGCTCGCCAAGGTCGGCTTCGACCCGGTGTTCGGTGCGCGCCCGCTCAAGCGGGCGATCCAGCAACGCATCGAGAACCCGCTGTCCAAGGCGATCCTCGAAGGCCGCTTCCCGCCCAAGAGCGTGATCCAGGTGGACGTGGACCCGGTGCGCGATCCCGGCGTGTTCAAGTTCTCGGGCGGCGCGAAGGAATCGGCCTCTCGGGAAACCGCCGCGGCTTGAGGACCGGGCTGCCGCAGGCCCGTACACTGCGGCGGTGACCGACCTCAGCGCCGAAGCCATCGTCCGCAGCTACTACGACGCGCTCAATGCGCGCGACTACGCGCGCGCCGCCGGGCCCATCGCCGAGAACTGCGAGTGGCTGAACATGGCTTCCGGGAACGTCTTCCACGGCCCGGCCGCCATCGTCGCCGGGCTGCGCGAGTTCACGACGTCGTTCCCCGACTGGCACGTGGCGGTGGAGCGCGTGATCGGCGAGGGGCGTTACGTGGTGGTGGAGTGGCACACCACGGGGACGTTCCGCAACGACTTCCGCGGCCATGCGCCCAACGGCAAGCGCTTCTCGCGCCGCGGCTGCGCCGTGGCCGAGGTGGAAAGCGGCTGCATCGTGCGCTACCGCGACTACTACGACCGCGCCAGCCTCTTCGCGCAGCTGGACCTCATGGAGCTGTTCAAGCCCTGAGCGTCAGCGCCGCCGCGCCGTGAAGGTGAATTGCGTGACGACGATCTCGGCCTCCTGGGCGTCGGTGGGCGCCTGCCCCTGGAACAGCCAGAAGTTCATGTGCAGCGGCATCGCCTGCTGCGGCACCACCGCGGCCGCATTGCGCGGCGCGTAGTTCCAGGAAGCGACCTTGCGCTTGCCGTCCAGGGACTGGAAGGCGACCGACTTGGCCGACCACGTGAACTGGTGCGTCGATGCGCCGGTCGTGGACAAGGGATTCCAGGGATGGGTCGCCAGCGGCGTAGCGGCGGTGGCGGGCCACACTGTCCAGTTCCCGTGCTGCGGTTGCGCGCCGCCCCAGGTCGCGAACTCGATGTCGATCTCGTTCGTGCCGTCGGGGCCGACGTCCGGCGTGGGGTAGTTGAACAGGCCCAGCACGACGTTGTCGTCGAGGGCTTCGGGGTGCCCGGCGATCTTGAACTGGTAGGTGCCGAAGCCGAGCGCCTCGGTCGTGTACACCTCCGCCGCCGTCCACTGGCCCGCCTGCTGCGAGATCTTCAGGTGCAGCCAGCCGTTCCCGTCGACCCACACGTTCTGCGTGCTCCACGTGTTGGGTCCCGGCCCGCCAGCGCCGCTGCGCACCTGGAACGTGTGGCCGGAGAAGACGACCTGGTCGGCCCCGGGCGCCGACGGCACGGAGCCCGGCGTGACGGCCGGCGCCACAACCGCCGCTTGCGGCTCGAAGGCTTCTTCATCGGTGCCGCCGCCCCCGCAAGCGGCGAGTGCGAACGCGAGGGCCGTGGCGGACAGGCTGCGGTGCATGGCGCATTGGCTCATCCGTGGCTGACACCGTTCTGACCAAAGAAAAAGCCGACCGGGCGGTCGGCTTCACTCGCAAACGCGCGGCGCCTTATTGCGGCGGCTTGACGATGCGCAGGTAGGGCTTGGGCGCCTTCCAGCCTTGCGGGAAGAGCTTCTTCGCGTCCTCGTCGTTCACCGAGCCCGCGATGATCACGTCCTCGCCGGGTTTCCAGTTGGCGGGCGTAGCCACCTTGAACTTCGCGGTCATCTGCATCGAGTCGAGCACGCGCAGGATTTCGTCGAAGTTGCGGCCCGTGGTCATGGGGTACGTCAGCATCAGCTTGATCTTCTTGTCGGGGCCGACGATGAAGACCGAGCGCACCGTGGCGTTCGTCGCCGCCGTGCGCCCGTCCGACGCGGCTTCTTCCGCGGGCAGCATGTTGTACAGCTTGGCGACCTGCAGGTCGTTGTCCGCGATGATGGGGTAGTTCACCTTGGCGCCCTGCGTCTCCTCGATGTCGCCGAGCCAGCGCGAGTGGCTGTCCACCGGGTCCACCGACAGGCCGATGAGCTTGGCGTTGCGGCGCGTGAACTCCGGCTCGATGCGCGCCATGTAGCCCAGCTCGGTGGTGCACACGGGCGTGAAGTCCTTCGGGTGTGAGAACAGGATGGCCCACTTGTCGCCGATCCACTCGTGGAAGTCGACGGGGCCCTTCGTCGTGTTCGCCTTGAAATTGGGTGCGGTGTCGTTGATGCGCAGGGACATGGTGTGACCCTCCTGGAAATGTTCGGGAGTGCGAGCGTAGGACGAACGGGAAGGCCGGTCAAATCTATGCATATGAGCGCGATGCATTACGCTTTGGCCATGCTGCGTTCATGGACGATCACCCTGGTCCTGCTGGCTTGCAGCGCCTTCGCGCACGCCGGCGATTTCACCTTCACGCTCGAGCACGGCGGCCTGGCGCGCCAGTGGCGCGTGCACGTCCCCCAGAGCTACGACGCCTCGCGCGCCGCGCCGCTGCTCGTGGCCCTGCATGGGGGCGGCGGCAACATGGACCTGCAGGCGGACGAGTCGCTCTATCACCAGGTTTCCACCTCCGAGCGGGAAGGCGCGATCCTGGTGTTTCCCAACGGTTACAGCCGCATGCCCGGGGGCAAGCTGGCCACCTGGAACGCGGGCCGATGCTGCGCGGCGGCGCGCGACCGCAACGTGGACGACGTGGGCTTCATCCGCGCGGTGGTTGCCGATGCGCGCAGGCGCTGGAACATCGACGGCCGGCGGATCTTCGCGACCGGCATGTCCAACGGCGCGATGATGGCCTACCGGCTGGCATGCGACGCCGCCGATCTCTTCACCGCGATAGCCCCCGTGGCCGGCACCGACAACACCACCGGCTGCCGGCCCTCCCGCCCTGTAGCGGTGCTGCACATCCACGCCCGCGACGACAGCCACGTGCTCTTCGAAGGCGGCGCCGGGCCGGACTCGGCGCGCGCGTCGGCCGTGACCGACTACGTCTCGGTGCCGAAGACGGTGGAGAAATGGGCGGCGCTGGATGGCTGCAGCGCGCAGGTGCTGCGCGTCGTCGAGCGCCCGGGCGCGTCCTGCGACGCGCATCCGGCGTGCAGCGGGGGGACGAAGGTGCAGCTGTGCGTCACCGAGACGGGCGGCCACTCGTGGCCCGGGGGCGCGAAGGCGCGCCAGGGGCGATTGCCCGCGCCGTCGCAGGCGATTTCGGCGAATGACATCATGTGGGACTTCTTCCGCCAGGTTGCGCCATGAACCGCTTTGCCGCCCTCGTCCTCGACAAGAACCCCGAGTTTTCCGCGTCCGTGCGCGAGGTCGGCGACGACTTCCTGTCCGACGGTGACGTCACGCTCGACGTCGAGTACTCCACGCTGAACTACAAGGACGGCCTGGCCGTCACCAACCGCTCGCCGGTGGTGCGCAGCTGGCCGATGGTGGCCGGCATCGACGGCGCGGGCACGGTCGCGGCGAGCACGTCGCCGAAGTGGAAGGCCGGCGACCGCGTCGTGCTCAACGGTTTCGGCGTCGGCGAGACGCACAAGGGCTGCCTGGCGGGCCGCGCGCGCCTGAAGTCGGAGTGGCTGGTGCGCCTGCCGGACGCATTCACCGCGAAGCAGGCGATGGCGATCGGCACGGCGGGCTACACGGCGATGCTGTGCGTGCTGGCGCTGGAGCGGCATGGGCTCATGCCCGGCGACGGCGAGGTGCTGGTGACGGGCGCGACGGGCGGCGTCGGCTCGGTGGCGATCGCGCTGCTGGCGAAACTCGGGCATCGCGTCGCCGCGGCGACGGGCAAGGCCTCGGAAGAGGCGTACCTCACGTCGCTGGGCGCCGGGTCCATCATCGACCGCGCGGAGCTCGCCGCGCCCGGCAAGCCGCTGCAGAAGGAGCGCTGGTCGGCGGTGGTGGATGCGGTGGGCAGCCATACGCTCGCGAACGCCTGCGCGCAAACGCGCTACGGCGGCACCGTCGCCGCCTGCGGCCTGGCGCAAGGCATGGACTTCCCCGCCACCGTCGCGCCCTTCATCCTGCGCGGCGTCACGCTGGCCGGCATCGACAGCGTTATGGCGCCGCTGCCGCTGCGCGAGCAGGCCTGGTCGCGGCTGGCCCGCGACCTCGACCCGGCGAAGCTCGAGGCCATCACCACCGAAGTGCCGCTGGCGCAGGCTGTCGAGCAGGCACAGCGCCTCATGGCCGGGCAGGTGCGCGGGCGCATCGTCGTGCGCACGCGCTAAAACGCGCCTCCTGTAGCGCTCGCGCGGGAAAAGTTCCGCTTTCCCGGCTTCTCGCTTTCCCTCGTCGTCCGCGCAGGTCAGCGTGCGTTAAGGAAGCATGCTGGTCCACCGCGCCGACCTCTCCGCCGTCGAAAGGCACCACTTCGAGGAAGCGATCCGCGCCTCGGGGCGGGACCCGCGCGGCTTCAGCGCGGAGTCGTTCGAAACCACGCTCGTCGATTCGGGCGCGGTGCTGCGGCGCGTGCACGTCGTTGCCACTTCGGGCGCCGCGGCCCAGTACGAGGCGAGCGGCGGCGCCGACTGGACGGGCAAGTTCGCCCGCCATCTTGCATCGGGCATCTTCGGCTGAGCTCGCGCGCGGCGCATACTTCCTTCACTCGTCGAAGGGAGCCCGCATGAATTTCGTCGGACACATAGGCCCGGTCGCCGCGCTCATTGCCGGGGTGCTGATCCTGCTGATCCCGCGCCTGCTCAATTACATCGTCGCGATCTACCTGATCGTGGTCGGCGCGGTGGGCCTTTTCGGCCGCTAGGATTTCGGCTGCGTGTACGCGGAGGCCGCGTACACCTTCTGCATGCCGCCCAGCCAGCGGTCGTAGTCCTGGCCCTTGCGGCGGAAGTACTCCAGCACCTCGGGGTGGGGCAGCACGAGGAATTTCTCCTCGCGCATCGTCGCGACGACGTCGGCGGCCACCTGCTCGGCCGACAGCACGCCGTCCACGCTGGCCGAGCCCGTGCCGTTGGCCGTCATGTCGGTGGCCACCGATTGCGGGCACAGGCACGAGACGCGCAGGCCGCGGCGGCCATAGGCGATGCGCAGCCACTCGGCGATGGCCACGGCCGCATGCTTCGTGACGCCGTAGGGCGGCGACTCGACGATGTTCAGCAGGCCGGCCGCCGAAGCGGTGACCAGGAAGTAGCCTTCGCCGCGCTCGAGCATCTCCGGTACCACCGCGCGGGCGGCCCACACGTGCGCCATGCCGTGCACCTCCCACATCTTCTGCCACAGCGCGTCTTCCAGCGTGATGTCGCCGGGCGTGCCGAGGATGCCGGCATTGGAGATGAAGATGTCGACCTGGCCGTAGCGCTGGCGCGCCTGCGCCACCAGCGCCTGGATGTCGGCCTCGCGGCTCACGTCGCAGCGCACGGCCAGCCCGCCGAATTCCTTCGCCACGCCCTGCGCGCGCTCCAGGTTCAGGTCGGCGACGACGACGCCCTTGGCGCCGTCCTGCGCGAAGCGCTTCGAGATGGCCGCGCCGATGCCGCTCGCGCCGCCGGTGACCACGGCGACCTTTCCACGAATGTCCATGCGATTCCTCCAGTGCAGCCGCCAGTATGGGCGCTCGGGGGCGTGGCGCGAAGCCACGCACGCGACAGCTAGCGGGAAAACGCCTTGACGATGGGCGTGGCCGCCGAAGGCACGTAGTTGGTGTAGACCGAGACGCCCACGCACAGGCCGGACAAGGCCATGGTGGCGAACAGCAGGAACCACGGCCAGCGCGCGCCGTTGTCTTCCAGCCGCGCGATGAAGCTGGCCCGGGCCCGCTCGCGCGCGGCCCGGATGGCGTCGATGCGCTCGTCGTAGAGCGCGCGCTGCTCGGGGTCGGACAGCACCGCGTAGGCCGCGTTCAGCTCCGCCATGAGGCGGTGCGCGTCGACGTCGCCTGGCGCGTGGTCGGGGTGGTAGCGGCGGGCGAGCTGGCGGTAGGCGACGCGCACGCGGTCGGGCGCCGCGGTGCGTTCCACCTGCAGGACGTCGTAGTAGGTCAAGGCTCGCGCGCTCATCCGTGCTTTGCGTTGCTAGCGAAAGTGTAGCGGCGCAGCGGCCAATCACGGCTGTGTTGGGGTGTTTTTGGACGCGCGGGTGTGGCGCGCCGCCGACACCGATCACGGGTCGGCGTCCTACGCGGCTGAGCCACCGCGTGACGGACGATGCGCGGCAACCCCAAAAGCGACAAGGGAAGGGAACACATGGCCTTCACGATCGAAGCCGACGAAGACCACGGCGACCTCGCCGTTTGCGAGATCGACGCCGCGCGCGAGGACGCGTACTGGCAGGACGCCCACCGGCGCGAGCGCTACTACGCGGAGCACCTCGACTACGAGGACTACGCGCCCGCCTACTGCGTGGGCTACATCGGCTACGCGCAGTACGGCGGCAGCTTCGAGGACGCCGAGAAGTCGCTGGTGGCCAATTGGGTGCGCATCAAGGGCGACTCGCGCCTGCCCTACGAGCAGGCGCGCGAGGCCATCCGCGCCGCCTGGGAACGCGCCGCCCTCAACTGACGGTTACGCCAGCGCGGCGCCCAGCTTGCGCAGCATCGCCGCGCCGTCGCCGGCCCAGGCGCTGCCGTGCATGCACGCCAGGAGCCTGGGCTTGAGCGCGGCCAGCTTCTCGATGAGGCGCGGCGCTTCCTTCGTGTACGAGTAGTAGTCCTCCTTGTGGCGGAACTCCTCGCTGGGCGTGAGGATGTCGCCGGAGGTCACGGGGTCGTGCTTGTCGCCGGGCTGCGTGAACAGGTCGCCGCAGAACAGCGTGCCCGTCGTCTCGTCGTGGAAGAACCCGCATTCCCAGCCGTGCGGCAGGTGCGGCGTGGCTTGCCAGACCAGGCGGTGCTTGCCCAGGTCCAGCACCTGGCCGTCCTCCAGCACGAGCGCTTCCACGTCCACCTGGTCGCCGGTGGCGATCATGTTCGCGACGCGGCCGGTGGCGGGGCGGGCATTCGGCGCCGCCGCGAGGAATTCGGCGAGGCTGCCGCACTCGTCGGCCTCGTTGTGCGAGAACGAAACCCAGCGCAGGCGCTCGAGCGGCATCACTTTCTCGATCTGCTCGCGCACCAGCGGGAAGAGCCGGCGCGGTCCGGTATGGAAGAGCAGGGGCTGCTCGTCCACCACCAGGAACTGGTTGAAGGTGAAGCCGCCCGGGAAGAGCTCCTCGGGCATGGCGATGGAGATGCGCCAGGTGTCGGGCGCGATCAGGTCGATGCGGCCATGGGGTGCGGTCATGTCATTTCCTGTGTTTCGGACGCGGGGAGGGTGAGGCTGCGGGCAGCGGTCCGGCGGCCGCCAGCAGCAGTTGGACGACCTGGCGCCGGGCCGCGGTGCGCGCGAGCTTGTGTTCGCGCACCAGGCGGTGCCAGAAGTCGAAGGAAAGCAGGGTTTCCCAGGTGGCGGCGGCCTCGCGGTGGTCGCCGGCGCCCAGGTGCGCGGCGAGCAGCTGCGCGATGAGGCCCGTGAGCTGGCGGCGCTCGCCGTCCAGGATCTGCTGCAGCGTGGGGATGACGCGCCGCTCGCCCCAGGCCATCCAGGGCTCGAAGTACAGGTGCATGCGGTCCATCGCGTCGGCCAGCATTTCCGCCGCCGCAGCCAGCGTCGGGGCAGCGAGCATGTCGCCCACGGGCAGCTCGGGCGCCAGCGAAGCGGCGTGACCGGTGCAGGCGCCGATCAGATCGTCCTGCGTGGGGAAGTGGTTGTAGACGGTGGGCAGCGACACGCCCGCGCGCTGGGCGACGTCGGCGTAGCTGGTGCCCAGCACGCCTTTTTCGGCGTGCAGCTGCACAGCGGCTTCGGCGATGCGGGCCTTGAGCGCGGCCTGCTGCTGCTTGCGTGTTTCGCTGTTGTAGGCGCGGGGTGCCATTGTCCTGCCGGGTCCTGAATCGAATTAAATTAATATTAAATCAATTCAATTCAGGACGCAACAGGGTTTTTCGCCCCGGGCGTGAAGGAATCGGCGGATCAGGCGGTTTCGGCGAGCCGGTCCAGGAACGCGGCCTGGGCCTCGTTGATGCGGGTTCGGGCTTCGTCCAGCGTGAACCAGCGCACCTCCGCCAGCTCGGGAAAGGACTGCCGGCGGCCGGACTTCGGCGGCCACTCCACCTCGAAGGTGTTGCACGAGAAGGCGGCGGGGTCGCAGTCACCCTCGAACGCCCAGGCCGTCACGCGCTTGCCGGCCTTCTGCTTGACGTCACCCAGCGGGATGAACGGCGGGTGCGCCGGAAAGCCGGTCTCCTCGCGCCATTCGCGCAAGGCGGCGTCCAGCGGTTGTTCGGGTGCTTCGTATTCGCCCTTGGGGATGGTCCAGGCGCCGGCATCCTTGCCGCGCCACCAGGGGCCGCCGGGGCGGGCCAGGAGAACTTCGAGTGCGCCGCTGCGGCGGCGGAACAACAGGAGCCCCGCGCTTGTCGTCATGGCGCAAGGCTACGCGAACGCAGGCTCAGCCCTGGGGGGGCTCCTCGTCCGAGTCGCCGCTCTGGCGGCGGTGCTTCTGGTCCTGCTGGATCATGTGGGCCATCGCGCTGGCCGCGCCCTCGCCGGAATGGCCATGCTGGTCCGCGGCTTCCCCGTGGACGCCCTGCTCCTGCTGCACGTGCTCCTGCTTGGAATTCCTGTCGGCGTTCTTGCTGCTCATGTCACCAAACTCCCGGACCTGCAACCACCATGTGGCGGTTTTTTCCCTTGTCGAAGTCTTGTGAAAAATCGCAAGCTCAGCCATCGGACGGCTGCGCGGGGTTCTGTAGGAGACCGCCGATTCAAGCCGGCTGGGGCTCGGCCAGCCCGGCGGCGCGCCGCACCTCGATGCGGATCTCTTCCGTCAGGCGCGCCTTGAGGTCCACGAAGGCCGGCTGCGTCTTGACCGAGTACGCGCGCGGGTGGGCGATGGGCACCGGCAGGTCGCACTTGATGCGGCCGGGGCGGGCGCTCATGACGACCACGCGCGTGCCCATGAAGATCGCCTCGTCGATGTCGTGCGTGACGAAGAGGGCCGTCTTGCGCTCGGCCTCCCAGATGCCCAGCAGCAGCTCCTGCATGAGCTCGCGCGTCTGGTGGTCCAGGGCGCCGAAGGGCTCGTCCATCAGCAGGATGCGCGGGTCGTTGGCGAGCGCGCGGGCCAGCGCCGTGCGCTGCTGCATGCCGCCCGAGAGCTGCTTGGGGAAGTGATTCTCGAAGCCCTTGAGGCCCACCTTCGCGACGAAGGTGCGCGCGATCTCCAGTTGCTGCGCCAGCGGCAGGCCCTTTTCGCGCAGGCCGAAGCACACGTTCTGCAACACCGTGAGCCACGGGAACAGCGTGTAGCTCTGGAAGACCATGCCGCGGTCCGCGCCGGGGCCGCTGACGGTGTGGCCGTCCAGCGCGATGCGGCCAGACGTCGGCGTATCCAGGCCGGCGACCATGCGCAGCAGCGTGCTCTTGCCGCAGCCCGATGGGCCGAGGATGGTGATGAAGTCGTTCTCGGCGACCGACAGGTTGGTGGCCTGCAGGGCGACGGTGCCGCCGGCAAAGGTCTTCGCGACTTCGCGGATCTCGAGGATGCTCATGGCTAGCGCCCCAGTTGGGCCCAGGGGAAGAGGGTGCGGTTCAGCGCCTTGAAGGCGAAGTCGCTCACCAGGCCGATCACGCCGATCACGATGATCCCGAAGATGATCTGGTCGGTGGCCAGCAGCGCCTGGCTGTCGGTGATCATGTGGCCGATGCCGCTGGATGCGCCGATCAGCTCGGCGACGATCACGTAGGTCCACGCCCAGCCCAGCACCATGCGCAGCGTCTCGGCGATCTCGGGCGCGGAGGAGGGCAGCAGCACGCGCGTGACGATGCCGCGATCGCCGGCGCCCAGCGTGTAGGCGGCCTCGACCAGGTCGCGGCGCGTGTTGCCGACGGACACCGCGATCATCAGCACCAGCTGGAAGAACGAACCGATGAAGATCACGGCCAGCTTTTGCGCCTCGCCGATGCCGGCCCACAGGATCAGGAGCGGGATGAAGGCGGACGCCGGCAGGTAGCGCGCGAAGCTCACGAAGGGTTCGAAGAACGCCTCGATCGGCTTGTACGCGCCCATCGCCACGCCCAGCGGCACGGCGATGACGGCCGCGATGAGGAAGCCCCCCAGCACGCGCCACACCGTCATGCCGATGTCCTTGGCGAAGCCCTGGTTGGCCAGCAGGTCCCAGCCGGAGCGCACCATCGTCAGCGGGTCGGCGAGGAAGGTCTTGGAGACGAAGCCGCCGAGGGTGGCGATCGCCCAGAGGGCGACGAAGACGACGAAGAAGGCGATGCCGAGGACGGCCTTCGTCGACGGCGATACCGGGACCAGCGGCTTCATGCGGAAGGTGTCATTCCGGCGCAGGCCGGAATCCAGTGTCTTGGGATGCGCCGAAGTAGCCGCCGGATCCCGGCCTGCGCCGGGATGACCCAGGCTTTCGTCGCTGCGCGCCAACGCCTGGGTCACTTGAGGAATCTCGTGTCGGCGAGCTTGCCCATGTCGGGCAGCGCCTTGATGATGCCGATCTCCAGCAGCAGGTCGGCGGCTTCCTTGCTGAACTGCGCGTGCTCACCGGCGAAGAACTTCTGGTTGGCCGCGCGGTCCTGCCAGCGCAGGTACTTGGAGCTGGCCTCGAACGCCTCGCCCGTCTGCTTCACGTCGGCGCCCATGATCTCGTAGCTCTTCTTCGGTTCCTTGCCGATCATCTCGACGGCTTCGAAGTAGGAATCGGCCAGCGCCTTGGCGGCCTTGGGGTTTTCGGCCAGGAACTTCGGCGTGCAGCCGAAGGTGTCCATCACCATCGGGTAGTCGAGCGTGGTGGCGATGATCTTGCCGGCTTCCGGCTTCGCGCGCACGGCGGACAGGTACGGCTCGTACGTCATCGCGGCGTCGATGTCGTTGTTGCCGGCGATCATGGCATTGGCCGCGGGCTGCGGGCCCATGTTCACCACCTTCACGTCCTTCACCGACAGGCCGTTCTTCTTGAGCATCCAGGCCAGGCCGAAGTAGCCGGCCGTGCCGGGCGCGTCCGCGGCGACCGTCTTGCCCTTGAGGTCGGCGATCTTCGCGATGGCGGGCTTGACCACCATGCCGTCGGCGCCGTAGCTCTTGTCCAGCTGGAAGATCTGCGTGGTGGCGACACCGTTGGCGTTCCAGACCACCCACGTTTCGACCGTGGTTGCCGCGCACTGGATGTCGCCGGACGCGATGGCGAGGTGGCGGTCCTTCTGCGGGATCTTCTTGATCGTCACGTCCAGGCCGTTCTTCTTGAAGATGCCGGCTTCCTTGGCGAGCGTGAGCGGGGCGAAGCCCGTCCAGCCCGAGATGCCGATGGCGACCTTGGTTTCCTGCGCCTGCGCGGCGAACGCCGCAGCGGCGATGAGGGTGAGGGCGAATAGCTTCTTCATGGGATCTCCTGGGTGGGGTCTAGTGCAATTTCAGTGCCTGCAGTTCGCGGATCTGCGCCTCGATGGCGTGGCCGACGTCGCCGGCCTCCACGAGATGATGAACCGCTTCGATGTCGCGCGCCAGCGAGCGGTCGGACATCATGGCCGGCGACACGCTGCGCACCAGGCGCATGACGTTCTCGATGGCCGGCGCGCTGCGCAGCGGGCGCAGGAACTCGATGCCCTGCGCCGCGGCCAGCAGCTCGATGGCGACGATGTGCGCGGTGTTCTTCAGCATCTGCGACAGGCGCCGCGCCGCGAAAGTCGCCATGCTCACGTGGTCTTCCTGGTTGGCGGAGGTCGGCAGGCTGTCGACGCTCGCCGGGTGCGCCAGCGACTTGTTCTCCGACGCCAGCGCCGCGGCCGTGACGTGCACGATCATGAAGCCGGAATTGAGGCCCGGGTCCGGCGTGAGGAAGGGCGGCAGGCGCGAGATCACCGTGTCGATCAGCATGGCGACGCGGCGCTCGGAGATCGCGCCGATCTCGGCGATGGCCACCGCGAGCGCATCGGCCACCAGCGCGACGGGCTCCGCGTGGAAGTTGCCGCCGGACACCATGTGGCCGCCATCCGCGAAGACGAGCGGGTTGTCGGTGACGGCGTTCGCTTCGCGCACCAGCACCTGCGCGGCGTAGCGCATCTGGTCCAGGCAGGCGCCCATCACCTGCGGCTGGCAGCGCAGGCAGTACGGGTCCTGCACGCGGTCGTCGTTCTCCAGGTGCGAGGCGCGGATCTGGCTGCCGACCAGGAGCGAGCGGTACGCCGCGGCGCAGTCGATCTGCCCCGGCTGGCCGCGCACGGCGTGGATGCGCGGATCGAACGGGGCGTCGCTGCCGCGCGCGGCGTCGAGCGTGAGGCTGCCGGCGATCACCGCGGCTTCGAAGAGCCGGTCGGCCGCGAGGAGGGCATCGAGTGCGAGCGCCGTCGACACCTGCGTGCCGTTGATCAGTGCGAGGCCTTCCTTCGCGCCCAGCTGCAGCGGCGCGATGCCGCATTGCTTCAGCGCGGGCGCGGCCGGCATGCGCTCGCCACGGAAGAACACTTCGCCTTCGCCCACCAGCGGCAGGCACAGGTGCGCGAGCGGCGCCAGGTCGCCCGATGCGCCCACCGAACCCTGGCAGGGGATCACGGGGCTGATGCCGGCGTTGTGCAAGGCGAGCAGGGTGTCGATCACTTCTTCGCGCACGCCGGAATAGCCGCGCGCCAGGCTCGTCGCCTTGAGCAGCAGCACGAGCCGCACGACGCGATCCGACAGCGGCTCGCCCACGCCGACGGCATGCGAGCGCAGCAGCTTCAGCTGCAGCAGCGCGAGGTCTTCGCGGGCGATGCGCTTCGTCGCGAGCTTGCCGAAGCCGGTGTTGACGCCGTAGACCGGCGCGTCGCCTTGCGCTGCCTTCTCGACGAGCGCCGCGCTGGCGCGCACGCCGGCGCGGCACTTCGGGTCGAGCTCGACGCGCACGCGCTCGGCGCCTGAGAGGCGCTTGAGCTGGGCGATGGTCAGTTCGCCGGGGACGAGCTTCTCCGTCATCCGAGCATCGGCAGCTTCAGGCCGTGTTCGCGCGCGCACTCGATGGCGATGTCGTAGCCCGCGTCGGCGTGGCGCATGACGCCGGTGGCCGGGTCGTTCCAGAGCACGCGTTCGATCTTCTGCGCGGCTTCCTCCGTGCCGTCGCAGACAATCACCACGCCCGCGTGCTGCGAGTAACCCATGCCGACGCCGCCGCCGTGATGGAAGCTCACCCAGGTGGCGCCACTGGCGGTGTTGAGCAGCGCATTGAGCAGCGGCCAGTCGCTGACGGCGTCGCTGCCGTCCTTCATCGCCTCGGTCTCGCGGTTGGGCGAAGCGACGGAGCCGCTGTCGAGGTGGTCGCGGCCGATCACGATGGGGCCCTTGAGCTCGCCGCTCCTGACCATTTCGTTGAAGGCGAGCCCTGCCTTGTGGCGCTCGCCGAGGCCGATCCAGCAGATGCGCGCCGGCAGGCCCTGGAAGCTGATGCGCTCCTCGGCCATGTCCAGCCAGCGGTGCAGGTGCTTGTTGTCCGGGAACAGCTCCTTCATCTTGGCGTCGGTCTTGCGGATGTCTTCCGGGTCGCCGGAGAGCGCCACCCAGCGGAAGGGGCCGACGCCGCGGCAGAAGAGCGGGCGGATGTACGCGGGCACGAAGCCGGGGTACGCGAAAGCGTCGTCGACGCCGAAGTCCTTCGCGACCTGGCGCAGGTTGTTGCCGTAATCGACCGTGGGAATGCCCATGGCGTGGAACTCGAGCATCGCGCGCACGTGCCGGGCGCACGATTCGCCGGCGGCCTGCTTCAGCCGGGCGTGCTGCGACGAATCCTTCTGCGCCGCCTGCCACTGCTCGACCGTCCAGCCGCTGGGCAGGTAGCCGTTGATGATGTCGTGGGCCGAGGTCTGGTCGGTGACGATGTCGGGCCTGATGCCGCCGGCCTTCGCGCGCTTCACGAGCTCGGGCACGATGTCGGCGGCGTTGCCGCACAGGCCGATCGACACCGCTTCCTTCTTCGCGGTGTGCTCCTGGATGAGGGCCAGCGCCTCATCGAGGTCCTTGGCCTGCTTGTCCAGGTACTTCGTGCGCAGGCGGAAGTCGATGCGCGACTGCTGGCATTCGATGTTCAGCGAGCACGCGCCGGCGAACGTGGCCGCCAGCGGCTGCGCGCCGCCCATGCCGCCCAGGCCCGCGGTCAGCACCCAGCGGCCTGCGAGGTCGCCGTTGAAATGCTGGCGGCCCGCCTCGGCGAAGGTTTCGTACGTCCCTTGCACGATGCCCTGCGTGCCGATGTAGATCCAGCTGCCGGCCGTCATCTGGCCGTACATCATCAGGCCCGCGCGGTCGAGCTCGTTGAAGTGTTCCCACGTGGCCCACTTGGGCACGAGGTTCGAGTTGGCGAGCAGCACGCGCGGGGCGCCGGTGTGGGTGCGGAACACGCCGACCGGCTTGCCCGATTGCACCAGCAGCGTCTCGTCGGCCTTGAGCTTCCGCAGCGAGTCGAGGATGGCGTCGAACGCCGGCCAGCTGCGCGCGGCCTTGCCGATGCCGCCATACACGACGAGTTCGTTCGGGTTTTCGGCGACCTGCGGGTCCAGGTTGTTCTGGATCATGCGGTAGGCCGCCTCGATCTGCCAGTTGGCACAGGACAGCTGCGTGCCCTGGGGTGCGCGCACGGTGCGCGGCTTGCTGTCGAGGAACTTCGATTGGGAAAGATCGGACATGGGGGCTCCCGGCCTGGAAATTCCGGCGCATCGTAGTTGTCTATACAACTTGTGTCAACTGGGGTATGCTCGCGCCCATGTCCAAAGCCGACCTGCCTGCCTACGAGCAGGTGAAAGAGTGGATCCGCGGGCACATCGCCAGCGGCCAGTGGCGGCCGGGCGACCCCGTGCCCAGCGAAGCCGCGCTCATGCAGAAGTTCGGCATCAGCCGAATGACCGTGAACCGGGCGCTGCGCGAGCTGGCCGGCGAGGGCCTCGTGCACCGCGTGCAGGGTTCCGGCACCACCGTGGCGCAGCTGCACCGCATCTCCTCGCGCCTGACCATCCGCGACATCCACGAGGAAGTGGCCGAGCGCGGCCACGTGCACACCACGCGCGTGCTGGTCGTGGAGAAGGCGAAAGCCAAGGCGGAGCTGGCGGCGACGCTGGGCCTGCGCACCGGCGCCGCGGTCTTCCACACCGTGCTCATCCACATGGAGAACGGCGTGCCCATCCAGTACGAGGACCGCTGGGTCAACCCGGCCGCGGCGCCCGATTACCTGCAGACCGACTTCACTCGGGTCTCGCCGACGCTGCACCTGCTGCAGCATGCGCCGCTGACCGAAGCGAGCTACTCGATCGAAGCCTGCCTGCCCAGCGCCGAGGAAGCGAAGGAGCTGGACATCCGCCGCAGCGATCCCTGCCTCGTGATGATGAGGCGCACCGTGAGCGGCGGCAACGTCGCCAGCGTCGCACGGCTCGTCTATCCCGGGTCGCGCTACAGTTTCGCGGGGCAATTCCAAGCATGACGCAGGCATGAACTGGCACCAGGTCTCCCTCGATTCGGTCGCGGCCACGCCCTGGCGCAACGGCGGCGGGACCACGCGCGAATTGCTCGCGTGGCCGAACGCGGATGAATGGACCGCGCGCGTATCGGTCGCGGACGTTGCCGCGGGCGGCCCTTTCTCCTCGTATCCCGGCGTCGCGCGCTGGTTTGCCGTGCTGTCCGGTGAGGGCGTCACGCTGCGAGTCGAGGGGCGCGAGCATGTCCTGGGCCGCGAGTCGCAACCGTTTTCGTTCGATGGCGCATCGGCGACCGATTGCGCGCTGCGCGGCGGCGCGACCGAGGACTTCAACCTGATGCTGCGCGGACGCGACGGTGTGCTCGAACGCGTGCAGGGGCAGCAGGAGCGCAACTGCCGCAAGGGTTCGATCGTTGGCGTCTACTCGCACGAGCACGAAATCGCCTTCCGCGCCGTGGAAGTGCGCATCGTCATCCCGCCGCGCACGCTGGCGTGGCACGTCGTGCCGCGGGACGAGCGCGTCGACTTCGCGACCGACGGCGCACTGTGGTTCGAGGTGCAGCCATGACCGTGCGCATCTGGGACAACGCGACGCTCGCCACGATGGAAGGCGGCGACTACGGAACGGTCGACGCCGGTGCGCTCGCGGTCGACGGCGAGCGCATCGCCTGGGCCGGGCCTTCGTCGCAATTGCCGCGCGAATGGCGCGACCGCAGCGCCGAAACGCGCGACCTTGGCGGGGCGCTCGTCACGCCGGGGCTGGTCGACTGCCACACGCACCTGGTCTACGGCGGCGACCGCGCCCATGAATTCGAGCTGCGCCTGAAGGGCGCGAGCTACGAGGAGGTCGCGCGCGCCGGCGGCGGCATCGTGTCGACGGTCAAGGCCACGCGGGCGGCCAGCGAAGAAGAGCTCTTCGCGCAGAGCGAGAAGCGGCTCGCGGAGCTGCTGGCCGAAGGCGTGACCACCGTGGAGATCAAGACCGGCTACGGCCTGGCGCTGGAGCACGAACGCAAATGCCTGCGCGTCGCACGCGGGCTCGGCGAGCGGCACCGCGTCACCGTGAAGACGACCTTCCTGGGCGCGCACGCGATCCCGCCGGAATTCGCGGGCAGGGCCGATGCATACATAGCCGACGTGCTGCACATGTTGCGCGACTTGCACCGCGAGGGTCTCGTCGACGCGGTGGATGCGTTCTGCGAGCGCATCGCGTTCACGACGCAGCAAACCGACAAGGTCTTCGCCCTGGCGCGGGAGCTGGGGCTGCCCGTGAAGCTGCACGCCGAGCAATTGAGCGACAGCGGTGGCACCCAGCTGGCGGCGCGCTACGACGCGCTGAGCTGCGATCATCTCGAATGGGTGGGCGAGGAGGGCGTGCGGGCGATGGCCGCCGCAGGCTCGGTGGCCGTGCTGCTACCCGGCGCCTTCTACTTCCTGCGCGAAACGAAACTGCCGCCAGTGGAGCTGCTCCGTGCGCATGGCGTGCCGATCGCCATCTCGACGGACTGCAACCCGGGCAGCTCGCCGTGCACCTCGCTCCTCTTGATGATGAACATGGCATGCACCTTGTTCCGGCTGACGCCCGCGGAGGCTTTGGCCGGCGTCACGCGCAACGCGGCGCGCGCGCTCGGGCTCCAGGACCGCGGCGTGCTGGGCGCAGGCAGGCGCGCGGACTTCGTGGTGTGGGACGCTGACCATCCGGCGCAGCTCGCGTACGCCATCGGCGCCAATCCCTGCCGGCAGGTCGTTTTCGGGGGAGAGGCGGTATGAGCTTCAGCTTGCACCGGGGCAGCGCGCCGCTGCTGGTGAGCATGCCGCACGTGGGCACGGAGATCCCCGCGGAGTTGCGCGACCGCTATGTCGAGCGTGCGCTGCAGGTCGAGGACACCGACTGGCACCTGGCGCGCCTGTATGCGTGGGCGCGCGACATAGGCGCCAGCGTGCTGCAGCCGCGCTATTCGCGCTACGTGATCGACCTGAACCGCCCGCCCGACGACGCCCCGATGTACCCGGGCGCTTCCAACACCGAGCTGTGCCCCACGCGCTTCTTCACCGGCGACCCCCTGTACCGCGAAGGCCGCGAGCCGGATACCGCCGAACGCGCGCACCGGCGCGCGACGTACTGGCAGCCGTACCACGATGCGCTGGCGGGTGAACTGGAGCGCATCAAGGCGCAGCACGGCTTTGCGCTGCTGTGGGACGGCCACAGCATTCGTTCTCGCATCCCCTGGCTCTTCGAAGGCGAGCTGCCGGGCCTGAACATCGGCACGGCGAACGACGTCAGCGCCGACGAGACGATCACGCGCGCCGTCGCCAACGCCGCGCGCCGCCACCCCGAGTTCACGCACGTGGCCAACGGCCGCTTCAAGGGCGGCTACATCACCCGCCACTACGGCCGTCCCGCGCAGGACGTGCACGCAGTGCAGCTGGAGATGTGCCAGAAGCTGTACATGCAGGAGGAGGCGCCGTTCGCCTACGACGAGGAGAAGGCGGCAACCGTGATCCCCGTCGTGCGCGAGATGCTGCTGGCAGCGCTGGTGACTGCGGAGGCGATTCATGCGCGATGACGGCCGGCGCTTTTACGCGCCCATGGCCTGGGTGCGCGGGGGCTGGCAGCACGACGTGCTGCTGGAGGTGGACGCGGCGGGCCTCTGGTCGCGCGTCGAGGCCGGCGCATCGCTCGCGCAGCGCGCGGGTGCGACATCGCTCGGGGGCCCCGTGCTGCCCGGCATCGTCGACGCGCACAGCCACGCGTTCCAGCGCGCCATCGCCGGGCTGACCGAACGCAGCCCCGGCGGCGACGACGACTTCTGGAGCTGGCGCGACCGCATGTACCGCGCCGCCAACCGCATCACGCCGGAGCAGCTCGAAGCGATCGCGGCCTTCCTCTACGCGGAGCTGTTGGCTGCGGGCTACACGCAGGTGTGCGAGTTCCACTACCTGCACAACGACGCGGATGGCCGGCCCTACGCGGACCCGCTGGAGCTGTCGCGCGCGCTGGCCCGTGCCGCGCGGCGCGTGGGCATCGGGCTGACGCTGCTGCCCACGCTGTACATGCGGTCGGGTTTCGCGGCGAAGGGCTTGCGCGACGACCAGCGGCGCTTCGCCTCGACACCGCAATCGGTGCTGGCCATCGCCGAAGCCGTGCGCGCGGGCGCGAGCGACGCCGGGCGCATCACGGCCGGCGTGGCGATCCACTCGCTGCGCGCGGCGGATGTCGCCGCCATCCGCGAGACGGCGCAAGGTGCGCGCGGCCTTCCGGTGCACATCCACATCGCGGAGCAGCGGCGTGAGGTGGAAGACTGCCAGGCCGAACACGGGCTGAAACCCATGGAATTCCTGCTCGCGCAGGCGCCGGTCGATGCGCGCTGGAACATGGTCCATGCCACGCAAGCCAGCGCGTCGGAACTCGCGGCGCTGCGCCAGACCGGCGCTTCGATCGTGATCTGCCCGACCACCGAGGCGAACCTCGGCGATGGCATCTTCGACTTCGCCACGTGGGCGGGCGAGAGCGGCGTGTGGTCCGTCGGCTCCGACAGCCACGTGACGCGCAGCTGGCGCGAGGAGCTGCGCCTGCTCGAGTACTCGCAGCGCCTGCACGCGCGCAAGCGCAATGTCGCGGCGCAGGCCGGCGTCGCGGAAAGCAGTGCGGCGGCCTTGTTCCAGGGCGCGCTGGAAGGCGGCAGCGCCGCCGCGGGACTGCCGCTGGGCGGCATCGCCGTGGGCCAGCGCGCCGACTTCGCCGTCGTCGATGCCGATGCGCCGGAGCTTGCGGGCCTGCCCGCGGACCACGTGCTGGATGCGCTCGTGTTCTCCACGCCCGAGTCGAAGTTCGCGCGCGTGTTCGTCGCGGGCGACGAGGTGCTGGGGGGCGGCGAGATCGCGGAACTCGCACGCGGCTTCCGCGCCGCGATGAAAGCCCTCTGGGCCTAGGCTTTGCCGAGGAAGCGGCTGGGCGGCTGGCCCATCGCCGACTTGAACATCGCGGTGAACGCGCTCTCGCTCGAATAGCCGCTGGCCGCCGCGACGTGGCTGACGGGCGCGCCGCGCGCCAGCATCGGCAGCGCATGCGCCAGGATCGCCTGCTGCCGCCATTGCTGGAACGTGGTGCCGAGCTCGTCGCGGAACAGGCGCGCCATCGTGCGTTCGCTCGCGCCGAAGCGTGCTGACGCTTGCGCGAGCGTCTCGCGTTGCTCGGGCGCATCGAGAACGGACTGGCACAGCGCGCGCAGTCGCTTGTCACCGTGCGCGCGCGGCATCGGCACGCCGAGCTCATGCGGGTCGGCGTGCCCGATCTCGTCGAGCACGAGTTCCACCAGGCGCTGCTCGCGCTGGCGCGCAATGCCCTCGACGTCGAGCGAGCCCACCAGCTCGCGCAGCAGTGGCGATACGACGATGACACGGCAACCTTCCCAGCCGGCGGGCGTAGCGCTGGCATCGATGTAGAGCGTGCGGAACTGCGCGTCTTCGAGCACGTGCACCGAATGGCGCGCGCCCGGCGCGATCCACACCGCGCGCGACGGCGGCACGATGAAGGTCGCTTCGTCGTCCGATCCCGCCTCGCGCTGCGCCGTCACCTGCACGATGCCGGTGGCGCAGTAGGCCAGTTGCGACCAGGAATGCCGGTGTGGCTCGAAATGCGTGTCCGCCGCCATCGAACGCGCCCGCACCCGCACTGGCCGCTGGCGCGTGGGGCGGAAGGCGTCGGTGTCGCCGACGGGGGCGGCGCGGAAGCTGCGGCGGGCCATTGGCCGATTCTCGCCGATTCCTGTCCTTCTGTCGCAATCCGGAAACAGCGCCCCGACGTACGATGCGGCCATGAGCACGACGATGGCCAACGGGGCGATGGCGCCGGCGACCCTGCGCGAGGACGCGGGCGTGATCGGTTTCGTGGGCCTGGCCCACATGGTCAGCCACTTCAGCCAGCTGATCCTGCCGCCGCTGTTCCCATGGCTCAAGGACGCGCTCCATGCCAGCTACACCGAGCTGGGCTTCCTCATGACGGTGTTCTTCGTCGTTTCCTGCGGCGTGCAGACGCTCTCGGGGTTCCTCGTCGACCGCTGGGGCCCGCGGCCCGTGCTGTTCGCGGGGCTGGCGCTGATCGGGATCGCCGCTTTCGGCTTTGCGTGGAGCCCCGATTACGTCACGATGGCCCTGTGCTCGGTCATCGCTGGCGTCGGCAACGGCGTCTTCCATCCCGTCGACTACACGCTGATCAACCGCAAGGTCAGTCCCGCGCGCCTGGGCCATGCCTACAGCGTGCATGGCATCACCGGCAGCCTGGGCTGGGCGCTCGCACCGGCGGTGGTCGTGCCGCTCGCGCTGGCGTATTCGTGGCGCGTGGCGCTCATGGGCGCGGGCACGATCGCGTTCGCCGTCCTGGTGGTCATCTGGTTCAACCGCAGCAAGCTGGCCTTGCCCGCGGCCGCACCCAAGGCGCACACGAGCGGCCCCGCCGAACACAGCCTGGCTTTCCTGCGCATTCCCGCCGTGTGGATGTGCTTCGGGTTCTTCTTTTTCTATGCCGTGGTCCTGAGCACCATCCAGGCTTTCGCGCCCGAGGCGGCGCGCCGCCTGCACGACGTGCCCGTGGGCTGGGCCGCGATGTGCCTCACGGTGTACATGGTGTGCGCGGCCGGCGGCATGGTCGTGGGCGGCTTCCTCGCGTCCGACCCCGAGCGCTGCGAACGCATCGTGGGCGCGGGCTTCGGCATGGCGGCGCTGGTCGCGCTGCTGATCGGCCTGGGCCATGTGCCGGCCATCGCCGTGCCGGCCCTCTTCGGCGCCATGGGTTTCGCCAGCGGCATCGCCGGCCCTTCGCGCGACCTGCTGGTGAAGAAGTCCACCCCCGACAACGCGACGGGGCGCGTGTACGGCGTCGTGTACTCGGGCCTGGACATCGGCCAGGCCATCGCACCGCTGTTCTTCGGCGCCCTGATGGACCACCAGCAGTACCGCGGCGTGTGGCTGGGGCTGGTCTTCATGCAGGCGGTGCTGATCACGAGCGCCTTCAACGTGCGCAAGGTCCGCCGGACGTCGCTGGCCCCGGCATAGGGGGTTATCCTTCGGGCCATGTACGCCTCGTACTTCGGCCTGAAGCACGAACCCTTCTCGATCGCGCCCGACCCGCATTTCCTCTTCATGAGCGAGCGGCACCGCGAGGCGCTCGCGCACCTGCTGTATGGCTTGGGCGGTGGCGGCGGCTTCGTGCTGCTGACCGGCGAGATCGGCACCGGCAAGACCACGCTGTGCCGCCTGTTCCTGGAGCAGATCCCCGCCAACTGCAACGTCGCCTACATCTTCAACCCGAAGCTCACGGTCACCGAGCTGCTGCAATCCATCGGCGAGGAATTCCACCTGCCGGCGCCGCAGGGCGACACGGTGAAGGCCCACGTCGACAGGCTGAACGGGTTCCTGCTGCAGTCGCATGCGGCGGGCCGCAACAACGTGCTGATCATCGACGAGGCGCAGAACCTCGAGCCCGATGTACTGGAGCAGCTGCGGCTGCTCACGAACCTGGAGACGCGCGAGCGCAAGCTGCTGCAGATCGTGCTGATCGGCCAGCCCGAGCTGCGCGACATGCTGGCGCAGCCGCAGCTGGAGCAGCTCGCCCAGCGCGTGATCGCGCGCTACCACCTGGGGGCGCTGACCCCGGCCGAAACCGAGCAATACATCCGCCACCGGATGGATGTCGCCGGGCTGGAGCGGCCGTTTCCCTTCGAGCCGCGTGCCCTCAAACGCATCCATGAGATCTCGCGCGGCGTCCCGCGCCGCATCAACCTGCTGTGCGACCGGGCGCTCCTCGGCGCCTACGCGACCTCGCGCGCGACCGTCGATCGCAAGGTCGTCGACCAGGCCGCGCAGGAGGTGTTCGGCAAGGCCAGCGTCCAGCCGCCGGTGCGCCAGCGCACGGCGCTCGTGCTGGGGCTCGGGCTCGCGGCGGGCGCGGGCCTGTACGCGGCGGCCACCCGTGTGGCGCAGGACGATGACGCGCCCCGCGTGGTGGCCAAGGCGCCGGCCGTCCGCGCCGCGCCGGCCCCGACGACGAAGGCGAGTGCACCTGCGGCGCCACCGCGCTTGCACAAGGACGTGCAGGAAGCGTGGCGCGAACTCGCGGCGCTGTGGAAGGCGCCGGCGGGCGAGGGCGATGCTTGCGCCGAGCTCGCGAAGTCGCAGGTGCAATGCTTCACGAAGACGCTGCCGCTCGCGCTGGTGCGCGAGCTGGACCGCCCCGGCATCGTCACGCTCGACGCGCAACAGGGCACGCCCAGCTACGCGCTGCTCACGCGCCTGACGCGCGACAGCGCGACGCTGCGCGCGGGCGGCACGGAGCAGACCGTCACGCTCGATGCGCTGGCCGCTCGCTGGAACGGCGAGTTCGCGACCTTGTGGAAGTCGCCGCCCGGTTACGCGCCGCGCGGCGAGCCCGGCGTGCAGACCACCGAGTGGATGCGCCGCCTGCTCGCCGCCGCGCCCGACGCGCCGTTCAAGCCGCAACTGCGCAGCTTCCAGCTGGCGCACGGACTGCCGGCCGACGGCCAGCCCGGTCCCATGACCTACATGCAGCTCAATCGCGCCGGTGGCGCCGACGAGCCGCGCCTTGCCACGGGACCCTGATCCATGTCGTACATCCTCGATGCCCTGCGCAAGGCCGACGCCCAGCGTGAACGCGATGCCTCGCGCGGCATCCACGCGCAGCCGGCTTCGCTCGGCACGCCGTCGGCTGCGGGTGCGCCGGAGCGGCGCGGCGGTTGGGTGGCGTTGGCAGCGGCCGGCATGGTCGTCGCCGCTGCCGCGGGCTGGTACTTCACGCGCAGCGAAGTTCCCCCGCCAGTGGTCACGGCGCCGCCTGCCGTCGTTCCATCCCCGCCGGCGGCGGCTGCGATCTCACCGCCTCCGCCCGCTCCCATGGCCCCGGCGGCCCTGCAGGCGAGGGAGGCCGCTTTCACCAAGCAGGCCACCGCTGCGCCTGCCGCAACGGATGCAAGTGCGGTTGCTGCACCGATCCCGGGCGGACTGCCCGCCGATGCGCCGCGCGTGGCGATCAGCGGCGGTGTCTACTCGCCCAACCCGGCGCAGCGCCTGCTGATCGTCAACGGCCAGGTATTCAACGAAGGCAGCGAGGTCGCGCCGGGCGTGAAGGTCGAGGCGATCCAGGCGCGCACCGCGACGCTGTCGTTCCGCGGCGGGCGCTACACCGTCGCCTACTGACCGCGCGGGGGCTGGAACACCGACCAGCGCCCGTCCTTGAACAGGTACAGGCCGGATGACACGCGGCGGCCGCCGCCGCCCGCGTAGAGCGCCGCCGCCGAGAAGCGCAGCGCGTCGATGGCATCGTCGTCCTTGGCCGACGCGAACACCAGTCCGCCGCGCTGGGGCACGGCGGCGACGACGCCTTCCGGGTGGCCGCGCTGCACGCCCAGCCAGAACTCGCGGTCGAGGAAGTAGCTGCTGGCGAAATCGGGCGCCATGCCTTGCACCTGCATGAGCCCGCCGCTCCACGGCGTGGCCGTCGGCTGGCCATAGACGCGCCGCAGGTTGCGCACGGCGGTGTCGAGCGCCTCTTCGGGCGACAGGCGCAGGCGCTCGAGGTCGTTGGGCGAGGCGCTCTGCAGGGTCTGCCCGCCGTCGAACACCAGGCGGATGTGCATATCGCCGATGTAGTGGTACCAGCTGGTGGCGAGTTCCACGCGCTTGCCGTCGGGCAATTCGGCGACCACGCGGCCATAGGGGCGCAGCGTCGTGTCGGGGTGGTTCTCGCCCAGCGACTCGCGCAGGACCACGATCAGGTTCGCGGCCGACGTGTCGATCACTTCCTCGCCCGTCGGCGCGGCGAAAGCGGGAGTCGTTGCAATGGCAAGGGCCGCGGCCCAAGCGCGCAGCCGGTCGATGGCGCCCATGGAGTTCCCCTCGTTCGAACCCCCAATGTGCCGCGAGAGCCGCGCGGATGCAACGGCCGTTTACAAGCGCCGCGAAATATGTCGCACGCGCGTGTGGACGAGCGTGTACGCCGCCACGAATTCGGTTACTTCCGTTGCGTAAAACGTCTTTGTGCGGGCGTGGGTCATCCGTAGCATCGGCACCTCATTCAACGCCACCTCAGAGGAAGCATCACCATGGCCTTGCAATCCCCCTTCTTCAACAAGCGCGACGAGAACAACCCGAACATGCGCGCGCCGGGCACCAGCCCCAACCAGGCCGCCGCCTCGGGCGCGACGAACATCGTCGCCGCCACCGCCGCGCCCACCGCCGCCGCCGCCAACACGACGGCCGGCAAGGAAGGCGAGAGCAAGCTGACCGTGGGCCCGAACATCAAGCTGAAGGGCGTGGAGATCACCGACTGCGACACGCTGGTGGTCGAAGGCTCGGTCGAGGCCACCATGGACTCGCGCGTGATCCAGATTTCCGAGCGCGGCTCGTTCAAGGGCTCGTGCGAGATCGACATCGCCGAGATCCACGGCCAGTTCGAAGGCAGCCTGACCGTGCGCCAGAAGCTCACGATCTACTCCACCGGCAAGGTCACCGGCAAGATCCGCTACGGCAAGGTGGTGATCGAGGAGGGCGGCCAGCTCTCCGGCGAGATCGACGCCGGCGGCACGCGCGCGGCGGACAAGAGCCTGCGCGTCGCGAACGCGTAACTACCCGGCGGCGGTCACACGAAAGTGTGGTGCCGCTGTATGCAGGTGTCGAGCACGTCACCGTGCTCGCGCCGCCACCAGTTGTTCTCCGAGAAGATTTCGACTTCGCTGTAGCCGGCGAAGCCCGCATCTTCCACCCAGCCGCGGATGCGGCGGATTTCGATGACGCCGTCGCCCATCATGCCGCGGTCGAGCAAGAGGTCGGTCGTGGGCACGAGCCAGTCGCAGACGTGGAACGCAAGCAGGCGTTCGCGTCCTGCGCGAGCGATCTGCGCTTGCAGCTTCGGGTCCCACCACACGTGGTAGACGTCGCACGCGACGCCGAGGGCCCCTGACTTCGACGGGTCGAGTTCGTCGCAGAGGTCGAGCGCATGCTCCATCGTGTTCACGCAAGCACGATCAGCCGCGTACATCGGGTGCAGCGGCTCGATCGCGAGCGGCATGCCGACCGACCGCGAGTGCTCGAGCAGTTTCGCGATGCCGTCGCGCACTTGCGTGCGCGCAAGCGCGATGTCCTTGCCGCCGCCGCCGACCACGAGGACCAGGCACCGGGCGTTCAGCTCGCGCGCTTCATCGACCGCGCGCCGGTTGTCGTCGTGTGCGGCCTGCAACCCTTCGGGCGTGCCCGCGGGGAACATCCCGCCGCGACAGTACCCCGAGAGCTCCAGGCCATGCGCCTTCACGAGTTTCGAGATCGTCGCAAGGCCCGCCGCCGCCACCTGGTCGCGCCAGGGCGAGATCGCGCGGATGCCGCGCCCGACGCAGGCTTCGATGATGTCCGGCAAGGGCAATTCCTTGCCTTCGCTCTTGCGGATCGTGGCCGTGTTGATGGACAGCCAGTGGGGGTCTTGCGAAAAATCCCTCATTCGACCCCGTGCACCGCGAGGAGCGATTTCATGCGCTGCACCGCGAGGTCCGGCTTCTCGAGCAGGTTGGCGCGGTCGGCCAGGCGGAACAGTTCCGCGAGGTGAACGAGCGAGCGCGTGCTCTGCTGGCCGCCCACCATGGTGAAGTGCGACTGGTGGCCATTGAGCCACGCCATGAACACCACGCCCGTCTTGTAGAAGCGCGTGGGCGCCTGGAAGATGTGGCGCGACAGGGGCACCGTCGGGCCCAGGATGTCGTGGAACCTCGCGGTGTTGCCCTGCGCGAGTTCTCCCAGCGCCGCGCTGGCGGCGGGAGCGATGGCGTCGAAAATGCCCAGCAGCGCGTCGCTGCCGGTCTCGATCAGCTCCGCGTAGTTGAAGTCGTCGCCGGTGTACATGCGCACGCCCTTCGGCAGGCGCGCGCGCATGGCGATCTCCTTGTCCTTGTCCAGCAGGGAGATCTTGATGCCGTCGACCTTGGCTGGGTGCGCCTCGATGATGCCGAGCGCGGTGTTCATCGCCGCATCGACGTCCTTCGATCCCCAATAGCCCGCCAGCGCCGGGTCGAACATGTCGCCCAGCCAGTGCAGCACGACGGGCTGCTTCGCCTGCGACAGCACGCGGTCGTACACGCGCTCGTAGTCCGCCGGCGACTTCGCGACCTTCGCGAGCGCGCGGCTGGCCATCACGATCAGCTTGCCGCCCAGCTTCTCGATCGCAGCCATCTGCTCCTCGTAGCCGCGGATGACGTCGTCCACCGACTTCACCTCGTCGATGGCGAGGTGGTCGGTGCCGCAGCCCGATGCGACGATCGCGCCCGGCACGTCGCGCGCGGCGTCGAGCGAGCGGCGGATCAGCTCGAGCGAGGTCGGCCAGTCCAGGCCCATGCCGCGCTGCGCCGTGTCCATCGCCTCGGCCACCCCCAGGCCCAGCGACCACAGGTACTGGCGGTACTTGATCGTCGTGTCCCAGTCGACCGCGCATTGCAGCCACGGGTCGATGGCCGCACGCGGGTCGGCCACGACGTGCGCGGCCGAATAGGCGATGCGGTTGAACGCCACGCCCTTCGCGGGACGCACGGGCTTGGTCCCCGAGAGTGCGTAGTTCTCGATCCGGCCGTTGGCGGCCGCGGGCAGGTACAGCGTCAGTGCCATTGCGCCCTCAGATCGCGAGCTTCGGAACGTCCACCCAGCGCCGCTCCTTCCAGCTTTGCAGCGCGGCTTCCACCAGCTGCACGCCCTTGGCGCCTTCGGGCAGCGTCCACTTGTAGGGCGCGTCCTCGACGATGTGGCGGATGAAGTGCTCCCACTGGATCTTGAAGCCGTTGTCGTAGGTCTGGCTGTCCGGCACTTCCTGCCACTGGTCGAAGAAGTCCATCGACTGCTTGACGTCCGGGTTCCACACGGGCCGCGGCGTCGTCACGCGCGATTGCGCGCGGCATTCCTGCAGGCCCGCGACGGCGGAGCCGTGCGTGCCGTCGACGTGGAAGGTGACGAGGTCGTCGCGGCGCACGCGCGTGGCCCACGACATGTTCAGCTGCGCAATGATCGGCTCGCCGTTGTGGCCCACGAGTTCCGCCGTTGCGTACGCGGCGTCGTCCGCCGTGGCCGCGTACGGCTTGCCGTCTTCGTCCCAGCGCTGCGGGATGTGCGTGGTGCCCAGGCACGAGATCGACTTCACCTCGCCGAAGATGTTGTCCAGCACGTAGCGCCAGTGGCACATCATGTCCAGGATCATCCCGCCGCCGTCCTCGGCGCGGTAGTTCCAGCTCGGGCGCTGGATCGGCTGCAGGTCGCCTTCGAACACCCAGTAGCCGAACTCCAGGCGCAGCGACAGCATGCGGCCGAAGAAGCCGGCGCGGCGCAGCATGTCGAGCTTGCGCAGCCCCGGCAGGAACAACTTGTCCTGCACGGCCCCGTGCTTCAGGCCGGACTCCTGCGCCAGGCGCGCGATCTCCACCGCCTCGTTCAGGTTGGTGGCGATCGGTTTCTCGCAGTACACGTGCTTGCCGGCGCGGATCGCCTTGGCCAGCAGGGTGGGGCGCATCTGCGTCGTGCCCGCGTCGAAGAACACCGTGTCGTTCTTGTCCGCCAGCGCCTTGTCGAGGTCCGTGGTCCAGCGCTCGATGCCGTTGGCCTTGGCCAGCGCCGCGATCTTTTCGGCGTTGCGGCCGACGAGGATCGGGTCGGGCATGACCTTGTCGCCGTTGGAAAGCATCACGCCGCCTTCCCTGCGGATCGCGACGATGGAGCGGATCAGGTGCTGGTTCATGCCCATGCGTCCGGTGACGCCGTGCATGACGATGCCGAGTCTTTGCGTAGCCATTACTTGTGCACCTCCAGGCCGGCAGCCTTCACCAGGCCCGCGTTGGCCTTGATTTCGTCGTGGACGTAGGCGTCGAACTGCTCGGGCTTGAGCGTCCACGCATCGGCGCCCAGTGACGCGAAACGTTCCTTCACCTCGGGCGTGTTGAGCGCCTTGATCACTTCCGCGTTCAGGCGGTCGACGATCTCCTTCGGCGTCTTCGCGGGCGCGAACATGCCGATCCAGAAATTGAACTCGGAGCCGGGCACGCCCGCTTCGGCGGTGGTCGGCACGTTGGGCAGGGCGGCGGCGCGCTTGGGCGAACCGACGGCCAGCGGCACGAGCTGGCCGTTGCGGATCTGGCCGATCACGGGCGCGATGGGCGAGAAGTAATAGTCGACGCGGCCCGAGATGACCTCGGTCACCGCTTCCGCCGAGCCCTTGAACGGCACGTTCACCGCGTCGATCTTCGCGGCGAGCTTGAACTTCTCGGCGTTCAGGTGCGTGGCGCTGCCCTGGCCGGCGGAAGCGAAATTGAGCTTGCCGGGGTTCGCCTTGCCGTACGCCAGCAGGTCTTGCAGCGTCTTGATGTTCTTGGCGGGGGAGATCACCAGCACGTTCGGCGTCGTCGAGATCGGCGTGATGGCGACGAAGTCCTTCTCGGTGTCGAAGGGCAGCTTCGCGAAGGTGTGCGGGCTGACGGTGTGCGACGACGAGTGCACCATGATCGTGTAGCCGTCGGGCTGCGCCTGCGCCACGGCCGCCTGGCCGATGGTGCCGCTGGCGCCGCCGCGGTTGTCGACCACGAGCTGCTGGCCCATGCTCTGGCTCATCTTGTCGGTGATCGCGCGCGCAATGATGTCCGTGGTGCTGCCCGCCGCGAAGGGGACGATGACACGGATCGGCTTGTTCGGGTAGCCGGCCTGCGCGAAGGCGGCCAGGGGTGCGGCGAGCGAAAGGGTGGCTGCGGCCAGTGCGGCGCGGCGGGAAAGGCGCATGGAAGTCGTCTCCTGGGGCGGTGGACCTTAATTCACTAACTGGTGAATTATAGGGCGCAGGACGGCCGGCGCAAGCCCCCGCGGAAAACGCGGCTCAGCTCCTCAGCAGGTAGCCCAGCGTCACGTCGACCATGTGCGAGAGGCGCTCGGCCTTGGCCTTGGTCGACAGGAGGTCGCGGCCGAAGATGGCCGACAGTGTGTAGCTGTTCGAAAGGTAGAAGTACGACAGCCCGGCGATCGACACGTAGAGCTGCACGGGGTCGACGCCGCCGCGGAACGTGCCTTCGCGCCGGCCGCGCTCGAGGATCTGGCCGAGCGTCTCGATGAGCGGCGAGTTGAGTTCCTTCGCGCGCCGTGACTCCGCCAGGTGGCGCGCCTTGTGCAAGTTGGCGCTGTTCAGCAGCGTAAGGAACTCCGGGTGCGCGAGGTAGTAGTCCCAGGTGAATTCCACCAGCTTGCGCACGGCGTCGGTGGGCGCCAGATCCAGCAGGTGCAGGTGCCTTTCTTCCTCGCGGATGTCGAGGTAGGCCTGCTCCAGCACGGCCTCGAACAGCTTCTCCTTGTCCTCGAAGTAGTAGTAGATCAGGCGCTTGTTCACGCCGGCGCGTTCGGCGATGCGGTCCATGCGCGCGCCGCCCAGCCCGAACTCGGCGAACTCGTCCCGGGCCGCTGCTAGGATGGTGAGCTGCGAGCGGTCGGCATCGCGCTGGCGCTCCTCCGCGACGGGGGCGGTGTCTCTCGTCATGGCGCAATAATTCACCACACGGTTAATAAAGTCAATGACTCAGATCGCCGGCCACCTCATCGTCGAATGCCTCGTGGCGCAGGGCGTGACGCATGCCTTCGGCGTGCCGGGCGAGAGCTTCCTCGCGGTGCTCGACGGCTTCCACGCCTATCGCGACAAGATCGAATTCGTCATCAACCGCCAGGAGGGCGGCGCCGCGTACATGGCGGAAGCCGCGGGCAAGCTCACGGGACGGCCCGGCGTGTGCTTCGTCACGCGCGGTCCCGGCGCGACGAACGCGTCGATCGGCGTGCACACCGCGTTCCAGGATTCGACGCCGATGGTGCTGTTCGTCGGCGACGTCGCGAGCGACCAGCGCGACCGCGAGGCCTTCCAGGAGGTCGACTACCGCAGCTTCTTCGGCCCGTCCACCGGCGGCATGGCCAAGCGCGTCGAGCGCATCGACGACCCGAACCGGATTCCCGAATACGTCGCCCGTGCCTTCGCCACGGCGATGAACGGCCGCCCCGGCCCCGTGGTGCTGGTGCTGCCCGAGGACATGCTGGTGCAGCAGACGGCCTCGCGGCCCGTGGGACGCGTCGAAGCCGTCGAAGCGTGGAGCGACCCCGGCGCGATCCGCGAGTTGCGCGAGATGCTGCTCGCGGCGAAACAGCCTTTCGTGATCGCGGGCGGCGGCGGCTGGACGCAGCAGTCGGCGCAGGCGCTGCAGCGCTTCGCCGAGAACTGGAAGCTGCCCGTGGGCAACGCCTTCCGCTTCCAGGACACCTTCGACAACCACCACGCGCTGTACGCGGGCGACGTGGGCATCGGCATCAACCCGAAGCTCGCGGCGCGCATCAAGGAAGCCGACCTGATCCTGGCAATCGGCCCGCGCCTGGGCGAGATGACCACCAGCGGCTACACGCTGCTCACGCCGCCCAAGCCGAAACAGAAGCTGGTGCACATCCACGCGAGCGCGGAGGAGCTGAACCGCGTGTACCAGGCCGACCTGGCGATCAACGCCACGATGAACGCCGCGGCGCGTTCGCTCGAGGTGCTGACGGCGCCGCCCGACGTGCCGTGGGCCGCATGGACCGAAGCCGTGCATGCCGAGTACGAGCAGAACCTCGTCCCGACGAAACTGCCGGGCGACATCGACATGCCGGCGATCGTGGCCGTGCTCAAGAAGCACCTGCCCGACGACGCGGTGCTCACCAACGGGGCCGGCAACTTCGCCAGCTGGATCCACCGCTTCTTCAAGCACCACGGGCTGGCGAAGGGCCACAAGACGCAGCTCGCGCCCACGGTGGGTTCGATGGGCTACGGCGTGCCGGCAGGCATCGCCGCGAACATCGTCAGCGGCCGCACCGCGTTCACCATCGCGGGCGACGGCGATTTCTTGATGAACGGGCAGGAGCTCGCGACCGCCGCGCAGTACGGCGCGAAGAGCATCGTCGTGCTGCTGAACAACGGCATGTACGGGACGATCCGCATGCACCAGGAGCGCGAGTACCCGGAACGCGTGCACGGCACCCAGCTCGCCAACCCCGACTTCGCCGCGCTGGCGCGCGCGTATGGCTATGCGGGCGTGCGCATCACGAAGACCGCGGAGTTCGAGCCGGAGCTCATCGCCGCGCTGGAGCGCAAGCAGGGCACGCTGATCGAAGTGGTGCTCGACCCCGAGGTGATCAGCACGCGCGGCACCTTGAGCGCGATCCGCCAGAACGCGCTGAAGAAGTAGCCGCGCAAATGAGAAAGGGCCGGTTGCCCGGCCCTTGCAAGTCGCGCAAGGCGACCGCGCCTTTCGGCGCGGGCCTGCTTACTTGATGTGCTTGCCGATGAGGCCGGCCATCTCGAACATCGAGACCTGGGCCTTGCCGAACAGCGCGCGCAGCTTCTCGTCGGAGTTGACCATGCGCTTGTTGACGTTGTCCTGCAGCTTGTTCTTCTTGATGTAAGCCCACAGCTTCGACACGATTTCCGTGCGGGGCATCGCGCTGTTGCCAACCACCGCGGCCAGCGCCGCATCGGGTTGCAGGGGCTTCATGAACGCCGCGTTCGGCGTGCGCTTCTTCGCGGGCTTCGCGGCCTTCTTCGCCGGCGCCTTCTTCGCAGCGGCCTTCTTGGCCGGAGCCTTCTTCGCCGGTGCCTTCTTCGCGGCCGGCTTCTTCGCTGCGGCCTTCTTCGCCGGAGCCTTCTTCGCGGGGGCCTTCTTGGCCGACTTCTTCGCAGCTTTCTTTGCAGTTGCCATGACTTGATTTCCTTCTAGAAGTTGATTGACCACCATTGGGACTTCATCCCGTTGGCAGAGCGGATGCTAATGGCAAAAAAGCGCGTTTCCAAGGGGAGAAAGCGTTTTTCTCCTCTGGCGTTGCGCTTTTTTCACTCTAGGAGGAGCCCGATTTCCCTCTGAAAATCAGCAAGACGCCCGCGAGGATCACGCCGCACGCCGCCCATTCGCCCCCCGTGACGTGCTCGGAGCCGACGAAAACGCCCAGCAAAAGCGCGATCACGGGGTTCACGAAGGCGTAGCTCGTCGCTACCGCGGGCGTCGCGTGCGCCAGCAAATACATGTACGCGCTGAACGCGATGAGCGAGCCGAACACCACGAGGTAGAGCCACGCGGCGATCGAAACCGGCTGCAGCGGCAGCACCGCTTGCTCACCCAATGCGAGAGAAACCACCATCAACACCGCGCCGCCACACAACATTTCGCTGGCGAACCCCATCGCGCCGCGCGCCAGCGGGAGCTTGGTGGTGGTGAGGACGGACGCAAGCGTCCACGTGAGGACGGCGCCGGCGACGCAGGCGATGCCGACCGGCGAAGCCGCGAAGCTCGCGCCGCGCACCAGCAGGAGCACGCCGGCGACGCCCACGGCCATCCCGGCGAATTCCATCCGGGTGGGCTTCTGGCCGAAGAACAGGCCCCAGCCGCTGTTGACCATGGGCGAGACGGCGATGAACGCCGCGATCAGCCCGGAGCCGATGTATTGCTCCGATGCCGCGCACAGCCCCATCCCGCCGCCGAGCATCAGGGTGCCGATGACGAGGGCGTTGCGCCACTCCACGGCGGTGGGCCAGGGATCCTTGCTGCGCCAGGCGAGCCAGGCCATGAGCAGGCTCCCGGCCACGAGGAAGCGCGTCCCCATCTGCAGGAAGGGCGGCAGACTCTCGAGCGCGAAGCGGATGGCCAGGTAGGTGGAGCCCCAGATCAGGTAGCACGCGAGCAGCGCGGGAACCAGCAGGGATGGGCGGGCGGCGGGCCCGGGGGAGGTGAGCACGGCGGACATGGCCGCATCTTAGGAGCGGATGGGCGGCAGCGCCATGCAGAAATCAAGGCGCGTCCTATACTGCTGCCATGTTTTTCAAGGTGGAATGAGATGCCGACCGAAATCGCCCCGCTGGACGGCTCCGACGCGCAGATCCTGGGGGAGCTGCAGCGCGATGCGCGCATCACCATGGCGGAGCTCGGCCGGCGCGTCGGCCTGAGCCAGCCGGCGGTGACGGAGCGCGTGCGCAAGCTGGAATTGAGCGGCGTGATCCGCGGCTACCGCGCCATCGTCGACGCGCAGCGACTGGGCTATGGCATCCGCGCGCTGGTGCGGGTGGGGCGCGCCGAGTACGCGCGCGTCGTCAAGCTGATCGAGCAGACGCCGGAGGTGGTCAACGCCTGGAACGTGACCGGCGAGGACAGCTGGATGCTGCAGATCGCCGTGATCGACGTCGAGCACCTCGATGCCGTGGTCACCAAGTTCTGCATCCTGACCGAGACCTCGACCGCGATCGTGCTCAACGCGCCGCGCGAAGACGCGCCGCTGTTGCCGGCGCGGCGCGAGAACATCAAGCCCGCGATCCGGAAGGTGACCGGGCGCTAGCGAGGACGACGCCGGCCAGCGCCAGCGCGAAGGCGACGGCCTGCACCGCCGTGAACGGCTCTCCCAGCACGACGACACCGACCATCGCTGCCGACACCGGCAGCATCACCGTGAATACTCCCCCTTGCGACGCCGGCACGGTCTTCAAGCCAGTCATCCACAGCCACACCGTCCACACGCTCGCGGCGAGCGAATAGAACAGCAGCAGCACCCAGGTCGGCGCCTGGACCTGCGTGAAGTCGAAGTGCAGCGCCTGGTACAGGCCGAAGGGCGTGACCAGCGCGAAGCCCCACAGGTTGATCAGCGAGGTGATGCGCCGCGGCGCCAGCGCGCCGGTGAGCTTCTTGCCGATCACGGCATACGACGCCTCGCAGACCACGGCGCCGAACACCAGCAGGTTTCCCAGCAGGGAGGACGTGCCTTGCGCCTCGGGCTTCGCGATCGCCAGCAGCCCGATGCCGGCGGCCGCGCAGGCCACCGCACCCCACACGCGCGGGCCGACGCGCTCGCGCAGGAAGATCCAGCTCAGGACAGCGACCACCGCGGGGATCGCCGCCATGATCACGCCCGCCGAGACGGCGCTGGTCATGCTCACGCCGAACAGCATGCAGATCGAGAACAGGAAGTTGCCCAGGAAGGATTCGAGGAACAGCAGCTGGCGGACCTGGGGCGACAGCGGCAGCTCGCCCATCGGCTTGCGCAGCCAGTGCACCATCGCCAGGCCGCCGATGCCGAAGCGCAGCCAGGCGAGCAGGAAGACGGGGATCGCCGCCGCGAGCGGCTTCGAGAGCGCGACGTAGCTGCCCACCAGGGACATCGACAGCGCGAGGCAGGCGTAGGCGAGTAGGCGCTCGGCCTTCATTCGTCGGAAAATCCGCGGCTGGGAAGCAAGGAAGAGCGGGATCATGCCTGAAGGCGGCATTCGCCATGTCTTCGTCTACGGCACGCTGCGCAAGGGCGGCCGCAACGACATCAATCGCCTGGCGCCGGCGCCGAAGTACCTCGGCATGGGCGAGGTGAAGGGCAGCCTGTACCACCTCGATTGGTACCCGGGCCTCGCGCTGGGAGGCGAGCAGGCGGTGACGGTGGTGGGCGAGGTCTACGAAGTCACGCGCGAGCTCGAGGCAGTGCTCGACGACATCGAGGGGCTCGTCGACGGCGCGCACAGCGAGTACTTCAAGCGCGACCTCGAAGTGGCCGTGGCGGGCCGGCCGGTGCCGTGCTTCCTCTACGAGATCAACCCCTCGCGCATCGCCGGCAAGGAGCCGATCGGGCATGGCGACTGGATCCGATTTCACTCATCGTGAAAACCGTTTCGCATCGCGAAATGACGGGATGTTGCGCCGCGCCAAAATTTCTCGATATGAGAGATCAATTCCCATATCGAGAAATTGCAGGTGCAAGTCATTGATTTGCATGGATAAAAATTTATCTCTTGTATAAGACACAAGACGTTCACAAAGTCTTGTAGAAGACTTAAAGTTCAGCCATCGATTTCGGCAACTACCCTGATGGAGTGAACCCATGACGAACTGGACCCACCTCACCCGCGAACAGCAGATCGCGCAGCTCGAGAAGGACTGGGCTGAGAACCCCCGCTGGAAGGGGATCAAGCGCGGCTACAGCGCCGCCGACGTCGTGAAGCTGCGCGGCTCGCTGCAGATCGAGCACACCCTGGCCAAGCGCGGCGCCGAAAAGCTCTGGAACCTGGTCAACACCGAGCCCTTCGTCAACACGCTGGGCGCGCTGACGGGCAACCAGGCCATGCAGCAGGTCAAGGCCGGCCTGAAGGGCATTTACCTCTCCGGCTGGCAGGTGGCAGGCGACGCCAACAGCAACGGGGAGATGTACCCCGACCAGTCGCTGTACTCGGTGGATTCCGTGCCGAAGGTCGTGAAGAAGATCAACGCCACGTTCGCGCGTGCCGACCAGATCCAGTGGAGCGAAGGCAAGGGCCCCGGTGACGAGGGCTACATCGACTACTTTGCGCCCATCGTGGCCGATGCCGAAGCCGGTTTCGGCGGCGTGCTGAACGCCTTCGAGCTGATGAAGGCCATGATCGAAGCGGGCGCCGCCGGCGTGCACTTCGAGGACCAGCTCGCCTCCGTCAAGAAGTGCGGCCACATGGGCGGCAAGGTGCTCGTGCCGACGCGCGAAGCCAACGCCAAGCTGATCGCCGCGCGCCTGGCCGCCGACGTGATGGGCACGCCCACCATCCTGCTGGCCCGCACCGACGCCGAAGCCGCCGACCTCGTGACGAGCGACGTCGACGAGAACGACAAGCCGTTCCTCACCGGCGAGCGCACGGTCGAAGGCTTCTACCGCACGAAGAAGGGCCTGGACCAGGCCATCAGCCGGGGCCTGGCCTACGCCGAGTACGCCGACCTGATCTGGTGCGAGACGGGCACGCCCGACCTGAAGTTCGCCAAGGCCTTCGCCGACGCGATCCACGCCAAGTTCCCGGGCAAGCTGCTCGCGTACAACTGCTCGCCGTCGTTCAACTGGAAGAAGAACCTCGACGACGCGACCATCGCCAAGTTCCAGAAGGAGCTGGGCGCCATGGGCTACAAGTTCCAGTTCATCACGCTGGCCGGCTTCCACAGCCTGAACTACTCGATGTTCGAGCTGGCCTACGGCTACGCGCGCAACAACATGACCGCCTTCGTCGAGATGCAGCAGAAGGAATTCGCGGCGGCCGAGCGCGGCTTCACCGCGGTGAAGCACCAGCGCGAGGTGGGGACCGGTTACTTCGACGCGGTGACGACCACGATCGAAGCCAATGCTTCCACGGCGGCCCTGAAGGGCTCCACGGAAGACGAACAGTTCTTCGACGACCACAAGAAGGCCGCATAAGAAGACGCTCCGCTACCGGGAGACAAGGGCCCCGCCGGCGATCCCGGCGGGGTTTCTCTTTTGGGGAGCCGTCTTCGCCTTGACGCGGCCCGGGCCGCACCTTATGTTTCGACGTCGCAGCAGGAGGGCCCATGGCGAACTTGTCCCAGCGCTGGGGTTACGGCCTGCCGGACCAGGCCGCCGCAGCGCCTTCCCCCGCGAAAGACGTCCGTCCCGAGGGGCCGCCCTGGCTCGCGCGTCTGCGCGGCGACGCGGTCGGCGGTTTCGCCGCGGCGGTCCTCACGATCCCGGTGAGCATGGGCTACGGCATCCTCGCGCTGTCGCCCCTGGGGCCCGACCAGCTCGCGCACGGCATCCTCGCGGGCCTGTACGCACCGGTCATCGGCTGCATCGTGGCGTACCTCCTCGGCGCGAACACGACGATGATCTATTCGCCGCGCAGCATCGTCACTTTCCTGATCGGCTCCATCGTGTTGACCGGCATGGTGCAGTCGCAGGTCCCGTTCCTGCGCTCGGCGTCGCCCCAGACCTTGCTGGCGCTCGTGTTCCTGCTGGTGTTCCTCGGCGGGGCGATCCAGCTGCTGTTCGGCCTGCTCGGCTTCGGCACCTGGGTCAAGTACGTGCCGGCGCCCGTCATCGCAGGCTTCGCGGACGCCGCGGCGCTCCTGATCTTCCTCTCGCAACTGGACAGCCTTTTGGGCTTCACGCAGCACGTGGCTGCGTGGCGCATCCCGGCGCACGTCGCCGACGTGATGCCGGCGAACCTGCTGGTCGGGGTGATCACCTGCACGCTGGTGATCAAGGGGGCGCGCATCACGAAGGCGGTGCCGCCGACCCTCCTGGGCATGGCGGGCGGCCTGGCGTCCTATTACCTGTTCAAGCTCGCGGGACTGGGCGGCCAGCTCGGGCCCGTGGTCGGCGCCATCCCGTTCGCATGGCCCAACCCGCGGTACTTCGCGGAGTTCGCGGGCCTCGCCGCGAACCCTGAGGCCCTCGCGGCCTTGCCGATGATCCTCGGCGGTGCGCTGAGCCTGGCGCTCATCGCGTCGCTGGACGGCGTGCTGTGCGGACGGCTGGTCGAGGCCGACTCCGGCAACCGCATCCAGACCAACCGCGAGCTCGTGCGGCTGGGCGCGGGCAACATGGTGGCCGCGGGCTTCGGCGGGATCGCCAACGGCATCAACCTCGGGTCGAGTTTCGCCAATCACCGCAGCGGCGCGCGCACGCCCGTGTCACTGCTGGTGCACGCCGCCGTGATCCTGCTGGCGATCCTGGTGATCTCGCCGCTGGTGGGCTTCCTTCCGCGCGTGGTCATCGCCGGGATGCTGACGGCCGTCGCCATCCAGCTGGTCGACCGCTGGTCGGTCGCGAACTGCGTGCGCCTCTTCAAGGGCCAGTTCTCCAGCCCGCAGAGCGTGGCGCTCGACCTGCTGGTGATCCTGGCCGTCGCCGTCGCCGCGGTGGCGTTCAACGTCGTCGTCGCGGTCGCCGTGGGCATCGCCGTGACGATCGCGTTCTTCCTCTTCCGCATGAGCAAGTCGGTGATCCGCCGCACCTACCGCTGCGACGTCGTGCACTCGCGCCGCTCGCGCAATTCGGCGCAGGCGGACCTGCTGCGCGGACACAGCGAGCGCATCGTGGTCTTCGAGCTCGAAGGGCCGATCTTCTTCGGCACGGCCGAGGACCTCGCGGGGGAGATCGAGGCGGCGCTGCGCGAACCGACGTCCCACGTCATCCTGGACCTCAAGCGCGTGCGCGAGATCGACAGCACCGGCGCGAAGATGCTGCTGCAGATCCACGAACGGCTCAAGCGCGAAAAGGTCGCGCTGCTGCTTGGCGCGCTGGAGCAGGGCACGCGGCTGGAGGCATTCATGAAGGACATGGGCCTGCACAAGGCGCTGACGGCCGCGCACCTGTTCCAGGACACCGACCGCGCCATCGAATGGGCCGAAGACCGCCTGCTGGAAGGCCTGGCCGACGACTCGCAGTTCGGGCTGGACGTCGGGCTGGAGCAGTTCGGGGTGCTCTGGCGCCTGGATCCGCGGGAAATGGAGGTGCTTGCGGGCGCCATGCAGGAGCGCGTGTTCGCCCGGGGCGATGCCGTGTTCCGCGAAGGCGACACGAGCCGGGACTTGTACCTGATCTGCGAAGGATCGGCGAGCGTGCGGCTGCGCCTGCCCGGCGCGCAGCGCGACACGCGCCTGATGACTTTCTCGGCCGGGACGGTCTTCGGTGAACTGGCGCTGCTGGACCAGCAGGTGCGGTCGGCGACGGTGGAAGCCGATGGCCGGCTGGTGTGCTATGTGCTGCCGCACGACGCGTTCGAGAGGATGGCGCGCAGCGAACCGACCGTCGCGATGAAGGTGCTGGCGGGCATCGGCCGCGAATTGGGCAACCGCCTGCGGCGGGCGAGCCGGACCATCTTCGAGCTGGCCAGCTAGGCCGCCGGGGCCGGGGGAACCCCCGGTTTGGACTCTCGCCGGATTGGTCGTAGAGTTGGGCTTCCTTTGCCACATGGGGGCGGAAGAATGGCCGGTACCGACGAAAAGACGGGTGTTTTCGACGCCAGCAAGCTCAACCAGAAGAAGTGCCCGGATTGCGGCGGCACCGGCGAGCTCAGGTTCGAGAGCGAGAACATCAACGAGAACTTCGAGGTCGAGAAGCAGATCGTCATCACGGCTTGCGAGAAGTGCGGCGGCACCGGCTTCGTGGCCGCAGGGTAAAATCGGGCCGTTGTCCACCCACAAGGGCGAGAAAGGCACATTGGTTATGACACCGCGAACGCGAACGGAAGGTTCCACCACCCGCTAGGGGCGGGTAGTCGCGCGTGCATCGAACCACGAAAAAGCGCGGCTGCCGGCCGCGCTTTTTGCTTTTGAATTCCCTTCTAGTCCCATGATCCAGATCACGCTCCCAGACGGCTCGAAACGCGAGTTCCCAGGCCCCGTGAAGGTGGCCGAGGTCGCCGCCTCCATCGGCGCAGGCTTGGCGAAGGCCGCCCTCGCCGGCAAGGTCGACGGCAAGGTCGTCGACACGTCGTTCACCATCGACCGCGACGCCCAGCTCTCCATCCTCACGGCCAAGGACCCCGAGGGCCTGGATGTCATCCGCCATTCGACGGCCCACCTGCTCGCGTATGCGGTCAAGGAGCTCTTTCCCGACGCCCAGGTCACGATCGGCCCGGTCATCGAGCACGGCTTCTATTACGACTTCTCGTACAAGCGGCCCTTCACGCCCGAGGACTTGCAGGCCATCGAGAAGCGCATGGCCGAACTGGCCGCGAAGGACGAGCCGGTCACGCGCCGCGTGCTGCCGCGCGACGAGGCGGTGAAGCACTTCAAGGAGATCGGCGAGCACTACAAGGCCGAGATCATCGCGAGCATCCCGCAGGGCGAGGACGTGTCGCTGTACCGCGAAGGCGCCTTCGAGGACCTGTGCCGGGGCCCGCACGTGCCGTCCACGGGCAAGCTCAAGCACTTCAAGCTGATGAAGGTGGCCGGCGCCTACTGGCGCGGCGACCACCGCAACGAGATGCTCCAGCGGGTCTACGGCACGGCCTGGGCCAGCAAGGAGGAACTGCAGCAGTACCTCACGATGCTGGAGGAGGCCGAGAAGCGCGACCACCGCAAGCTCGGCCGCGAGCTCGACCTGTACCACATCGACGACGTGGCGCCCGGCGTGGTGTTCTGGCACCCGAAGGGCTGGGCGGTCTGGCAGCAGGTGGAGCAGTACATGCGCCAGGTCTACAAGGACACGGGCTACCAGGAAGTGAAGGGCCCGCAGATCCTCGACCGCTCGCTCTGGGAGAAAACGGGCCACTGGCAGAACTACCGCGACAACATGTTCACCACGGAATCGGAAAAGCGCGACTACGCGCTCAAGCCGATGAACTGCCCGGGGCACGTGCTGATCTTCAAGTCGCAGATGCGCAGCTACCGCGACCTGCCGCTGCGCTACGGCGAATTCGGGCAGTGCCACCGCAACGAGCCGTCGGGGGCGCTGCACGGGATCATGCGCGTGCGCGGCTTCACGCAGGACGACGGCCATGCCTTCGTCACCGAGGACCAGATCCTGGAGGAATGCGTCGCCTACACGGCCAAGCTGCAGCAGGTCTACCGCGATTTCGGCTTCCACGACATCCTCTACAAGGTGGCGACGCGCCCCGAGAACCGCGTGGGCTCGGACGAGCTGTGGGACAAGGCCGAGCACGCCGTGATGGAGGCGCTGCGGCGCTCGGGCGTCGAGTTCGAGATTTCCCCGGGCGACGGGGCTTTCTACGGCCCGAAGATCGAGTACACGCTGAAGGACGCCATCGGCCGCCAGTGGCAGTGCGGCACGATGCAGGTGGACTTCAACACGGCCGAGCGCCTGGGCGCCGAGTACGTGACGGAGACGAGCGGCCGGGCGCACCCGGTGATGCTCCACCGCGCCATCGTCGGCAGCCTGGAGCGTTTCATCGGCATGCTGGTCGAAAACCACGCCGGGGCGCTGCCCGCCTGGCTGGCGCCGGTGCAGGTGGCCGTGCTCAATATCACGGACTCGCAGGCCGATTACGCTGGGGAAGTCGCGAAAACGCTTCGAAATCAAGGGCTTAGGGTGGAGCTGGACCTGCGCAACGAGAAAATTACGTATAAAATACGGGAGCATTCGATGCAGAAGCTGCCTTTCATCCTGGTCGTGGGCGACAAGGAGAAGGCGGCAGGTGCCGTCGCAGTGCGCGCCCGGGGCAACCAGGACCTCGGTGCGATGCCCCTCGAAGCGTTCCTAGCGCGCATCTCGAAGGACATCCAGGACAAGGTCTGATTTGGAATCGAATCACGCTCTTGCCGGCGCGGACCGCGGCGGTTTCGCTGTTCATGAAACAGCATGATTTTGTGAGGACAACAGACCATCGCTACTGATTTTCGCGACCGCCGCCAACGCGAGGAACGCAAGCACCGCCTGAACCGGGAGATCATGGCCCCGGAAGTCCGCCTCAGCGGACCCAACAACGAGCCGATCGGCATCGTCAGCCTGCAGGAAGCCCTGCGCATGGCGGGTGAGATGGACGTGGACCTGGTCGAGATTGCCGCGACCGCCAGCCCGCCGGTGTGCCGGCTGATGGACTACGGCAAGTTCAAGTACCAGGAACAGAAGAAGGCAGCGGAAGCGAAAGCGAAGCAGACCGTCATCGAGATCAAGGAAGTCAAGTTCCGCCCGGGTACGGACGAAGGCGACTACAACATCAAGATGCGCAACATCCGCCGATTCCTGGCGGAGGGCGACAAGGTGAAGATCACGCTGCGCTTCCGCGGCCGCGAGATCACGCACCAGGAGCTGGGGATGGCGCTGTTGAACCGGATTCGCGACGAGCTGGCCGACCTGATCCTGGTCGAGCAGTTCCCGAAGCTGGAAGGCCGGCAGATGATCATGATGATCGCGCCGGGCAAGAAGAAGGTGGCCCCGGCGAAGCCGGCGGAGACCAAGCCGGCGCCGAGCACGCAGGCGGCGCAGGCTTAAAGGTACAAGGCCCCGGAAGGGGCATTGAAGCGTGGTGGAAGTCCACGCGAACAAGTGGCTCGGGGCCATCAAGACGCGAAACATTCGCGGCGCCTCACGAGCACGAAGGCAAGAGAGAGAAGGAGCATTCACATGCCCAAGATGAAGACCAAGAGCGGAGCGAAGAAGCGTTTCCGCGTCCGTCCGGGTGGGACGGTCAAGCGTGGCCAGGCTTTCAAGCGCCACATCCTGACCAAGAAGTCCACCAAGAACAAGCGCCACCTGCGCGGCCCCACGGGCGTGCATGAGACCAACATGGGTCACATGGCGGCCATGCTGCCCGGTGCCGGCATCTAACGGACAAGGAGAAACGACATGCCTCGCGTCAAACGTGGTGTAACGGCTCGCGCCCGCCACAAGAAGGTTCTCGCCCTCGCCAAGGGCTTCCGCGGCCGCCGCGGCAACGTCTTCCGCATCGCCAAGCAGGCGGTGATGAAGGCGGGCCAGTACGCGTACCGCGACCGCCGCGCCAAGAAGCGCGTGTTCCGCCAGCTGTGGATCGCGCGTATCAACGCCGCCGCTCGCGCCAACGGGCTGACCTACAGCCAGTTCGCCAACGGCATCCGCAAGGCCGGCATCGAGATCGACCGCAAGGTCCTGGCCGACATCGCCGTGCACGACCCGGCGGCGTTTACCGGCATCGTGGAACAAGTCAAGGCCAAGCTGGCTGCTTGATTCACGGTGGGGGCTCCGCAAGGGGCCTCCGGCGAAAATCCAATCAAGACAGGGCTAGGGCCGTTGGCTCTAGCCCTGTTTTTTCTCCATGACACAAGAACTCGAATCCATCGTTGCCGGCGCGCGTGAGGCTTTCTCGAAAGCGGGCACGCCCGCCGACCTCGAGAACGCCAAGGCGCAGTTCCTGGGCAAGTCCGGCCGCATCACGGAACTGATGAAGGGCATGGGCTCGCTGTCCGTCGACGAGAAGAAGACGCGCGGCGCCGCGGTCAACCAGGCCAAGCAGGCGATCGAGGCCGCGCTGGCCGACCGCCGCGAGGCGCTCGCGAACGCGGAGCTCGAATCGCAGCTGAAGGCCGAGGCGCTGGACGTCTCCCTGCCGGGCCGCATGCGCGAGCCGGGCGGGCTTCACCCGGTGAGCCTGACGATGGAGCGCATCGAGCAGATCTTCGCCAGCATGGGCTTCGACGTGGCCGACGGCCCCGAGCTCGAAAGCGACTGGCACAGCTTCACGTCGCTGAACAACCCGCCGAACCACCCGGCGCGGTCGATGCAGGACACCTTCTACGTCGACATCAAGGGCGACGACGGCATCCCCTACAACCTGCGCCCGCACACCAGCCCGATGCAGGTGCGCTACGCCCACGCGCACATCAAGAAGTACGCCGGCGCCAAGGTCATGCCCGAGATCCGCGTGATCGCACCGGGCCGCACCTACCGCGTGGACAGCGACGCGACGCACTCGCCCATGTTCCACCAGTGCGAAGGCCTGTGGCTGGGCGAGAACGTGAGCTTCAAGGACCTGAAGGTCGTGTTCACCGACTTCTGCCGCACCTTCTTCGAAAGCGACGACCTCGCGCTGCGCTTCCGCCCGAGCTTCTTCCCGTTCACGGAGCCGAGCGCCGAAATCGACATCCAGTTCCAGCACGGCCCGCTCGCGGGCAAGTGGCTCGAAGTGGCGGGCTCCGGCCAGGTGCATCCGCAGGTGGTGCGCAACATGGGCCTGGACCCCGAGAAGTTCATCGGCTTCGCGTTCGGCATGGGCCCGGACCGCCTGACCATGCTGCGCTACGGGGTGAACGACCTGCGCCTGTTCTTCGACGGCGACATCCGTTTCCTGCGCCAGTTCCGATAACCAGAGAAGAAGAATGCAATTCCCCGAGTCCTGGCTGCGCGAGTTCTGCGACCCGCGGCTGAGCACGAAAGAGATCGCCGACACGCTCACCATGGGCGGGCTGGAGGTCGAGGACCTGCGCCCGGTCGCGCCGCCGTTCGACAAGGTCGTCGTCGGCGAGATCAAGGAGTGCGTACAGCACCCCAACGCCGACCGCCTGCGCGTCTGCCAGGTGGACGTGGGGCAGGGCGCGCTGCTCAACATCGTGTGCGGCGCGCCCAACGCGCGCGTCGGGATCAAGGTGCCGACGGCGCTGGTCGGCGCCGTGCTGCCGCCGGACGAGGAGGGCAAGCCCTTCGAGATCAAGCTCGGCAAGCTGCGCGGCGTCGAAAGCCAGGGCATGCTCTGCTCGGCGCGCGAGCTGAAGCTGTCCGAGGACCACGCGGGCCTGCTGGAGCTCGATGCGTCCACGCCCATCGGCAGGAACGTGCGCGACGTGCTGCGGTTGGACGACCACGTCTTCACGCTGAAGCTCACGCCCAACCTCGCGCATGCGCTGTCGGTGTACGGCGTCGCTCGCGAGCTGTCGGCGTTGACCGGCGCGCCCCTCAAGGAGCCGAAGTTCGAGCCCGTGCAGCCGAAGCACGACGCGAAGCTCAAGGTCAAGATTTCCGCGCCCGACCTGTGTGGCCGCTTTTCCGGCCGCGTCGTGCGCAACGTCAACACGAAGGCGAAGACCCCCCAGTGGATGGTCGACCGCCTCGCCCGCTGTGGCCAGCGCAGCGTCACCGCGCTGGTGGACATCTCGAACTACGTGATGTTCGAGTTCGGCCGCCCGTCGCACATCTTCGACCTCGACAAGATCCACGGCGCGCTCGACGTGCGCTGGGGCAAGCCGGGCGAGCAACTCAAGCTTCTGAACGGCACCACGATCACGGTCGACGACAAGGTCGGCGTGATCGCCGACGACAGGGAAGTCGAGTCGCTGGCCGGCATCATGGGCGGCGATGCCACGGCGGTCTCCGACGACACGAAGAACGTGTACGTCGAGGCGGCCTTCTGGTGGCCCGAGGCCGTACAGGGCCGTTCGCGCCGCTACAACTTCTCCACCGACGCCGGCCACCGCTTCGAGCGCGGCGTCGACCCGAGCCTGACGGTCGAGCACATCGAACACATCACACGGCTGATCATCGACATCTGCGGTGGCGAAGCCGGCCCGATGGACGACCAGGCGCCGAAGCTGCCCGAGCGCAAGCCGGTGCAGATGCGGGTGGCGCGCGCCGCCAAGGTCATCGGCATGCCGATCACCGAAGCGCAGTGCATGGATGCGTTCGCGCGCCTGAAGCTGCCCGCGAAGTCTTCGGGCGGCGTGATCACCGTGACGCCGCCGCCCTACCGCTTCGACATGACGATCGAGGAAGACCTCATCGAGGAGGTCACGCGCATCGTCGGCTACAACAACCTGCCGACGACCCCGCCGCTTGCGCCCATCACCGCGCGCGTGCGCCCGGAATCGCAGCGCAGCCGCTTCGCCGTGCGCCGCCACCTGGCCGCCCTGGGCTATTTCGAGACCATCAACTTCAGCTTCGTCGAGGAGAGCTGGGAGAAGGAGCTCGCCGGCAACCCGAACCCGGTCCAGCTCCTCAACCCGATCGCCAGCCAGATGAGCGTGATGCGCTCCTCGCTCGTCGGTTCGCTGCTGCAGGTGCTGCGCTTCAACCTCGACCGCAAGGCCGAGCGCGTGCGCGTGTTCGAGATCGGCCGTGTGTTCCTGCGCGACACGTCCGTTGCGACGACCGACACGACGGTGCACGGCATCCACCAGCCGATGCGCGTCGCGGGCCTCGCCTGGGGCAACGCGGACGACGCGCAGTGGGGCAGGCGCGCCACGCCCGTCGATTTCTACGACGCCAAGGGCGACGTGGAAGCCCTGCTCGCGCCGCGCAAGGCCGAATTCAAGCCGGCCCAGCACCCGGCCATGCATCCCGGCCGCTGCGCGGGCGTGTGGCTGGACGGCCGGCAGGTCGGCACGGTCGGCGAACTGCACCCGCGCTGGCGCCAGCAATGGGAGTTCGCGCAGGCGCCGGTCGTGTTCGAACTGGAACTCGATGCCGTCACGAAGCGCGACGTTCCCGCGTTCGAGCCCGTGCCGCGTTTCCAGCCGGCTCAGCGCGACATCGCAGTCATCGTCAAGGATGGGGTCACGCACGACGCGGTGCTTGCGGCCATCAACGCCGCGCCGACCGATGGCTTGCTGCGTGACGCATTCCTCTTCGACGTCTACAAACCCAAACAGGCGGTTGCAGGCATGGCGGCGGACGAGAAGAGCTTCGCGCTTCGCTTGACGCTCGCCAGCAACGACGCGACACTGACCGACGAACAGATCGAGGCTTGCGTCCAGGCCATCGTGAGGGAAGTGGCGAGCCGCACCGGGGCCCGCCTGAGGGGATGACATGCATGCCGTGACAACAATGAACAAGCCAGAAGACATCATCGAGTTCGCGGTCGAAAGCCTGGAAACGCCCGCGCTCACCAAGGCCCAGCTCGCGGAATTGCTGTTCGAGCAGATCGGCCTGAACAAGCGCGAGTCGAAGGACATGATCGATGCCTTCTTCGACCTCATCGCGGCCAGCCTGGTGGACGGCCAGGACGTGAAGATTTCCGGCTTCGGCAATTTCCAGATCCGCACCAAGGCGCCGCGACCGGGCCGCAACCCGCGCACCGGCGAGGCGATCCCGATCGAGGCCCGCCGCGTGGTCACCTTCCACGCCAGCCACAAGCTCAAAGAGCAGATCCAGGGCGCCACCGGCCCCGCCGAGCGCTGACCGCGCGCTGGCCCGGCGGCGTCCGTGCGGCGCCGCGGCAAAACCGTTTGCCCGCCAAAAAGCAACGCCTGTCAGCGGCCTCTTTGCACCCCTGCCGGTCTTAGAGTAACCTTGGAGCTTTCTCTCCTACAACATTGATTTCAATGGAGAAAGGCCTCCCGGCAATCCCGGCAAAGCGCTACTTCACCATCGGTGAGGTCAGCGAACTGTGTGGCGTCAAGCCCCACGTGCTACGGTATTGGGAGCAGGAGTTCACGCAGCTGCGTCCGATGAAGCGGCGCGGCAACCGCCGTTACTACCAGCACCACGAGGTGCTGATGATCCGCCGCATCCGCGACCTGCTGTACGACCAGGGCTTCACCATCAGCGGCGCGCGCAACAAGCTGCAGGAGATCGTGCAGGTCGAGCGCGACAAGCGCCGCGCCGGCGAGGTGATGCTCGAGGGCGTGGAGGTGATCGAGGTCGAGGATTCGGCCTTCGCCGACGACTTCGAGGACAGCGCGCCGCCCGAGGAGCGCGACGCCTTCTCGCAGAAGATCATGCTCGTGCGCCGCGAGCTCTTCGAGATCCGCGACCTGCTCTCCAATACGCACTAGGGCGCAAGCTATAATCGCCGGCTCGGCGTGTAGCGCAGCCTGGTAGCGCACTTGCATGGGGTGCAAGGGGTCGCGAGTTCGAATCCCGCCACGCCGACCACAAACCCAAAGGGCCTGCAACTTCACGGTTGCCGGCCCTTTTTTCCTGTGCAATCGTTGGCATGCTCCGGGTTGCAGGGCTTGCCCGGCGGACCCGCACGCATAGAATGCCCCAACCATGGCCACGGTCGTCTTTGCAGACCTCGTCGGGAGCACCGGCATCTTCGAGCGGCTCGGCGACGAGACCGCCGGGCGCTTCGTCACGCAGCTCACCACGGCCCTGTCCAAGACCTTCGAGGAGCACAGCGGCCGCGTCGTGAAGCTGCTCGGCGACGGCATCTTCACCGTCTTCCAGACCGAGAACGACGCCATCGATGCCTGCATCGCGATCCAGAACCGCCTGAAGGAAAAGCCCGTGTACCCCGGCGGCACCGGCGCTCCCGTGCAGATGCAGATGGGCGTGGAGTCGGGCGAGGTCGTCGAGATCGAGGGCGACTGCTACGGCGACGCCGTGAACAGCGCGGCGCGCCTGGCGGACCTGGCCGGCGCCGACCAGATCCTCACCACCGCGCGCGTGCGCGAATCGCTCGGGGGGGCACAGCAGGCCCAGCTGCGCAGCCTCGGGCCCATGTACCTGCGCGGCAAGCAGGAAGTGACCGAAGTCTTCCGCGTCGACTGGAACGTCGGCGGCGGCGACAGCGAAGCCACCGTGATGGGCGTGTCCATGTTCAAGGCGGGCAAGGCCGGCGTGCTGGAGATCACCGGCGTCGGCAAGACCGTGCGCCTGGAGCCGCACGGCGAGAAAGTGTCCATCGGCCGCTCGATCACCGCCTCGCTCACCGTCAACGACGGCCGCGTCTCGCGCGTGCATTGCACGGCCGGCTGGCGCGGCGGGCACTTCGTGCTGGAGGACGCCTCCAGCTTCGGCACCTGGGTGTACTTCGGCAACCAGGCCGAGCCGGTGGTGCTGCGCCGCACCGAGTGCTACCTGGTGGGGCAGGGCAAGATCTCGCTCGGCTGCGAGCGCGAAGCCGAAGACGCGCCGCTCATCGAGTTCAACGTGCGCGCCTGACGCGCCCCTTCCCGCCCCATGGCCCTCGAAATCCATGTCTCGGGCCCCGGCCTCGACGCCACCCGCCGCCTCGCGGCCGGCGACCCCCAGCTGGTGCTGGGCCGTGACACCGAGTGCGACGTGTGCCTGCCGGACCCGCAGCGCACGGTCTCGCGCCGGCACCTGGCCCTGTGGGCCGAGGGCGATGAGCTGCACTTCCACGTCGTCTCCTCGGTGAACGGCATCGAGATGGCGTTCGGGGAGGCGCCGCCGGGCGCGCGCGGCGTGCTGCCCGCCGGCCAGTCGATGAAGGTCGGCGACTACGTGGTCGTCGCCCGGCAGGTCGCGGGCGAAACGAAGGCGGACACGAAGGAGGCCGACCCCTGGGCTGCGCTGCAGGCCAGCGCCGAGACGATGCCGCTGGTGGCCGCGCCGCCCCCGGAAGACGACCCCTTCGGCGCCGACTGGGGCTTCACCACGACCTTCGGGCCGGTCAACACGGCGGGCGGCGGCGGCGGCTTCGACGCGGCGTCGATGGAGGCCGGCGAGGTGGCGTCCTTCTTCCAGGGCCTGGGCGTGGAGGCGGGCACCATGAGCAAGGGCGAGCTCGAGGCCATGGGCCGGCTCGTGCGGCTGCTGGTCCTGGGCGTGCTGGACCTGCATGCCACGGTCACGGGCGTGAAGAAGGACCTGCGCTCCGAGGACCGCACGATGATGGCGACCAAGGACAACAACCCGCTCAAGACCGCCTGGCCTGCCGAGACCAAGCTCAAGTACCTGTTCGGCGGCAGGCTCGCGGCGGTGGGTTTCGTGTCCGCGGAGCGCGCCATGCGCGAGGTGCTGGTGGACCTCGTCGCGCACAACACGGCGTCGGCCGCCGCGGCGCGCGCGGCGATCGAAGGCACGCTGCGCGACCTGGCGCCCGCCACGCTCAGGACGAAGCTGCTCGGCGAAGGCACCAAGCTGTTCGAGGGCACCCGCGCCTGGGACGCCTACTCGAAGTGGTACGAGGAGCAGGGCGCCGACATGCAGAAGTGGGCGCAGCGCCAGCTGGACCGGCACTTCACCGAGGCCTACCTGCGCGAGAGCCTGCGTATCCGGCGCGAGACACGCAAGGCGTGAAAGCCGCGCCGGGCCTTGCTTTCCCGCGTGCCCGCTGCTGAGCCTGAGGCTAGAATGGGTTTTCCCTCAAGCAGGACCGCTGCAGTCTCGTGAGTCTCAAGAAACTCGGCCGCTACGAACTCGTCCGCGTCCTGGGCAAGGGCGCGATGGGCATCGTGTACGAGGGCAAGGACCCCAACCTCGACCGCCGCGTCGCGATCAAGACCGTCAAGGTCGAGAACCTGTCGGAAGAAGCCGCGGCCGAGTACGAGCACCGCTTCCGCACCGAGGCCCGCAGCGCGGCCCGCCTGCAGCACCCCAACATCGTCAGCGTCTACGACTCCGACCGCGACGGCGACATCGCCTTCCTGGTTATGGAGTACATCCAGGGCGACGACCTCAAGCACCACCTGGACAAGGGCGTGCGCTACTCGCTGGAGCAGTCGCTCAAGATGGTGCGCGACCTGCTCTCGGCGCTGGACTACGCGCACAAGCAGGGCATCGTCCACCGCGACATCAAGCCGGCCAACCTGCTGATCGAGCCGGGCGGGCGCGTGAAGCTCACCGACTTCGGCGTGGCCCGCATCCAGGACTCGGGCGAGGCCACGCGCACGCAGGGCAGCATGGTCGGCACGCTGAAGTACATGGCGCCCGAGCAGGTGCAGGGCCAGAAGATCGATTCGCGCGCGGACCTGTTCTCCGTCGGCGTCGTGCTCTACCAGCTGCTCACCGACAAGCGGCCCTTCGACGGCGACAACGACTTCTCGATCATCCACCAGATCATCGGCCACACGCCGCCGCACCCGAGCACGATCAACCCGAAGCTGCCGACCGCGATCGACGCCGTGGTGGCCCGCGCACTGGCCAAGACGCGCGAGGAGCGTTTCGCCACCGCGCGCGATTTCGCCGCCGCCATGCAGTCGGCCATCCGCCGCGCGGAGGACGTCACCGTCGTGCCCGCGGCCAACCCGCTGAAGAAGCCCGATGCGGGCGGCACCGGCTCGCGCGGCCTGCAATCGGTGGTCGGCGCGGTCACGAGCCCCTCCACGGTCACGCAGGAGGTCGAGCTCGTCTACTGGAAGGACATCAAGGACTCCACCGATGCGGAGGAGTTCGAGGCCTTCCTCGAGAAATTCCCCGCCGGCATCTATGCCGACCTCGCGCGCCGGCGCCTGCGCAAGCTCACCGGCGGGGCCAACACCTCGCCGGACCAGACGGTGCTGAGCGGGTCGGCGCTGACGGCCACGCCGCAGCGGGCCGACGAGCCCGACGAGGAAGCGACGCGCCTTCGCACCGGCACCATGCCCTCCATGGTCAAGCCGGTGGAGGCGACGAGCCCCGCGGCCGTCCCGGCCCCGCCCCCGGTGGCCGCGCCCGTACCGGCCGTCGCGTCGGCTCCTGCGGTGGCCCCGGCTGCTGCCGAAGCCGCGCCCGTCGCTTCGCTGGTGACGGCCGAAGGCGGCTCGAGCCCGACCGGTACGGGTACAGGCACGGGCACCGACGGCACCGACTTTCCCGAGACCATCACGTTCATCCGTCCCGACGCGCAGAAGGCGGTGGCGAAGGCGGGCGCCGCGCCGGCGACGCCGGTGTCCAGCCCGGCGCCCGCGGCCGCAGCGTCGGCGGCTACGGCGAAGGCCGCGCCTGCCGAGCGGGCGGCGAAAGCGCCCGCCGCGGCAGGCACCGCCAGGAAACCGCCGGTCGCGGTGCTGGCCGGTATCGGCGCGGTGGCCGTCATCGGCATCGCAGCCTTCGCGCTGATGGGCCGCAGCCACGCGCCGGCCGATTCGGCAGCGGCGGCCGCATCGTCCGCCGCATCGGCGGCAGCCGCCCCGGCGGAGGTCGCTTCGGCCGCTTCGTCTTCGGCGCAGGTCCCCGCAACGGGTGTCACGCCCGCAGTGGCCGCCAGCGAGCCCGTTCAGACGGCCAGTGCGGCCGCCAGCGCCGCGCCTGCGGCCGCCAGCAAGACCGCGGTTGCCACCGCGTCCAAGCCCGCGCCGGCCAAGGTGGCGCCCGCCAAGCCCAAGGCCAGTGGCGGGCCCGCGCAGGTCGAGACTGCGCGTCCCGCGTTCGTGCCGCAACCGCACACCGAAACGGCGCGGCCCGCGCCGGCGCCTGCGCCAGCCGCGGCGAACGGGAGTGCGGTCGAGGCCTGCCGCGAGAAGATGTTCCTCACGCGCGAGTTCTGCCTGGCGGAGCAATGCGAGAAGCCCGCTGCGCGCAACCACCCGCTGTGCGTGAAATGGCGCGAAGAGAAGCGCCTGCGCGAAGGGACCGGGCGAGGCGCCGTCGGCGGCGGCTACTAGCGCGCCGCGGTCAGGTGATGTCGATCACGTGCACGGCGAAGCGGCCGGCGCGCCGGTCGGCGAAGTAGCACTTCAGTGTCTCGTACACCGTCTTGAAGGCGATCTCGTCCCACGGGATCTCGTCCTCCGTGAAGAGGCGCGCCTCGATGGTTTCGGTGCCGGGCTCGAAGCGGTCGGACAGCAGCTTCGCCAGCCAGTACATGTGCACCTGGCCCACGCGCGGCACCGACAGCACCGAGAGCAATTCGCCCATCTCGAACTTCGCGCCGGCTTCCTCGTCGGTCTCGCGCGCGGCACCTTCTGCCGCCGATTCGCCCAGTTCCATGAACCCCGCCGGCAAGGTCCACTTGCCCCAGCGCGGCTCGATGTTCCGCTTGCACAGCAGCACCTGGTCGCCCCAATGCGGCACCGTGCCCACCACGTTCAGCGGGTTCTCGTAGTGGATGGTGTCGCAGGCCGGGCAGACGGCGCGCACGCGCGTATCCCCGTCGTCCGGCACGCGGTACGCGACGGCCTCGCCGCAGTTGCGGCAGTGCTTGATGGGTGTGCGAAAAGGCGGGAGCGACACTCAGTCGAGTTTACCGCTCACGCCTTCGTCGTCTTCGTGTGCTTCTCGACGAGGCCGCGGGCCGTCTCGATCAGCTTCTTGCCGTCGAAGCCGCGCTTGTCCATGTCGGCGACCCACTCCACCTCCACCAGGCGGGCCTTGCGCTTGAATTCCTGCGCGTCGGCGGCGGGGATGGTGTAGATGGTGTTCTTGCGGTCTTCCGCGGCCTTGCGGCCGATGGGGTCGTTGCCCTGCTGCACCTTGCCCAGCCATGCGGAAGTCGCGAGCCCGGAGTTGGCGTCGATGACTTTCCTGAGGTCCGGCGCGAGCGCGTTGTACTTCGCCTTGTTCATCGCCATGACGAAGGTCGTCGTGTAGAGCGCGCCGCCCGCCGGGTCGAACTGGCTGTGGAACTTGGTGAGCTCGTGCACCTTCACCGAAGGCACCACCTCCCACGGGATCACGCAGCCGTCGATGGTGCCCTTGGACAGCGCATCGGGAATCTGCGGCAGCGGCATGCCCACCGGCGTGGCGCCCAGGTTGCCGAGCATCTTGGTGATCTGGCGCGTGGGGCCACGCAGCTTCATGCCGCGCAGGTCGTCCGGGTGCTTGATCAGCTTTTCCTTCATGTGGAACATGCCGGGCCCGTGCACGTGCAGCGCGATCACCTGCGTGTCGCTGAACTCCTCCTTGGCCATCGACTGGTGGTACTCCCAGTAGGCCTTGGAGGTGGCCTCCGCGTTCGTCATGAAGAACGGCAGCTCGAACACCTCGATGCGCGGGAAGCGCCCCGCGGTGTTGGCCGGCAGGGTCCACACGATGTCGACCACGCCGTCCTTGGCCTGGTCGTACAGCTGCACTGGCGTGCCGCCGAGCTGCATGGCGGGGTAGGCCTCGAACTTGATGCGGCCGCCCGAGTCCTTCTCGACCTTTTCCATCCACGGCTTGTGCATGGTGAGCCACACGTTCGACTGCGGCGCCATGAAGGTGTGGAACTTGAGCGTGACCGACTGCTGCGCAAGGCCGGACAGGCCGGGCGCGGCGAGCGCGACGGCGGCGGAGGATTGCAGCAGGGTGCGGCGGCGGATCATGGCGGGCTCCAATCTGGGGGACGTTGCTAACTTAACGCAGCGGGGACGTGCGCGTTTCCCGGGCTTTCCCTCAACCGATGTACTGCACGAGCCAGAGGGAAATCGCGGGGAAGAACAAAAGCAGCAGGGTGCGCAGCGTGTCGCTCACCAGGAAGGGCATCACGCCGCGGTAGCTCTCGGCGATGGGCACGTCGCGCGCCATGCCGTTCACCACGTAGACGTTCAGCCCGACGGGCGGCGCCAGCAGGCCGAACTCCACGACCATCAGCACCATGATGCCGAACCAGATCGCGACCGATTCCTTGGGCATGCCGAAGTCCAGGCCGATCACCATCGGGAAGAAGATGGGGATGGTCAGCAGGATCATGGACAGCTCGTCCATGACGGCGCCGAGGATCACGTAGAAGACCAGGATGGCGGCCACCACCATCAGCGGCGACAGGCCCCAGCTACCCACCACGGCGGCGAGCTGGTTCGGCACCTGCGTCAGCGCCAGGGCCGAGTTCATGAGGTCGGCGCCGATGAAGATCAGGAAGATCATCGCGGAGCTCTCGGCCGTGGCATAGAAGCACTGCTTGAACTTGTCCCAGGTCATCTCGCGCTTGATCAGCGCCGCGACGAAGGTCGATGCCGCGCCGACGCCCGCACCCTCGGTGGGCGTGAACAGCCCGCCGTAGATGCCGCCGAAGACCAGCAGGAAGATGATGGCGATGGGGGCGATGCCCGCGAACGCATGCAAGGTGAGCTTTGCCGGCTCGTCGTCGACGTCGGGCGCGTGGCCCGGGACGACGCGCACGTACACCGCGATCGCGGCCATGTAGCCGAACATCGCGATGATGCCGGGGATCATCGCCGCCGCGAACAGCTTGGCGATGTTCTGCTCGGTGAGGATCGCGTAGATCACGAGCGGCACCGACGGCGGGATGAGGATGCCCAGCGTCCCGGCGGCCGCCAGCGTGCCGGTTGCGAGGCGGCCCGAGTAGCCGTGGCGCTTCATCTCGGGCAGCGCCACCGAAGTGATCGTGGCAGCCGTGGCCACGGACGACCCGCAGATCGCGCCGAATGCCGCGCACGCCAGCACCGCGGCCATCGCGAGGCCGCCGCGGAAGCGGCCCATCACGCCCGCCGCGAATTCGAACAGCGCCTTGCTGATGCCGCCCTGCGTCGCGAAGTGGCCCATCAGGATGAACAGCGGGATCACCGACAGGTCGTAGCTGGCGAAGCGCGCGAAGGCCTGGTTGTTCAGGAAGTTCGCGAACGGCGCCCAGCCCGTCTGCATGACGTAGCCGATGGCGCCGGCGGCGAACATGGCGATGGAGATCGGCGTGCGGATCGCCATCAGCACCAGCATGATCGCGAAGATGATGAGCGTCAGCGTCAGCGCGCTCATGCGTGCGCCTCCGGCGCCTCGACCGGGAAGCCGAAGGCCGCCTGCCAGACGCCGATGACGGACGCCAGCACGAAGGGCGGGACCATCGCCACGTAGACCATCCACAGCGGGAAGCCGAGCATCTGGCTCTCGGAATGCGTGTCGTAGGCGTTCAGGCCGCCCAGCGTCGTGCGCCAGGCCAGCAGCGCGAACGAAACCGCGAGGAGCAGGGCGCCGAAGCGGTCGAGCAGGTCGTTGGTCCGCCCGCTCGCCTTGGCGGTGAAGAAGTCGACGATGATGTTCCCGCGGCGCCATTGGCACCACGGCATGAACAAGGCGATGGCCGCGCCGGTGGCCACACCCGTCAGCTCGAAGTCGCCGACGAGCGTCCAGCCCGTGGTGTTGCGGCCGATCAGGCTCGCGCAGGTCATGAGCGTGATGCCCGTGAGCAGCACGCCCGCGAGCACCGCGCACGCCTTGGCCAGGAAGTCCAGGACGCGCAAGTTTCTTCTCCTTCTTCTTGTCTTGCGCGCCGGCCGGGGCCTAGCGCGCCTGGGCGATTCTCACCGAAAGCGGCGGCAGCTTCCCGACGCCGCCCTCCAGCGTGTCGCCGGCCACCACGGCGGCGACGCCCTCGGGCGTTCCCGTGAAGATCAGGTCGCCGGGCGCGAGGTCCCAGGCGGCCGAGACGTGCTCGATGATCTCGCCTAGGTTCCAGATCAGCTTCGAGACGTTGCTGCGCTGGCGGTCCTGGCCGTTGACCTTCAGCCAGATGTCCGCGTTCACGATATCGCCCGCTTGCGCGGCGGGTGTGATGGGGCCGATGGGCGCGGACTGCTCGAAGCTCTTGCCGATCTCCCACGGGCGGCCCTGTTTCTTCATCTCGCCCTGCAGGTCGCGGCGCGTCATGTCCAGGCCCACGGCATAGCCCCAGATGTGCTTCATCGCGTCGGCGGCCTTGATGTTGCGCCCGCCCGTGCCGATGCACGCCACCAGCTCGATCTCGTGGTGCAGGTCCTTGGTCAGGCTCGGGTAGGCGATGGTGCCGGTTTCGCCCGCGTTGACGGGCACGATCGCGTCGGCCGGCTTGAAGAAGAAGAAGGGCGGCTCGCGGCCGGTGAATCCCATTTCCTTGGCGTGCTCGACGTAGTTGCGGCCCACGCAGATGACGCGGCGCACCGGGAAGCGCTCGCTGCGGCCGACGACGGGGACGCTGGCGGCGGGCGCGGGATCGAAGACGTAATTCATGACAGCCTTTCTTCGTGATGGAGGCCCAGTGCTTCCTGCACGGGGCGGTCGGAGAAACTGAACAGCACGCAGCCCCGCGGCGACGAGAAGCGGGCAGTGTGCCACGGGGGAACGACGAAATGGTCGCGCGGCGAGAAGGCGAAGCGCAGCTCCTGGCCGCCGCCTTCGATCACCGCTTCGCCTTCGCCCTCGACGACGCTGTAGACGGCGCCATCGGTCTGGCGCCACGCCTTGCCCGTGAAGCCGGCGGGCAGCTTCTGCATGAAGGTCTGCATCGTCGGCATGGGCGAGCCGCCGGTGAGCGGGTTGACGTACCGCAGCTTCACGCCGTCCCAGGGGTCGACGGGCGCGTCGCGCTCGAGCTGCTCGAGCGCCTCGCGGCTGCGGTCGTACGGGTAGCTGAAGATCGGCGAGGTCTTGCCGAAGGGCGATGTGGACCGCACGGGCGCCATGTTGTGCCCGTAGCGGGCCATGCTCTCGCCTTCCTTGCGGGTGACGACTTGCGAGCGCGCCGTGTCGTTTTCGGCGAAGCCGGCGTCGAAGAACCGCACGATGGGGATGTCGAGGCCGTCGAGCCAGATCACCGGGACGTCGGCGTCGTTGCCGTGGTCGTGCCAGGTCCAGCTGGGCGTGATGATGAAGTCGCCCGGGCGCATGGTGGTGCGCTCGCCATCGACGGCGGTGTAGGCGCCGGATCCTTCCACGATGAAGCGCAGGGCGCTTTGCGTGTGGCGGTGGCTGGGCGCGACCTCGCCGGGCAGGATCAGTTGCAGCCCGGCGTAGAGCGACTGCGTGATGCACGACTGGCCGCGCAGGGCCGGGTTCTCGAGCACGAGCACGCGGCGCACGGCCTCCTCGGCGGTGATCGCCTCGCCGGCGCGCATGAGGAACGGGCGCACGTCGGCGTACTTCCAGTGCGCCGGCACGCAAGGCGTCTTCGGCTCCTTGGGCACGAGCGCGTGCAGCACCTCCCACAATGGCGTGAGGTGCAGCGGCTCCATGTCGCGGTACAGCTGCTGGCGGGCCTGCAGGGTCTTGTCGGGAGCGTTCATGGTGTGTCTCCTTGGCCGAGGAAGGCGCCCTCGGCGGCGAGTCGCGATTGCAGGTCGTGCACGTCCACGCGCGCGGCAGCCGTGCCTTCGCGAAGCGCGAAGTGCGCCGCCGTGCCGCAGGCCTGTCCCATCACGAAGCAGGCGCCGGTGACCCGCGCGGCGGATTGCGCCTCGTGCGTCATCGAGGCGCAGCGCCCGGCGACCCACAGGTTGTCGAGCGAAGGCGTCACGGTCATGCGGTAGGGCAGCTGGTTGAAGCCGCGGCTTTCCGGGATGGGCGCGAAGCGGAACTCGACGTCGCCCTTCACGTGCAGCTCCAGCGGCCAGCCGTTGACGCCGATGGTGTCGTCGAAGTCGGCGCAGCCCAGCACGTCAGCTTCGGTGAGCATGTACAGGCCCTGCACGCGGCGCGTTTCGCGGATGCCGACCTGCGGCGGGATGTCGACGATGTAGAAGCGCTCGAAGCCCGGCACCTCGCGCAGGAACTTCGCGACCTGCGCCACCTGCCGGCGGCCGAGCGTTTCGGCGTCGGACAGCTCGCGCGCATCGGTGCCGTCCATCGCCTGGCCGCTCGCGTTGGCCAGCTGCGTCACGTTCACGCGCCATTCGATGCCGCTCTTCTGCGGCCGCACGATGGCGCCCTTGCGCGGGAACCGGTGGCGGCCTTCGGCTTCGGCTCGGGCCATCAGCTCGGGAATCGTCTTCCACGCGTCGCCCGCGCGCTCGCGGTCCACGTCGTTCACGCGGAACATCAGCGAGGGGTAGAGCATGTTGCCCGCGCCATCGCCTTTCTCGTAGGCCGCGCCCGCCCACGCGGCCAGGTCGCCGTCGCCCGAGCAGTCGATGAAGGCGCGGCCTTTCACGGCCACGCGTCCGGACTTCGTTTCCAGCAAGAGGGCGGCGATGCTGCGCTCGGACTCCTTCACGACGCCGCAAGCGAGCGCATGGAACAGGACCTCCGCTTTCGCCGAGGCGAGCAAGTCGTCGGCCGCGATCTTGTAGGCCGCCGTGTCGTAGGCCTGCGCGGCGATCTTGCCGAAAATCATGTGGGGCGCATTGAGCCCGCCGAGCGCATCGATGCGCGAGAGCAAGTCGTCCGCCACGCCGTGCACGACTTGCCGGATCTCGCCATGGACGTTCGCATGCAGGCCGCAGAAGTTGGTGACGCCGGCGGCCGTGCCCATGCCGCCGAGGAAGCCGTAGCGCTCCACGAGCAGCGTGGAGCGCCCGGCCCGGCCCGCTGCCACGGCAGCGGCGATGCCCGCGGGCCCGCCGCCGAGCACGACCACGTCGTACTCGCCGAAGACGGGCGTTTCGCGCGCGGGCTCGTGGACGACGCTCATGCGAACATCCTTTCGGGGTCAATGCCCTCGTACATCCACTTCAGGCCCGCGAAGCCCGCCGACTCCTTGCCGCCCTGGAACATCTGGTTGCGCAGCTCGCGCGTGACGCCGCTGGCGTGGTAGATGTCGCCGTAGAAGCGCGCGGTGAGCTGCACGCGGCCCGTGCGCAGGTATCGCGCCTGCTGGTATTGGATGAAGGCCGGCGCGACATCGCCGCGGGTGGCCTTGAGCGCCTGCCCGAGCACGACGGCATCCTCGATCGCCTGGCCCGCGCCCTGCGCGAGGTACTGCAACATGGGGTGCGCGGCGTCACCCAGCAGCGTCACGCGCCCATCGCTCCAGTTCTTCACCGGCTCGCGGTCGCACAACACCCACATCTTCCAGGTCTCGATCTTGCCGAGCAGTTCCCTCACCTGGGGCACGGCATCCGCGAAGCGCTCGTTCAGCTCCGCCGTGTCGCCGAAGGTGTTCCAGCCCTCGTCGTACTTGTTGCTGTGGAAGACGGCGACCAGGTTGAAGAGCTCGCCGCGCCGCAGCGGGTAGTGCACCAGGTGCGTCTTCTCGCCGCCCCACAGCAGCACTTCGTCGTTCCACAGGTGCCGGGGCACGTCCTCGCGCTTGAGCACCGCGCGGTACGCGATGTGGCCCGAGACGCGCGGCTTGCCGTCGCCGACGATGGCCTCGCGGATGCGGCTCCACAGGCCGTCGGCGCCGATGAGGGCGTCGCCGGATAGCCGCTCACCGCTGGCAAGCTTCACCGACACCGCGCTGCCCGACTGCTCGAAGCCCTCGACCTTGCTCGACGTGCGCAGCACGACGTCCCCGAAACGCGCGCACGCGTCGAGCAACACCTTGTGCAGGTCTGCGCGGTAGATCACGCCGTAGGGGTAGCCATACAAGGCCTTCACCGCGTCGCCGAAAGGCACGCGTACCACCTTCTCGCCGGTACGAACGTCGTTCATGCCCATGCCGGGCGGGAAGTAGGCGACGGCGTTGATCGCCTGCGTCAGCCCCAGCCAGTCGAACATGCGGAAGATGTTCGGCCCCAGTTGGATGCCGGCGCCGATCTCGCCGAACTGGGCCTGCTGCTCCAGCACCGTGACGCGATGCCCGTCGCGCGCCAGCACGTACGCGGCCGCCAGGCCGCCGATGCCGCCGCCGGCAATGAGGAAGTGCAGGGAAGCCGCCATGGCCGAAATTGATAAGAATGCATATTATCTGCCCAAACTACACTGGCGCGCCATGCCCAAGAGCTTCGACTTCCGCCATGCACCGGGTCACCTGATCCGGCGCGCCCACCAGCTGGCGGTGGCCGTCTTCATGGAGGAAACGGCCGAGTTCGGCGTGACGCCGGTGCAGTTCGCCATCCTCAACGCGCTGATCGAGGAGCCGGGCGAAGACCAGGTGACGCTGGCGGGCCGCGTGGCCTTCGACGCGGCGACCTTCGGCTCCGTCATCCATCGCCTGGAGGCCAGGGGCTGGGTCAAGCGCAGGCCCGACGCACAGGACCGCCGCCGCAAGCTGCTGTGGGTGACGCCCGAGGGCGAGCGAGCGGCGATGGCGATGAAGCGCGCCGTGACGAAGGCGCAGGGGCGCATCCTGGGCCCGCTGGAGGCGGGCGAGCGCGAGCAGCTGATGAAGCTGCTGGAGAAGCTGGTTATTCGCTCTTCGTGACGAGCGTGAAGTGCTCCACCAGCGGCGGGCCGGCGAAGTAGGGGCCGATGAAGCCGCGCCATTCGGCGAACAGCGGCCCCTGGCGGAATCCCACCGTGTGGTCCTCCAGCGTCTCCCAGAAGATCTGCAGGATGAACCGCTGCGGGTTCTCGATGCACTTGTTCACCTTGTAGCCGTGCACGCCCTTCGCCTTGGGCAGCACGGTCTTCACCGCGCGCTGGATGGCTTCCTCGAACGCGGCTTCCTGGCCGGGGTTCACGCGGATGTCGGCGATCTCGAGGATCATGGTCGTTCCTAGGTTTGGGTCTCGGGCAAGTCTACTGTCAGGCCGTCGAGTTCTTCCGTCAGCGGGATCTGGCACGAGAGGCGGCTGTTCGCCTTGCGCAGCGAGGCAGTGAAATCCAGCATCGAATCCTCGTCGCTCGTCATGATCGGAAGCTTGGGCAGGAACCCCTCGCGCACGTAGACGTGGCAGGTGGCGCAGGTCATCGTCCCGCCGCATTCGGCGTCGATGCCTTCGACGTTGCTGGCGATCGCCGCCTGCATGAGGCTCTGGCCCAGGGCGCATTCGAGCGTGGTTTCGTTCCCGTTGGCGGCGACGAGGTGGATGGTGACCTTCGCCATCTAGAAGCGCCCGAAGTACTCGCGCCGCTGGAACTCCTGCTTGTCCTCGGCGGCGTCGAAGCGTGCGAGCTCCGCCTGCTTGATGCGCGTGTAGTAGTCGATGAAGGTTGCGCCGAAGGCATTCGCGAACGACTTGTCGGCGCGCAGCGCCTCGAGCGCTTCGCCCAGCGAGGTCGGCAGCATGGTGGGTGCGGGACCGTACGGCGCTTCCGTCGGCGCAGGCGGCTGCAATTTGCGCTCGATGCCGTCCAGGCCGGCGTGGACCTGCGAAGCGAAGTAGAGGTAGGGATTCGCGGCGGGCTCGCCGATGCGGTTCTCGATGCGGAACGCGGCATCGCCGGCCTCGCCGATCACGCGCAGCATCGCACCGCGGTTGTCGCGGCCCCACACGACGGCCTGCGGCGCGAGCGCGTTGGGGCGGAAGCGCCCGAAGCCGTTGGCGGTCGGCGTGCAGAACACGGCCATCGCCCGCGCATGCTCGAGCAGGCCCGCTAGCCACGCCATGTCGGTGGCGTTCGCGCCGGTCTTCGCGTCCACGAGCGACTGGTGCAGGTGCCAGCCGCTCGACATGATGTTCGGGAAGGGCGGGCGGCACATGAAGGTGGCGTGGTAGCCCGCGCGGCGCAGCGCCTGCCTCACGGCACTGCGGAACAGGACCATGTTGTCGGCCGCGGTCAGCGCGTCCGTCACGTCGAACACCGCCTCGACCTGGCTGGGGCCCAGCTCGATCTCCAGCGAGGTCAGGGGCAGGCCCAGCGCCTGAGCCGTGTGCTGCACGATGCGCAGCGGTTCCTCGGCCATGTCGAACCAGCCTTCGGCCAGCAGGTTGTAGCCGGGATGGACCATCGACACGCGCGGCGGCGCGCCCGGCCACTCGGCATGCTCGGGGTCGAGCTGCGGCTGCGCGTCCTCGATGCGGTAGATGTGGAACTCGACTTCGAGCCCGCAGCGCATCGCCAGGCCGTGTTTGTCCAGCCGCGCGAGCGCCGATTGCAGGATGCGCCGGGTGTCGAGTTGCACCGGCCCCGCATCCTGGAACCAGGGCTGCGCCTGCATCCAGCCCGTGCGTTCCGTCCAGGGCAGCTGCCGGAAGCTTTCGGGGTCCGGCAGCAGCACGAGGTTGTTGGCGAAGGAAAAGCCCTCGAGCCCCCCGGTCCCGCCAGGCTCGAACACCTTGAACGCGGTGCGGTCCGACGTGTCCTTCAGCATCAGCGTGCTGACCATGCCGACGCCGTCGTGCAGCGCACGCAGTGCGGCACTCGCTGTCAGCGTCTTGCCGCGTGTGACGCCGTGCAGGTCGCACCAGACGACGCGCACGAGCTCGATGCCCGTCGATTCGATGAGGCGCGAGATGCGCTTCGCGGCCTCCTCGTGCCGCGCGTCGTGGATACCGCAGCGCTGCGCAAAGGTGGTCATGCCGTGACGGGTGCGGGCTTCGCCGTCCACGGCGCGTGTTCGCGCTTGGCGCGCACCTGCTCGCGCCACCACGTGGCCCACTCGCCCGCGGGCGCAATGCCGTCGACGGTGTCCGGCCCGACCAATGCCGCCGAATTCGCCGGGTCCGCCGCGCCGGGCGGCACGCCGCCGGCCTGCACCGTCTCGATCGCCTTCAGCAGCACGCGGCGGTTCGCCATGATCACCTTGTCGCTGGTACCCAGGTGCTCGCGCGTGCGGTCGGCGATCGGCCCCGGGCTTTCGACGGCCCACTGGTCGTGCACGTTGATGTCGTCCTCGCCCATGCCGAGGTAGGTGCGCGTCAACTGTTCGGCGGGGTTGAAGCCCCAGTTGTTGTGGCGCCCCGACTTGGGCACGTAGTCGGGCAGCGAGATGTACTGCAGCCGCTGGTTGCGCATGGCCTCCTTGTCCACCGGGCCGGCGAAGCTCGTGAAGACGGAATACCAGTAGGTGTGCGTGTCGTCCACCGGCAGGTGCATCTGCGTGATGGTGAGCGTCTCCGACAGCGGGATCACGAAGGTGTGCGGAAAGACGGCCTGCGTCACGCGCACGTGCGTGAGCTCCTGCGTCATGGGCCGCAGCGCGGTCACCTGCATGCCCCAGGGCATGTTCTCGAAGCTGATCTCGGGCTGGTGGAACTCGCGCATCACGCGCGTCATTGGCCAGCGCTCGCCCGCCATCTCTCCCGCCGCCGCGCTGCGGAACTGCTTGCCTGCCGGGTTGTCGCCGATGGCATCCAGCGCTTCATCGGACAGGAAGCGGTGCAGGAACGACGGGTGCGCCGGGTCGATGCCGACTTCGAACGCCTGCAGCCAGTTGCAGTGCCACAGGCCCTTGAACGCGAAGGTGTGCGAGGTGGGCGCGGCGAAGGCGTCGAAGTTCGGGAAGGGTGGCGGCGTGCCGCTGCCGAGGAAGGCGAACACCACGCCGCTCCTTTCCAGCACCGGGTAGCTGCGCTGCTTCACGCGATCGCACAGCTTGCTGCCCGCGGGCTCGGCCGGCGTCTCGAGGCAGTTGCCCGCCACGTCGAACTTCCAGCCGTGGAAGGGGCAGCGCAGGCCGTCGCCTTCGTTGCGCCCGAACGAAAGGTCGGCGCCGCGGTGCGGGCAGTCGCGGTCGAGCAGGCCCCAGCGCCCTTGCGCATCCCGGAACAGCACGAAGTCCTGGCCGAGCGCGCGCACGGCCTTCACGGGGCGGTTGGCCATCCGCGGGTCGAGGCGCGGGTCGAATTCGTCCACCAGCGCCAACGGTTGCCAGTAGGCGCGCATGACGCCGCCGCAGGCCGTCCCCGGGCCGATGCGGGTGATGAGCTCGTTCTGCTCCGCCTTCATGCGGCAAGTCTAGCGCCGGTTTATCCTTGGCGCGCCATGAAACTCTTCAACTACTTCCGCTCCTCCGCCTCGTTCCGCGTGCGCATCGCGCTGGAGCTGAAAGGGCTGCCCTACGAGTACGCGGCGGTGCACCTGGTGAAGGGGGAACACAAGAAAGACGAGTACGCGGCGGTGTCGCCGACGGGGCTGGTGCCCACGCTCGTCACCGACTCGGGCGAGGCGCTCGAGCAGTCGATGGCGATCATCGAATGGCTCGACGAAACGAAACCGCAGCCGCCCCTGCTGCCGCGCGACCCGCTGGGCCGGGCGAAGGTGCGCGCGCTGTCGCAGCTCATTGCGTGCGAGATCCATCCCCTGAACAACCTGCGCGTGCTGAAGTACCTGGTACGCGAATTGAAGGTGGAGGAAGAGGCGAAGAACGACTGGTACCGCCACTGGGTGCGCACCGGCCTCGAAGCCTACGAGCGCGAACTGGCGCGCCTGCCGGAATCGAAATTCAGCTACGGCGATACGCCGACCATGGCCGACTGCTGCCTGGTGCCGCAGATCTTCAACGGCCGCCGCGTGAACACGCCGGAGGACGGCTTGCCGCGCACGATGGCGGTGTTCAACGCGTGCATGGAGCACCCCGCGTTCCAGAAGGCGCAGCCTTCGAGCTGCCCCGACTTCGAGAAGTGATGGACCTGCTCACGCCGGACTGGCCCGTGCCGGCGAACGTGCGCGCCGTGTGCACCACGCGCACGGGCGGCGTCTCGCAAGGGCCGTACGACAGCCTCAACCTGGGCGACCACGTCGGCGACGAGCCGCAGCGCGTTGCCCGCAACCGCGCGATCGTGGCCGAAGCGATGGGCGCGCGGCCGGTGTACATGGAGCAGGTGCATGGCGTCGGTGTTGCCAGGCTCGATGCCGATGCGCGCGACGGCCTGCGGGCCGACGGCTGCTTCACGTCGCACCAGCAGGTCGCGTGCACGATCATGGTCGCCGATTGCCTGCCGGTGCTTCTCGCCGCTGAGGACGGCTCGATCGTCGGCGCCGCCCATGCGGGCTGGCGCGGCGCATGCGAAGGCGTGGTCGAAGCGACGGTGAAGGCGATGGGCGTCGCGCCCGCATCGCTCGTCGCATGGCTGGGCCCTTGCATCGGCCCGGAAGCTTTCGAAGTCGGCGACGAGGTGCGGGCCGCCTTTGCGGCGCGCGACCCGCAAGACGCGCAGCACTTCCAGCCCTACCGTGAAGGCAAGTGGCTTGCCGATCTCCCGGCCTTGACGCGCAGGCGCCTTCACGCCATGGGCGTCTCGCGCATCCACGGCAACGACGGCACCCGCGCCTGGTGCACCGTCGCCAACCCCTCAAGGTTCTTTTCGCACCGGCGCGACCGGGTCAGCGGGCGTTTCGCCGCCGTCGTCTGGCTGGCCTAGCTCAGCCTTCTCGCGGGCCTTGAGGGCGCGCTTGCGCGCGGGCGTCAACAAGATGTAGCCGACGAGCGCCACGGGAGCCACGCCATAGAGTACAAAGGTGAAGATGCCGCCGATCACCGAGCCGTTGGAGTGCGTGGCTTCGGCGAGCGACATCATGAGGGCGACATAGAGCCAACCGACGATGACCAGGAGGACGACAGGCATTGTGGGTACTACTCATGTTGCGCTGCAACATGAAAGCTGGGATACTTCGGGTTAACCCGAACAAAAACACGGGACCAGGAGACAAGACAACATGAATTCTCTGCCGGATTGGGGAGACATGGGCAAGCAGTGGTCGCAAGCCATGCAGTCGTTCGGCGGACTCGCGCAGGGCGCCGCCATGCCGAAGCTGCCCCAGCTGCCCGACGTGCCCCAGCTCACGTTCGACCCCCAGAAACTCGAAGCACTCCAGCGCGCGTACGTCGAAGAGGCCGCGCAGCTGTGGAACGCCAGCCTGCTGCCCGACCTCGCGAAGAAGGACAGGCGCTTCGCGGCCGATGCGTGGACGCAGAACCCCGTCGCTTCGTACTCCGCTGCGGTGTATTTGCTGAACGCCCGCACGCTGCTCGGCATGGTCGAAGCCGCCAAGACCGATACGAAGACCAAGGCCCGCCTGCGCTTCGCGGTGGAGCAGTGGATGGCCGCCTCAGCGCCCAGCAACTACCTGGCGCTGAACGCCGAAGCGCAGAAGAAGGCGCTGGAGACCAACGGCGAGAGCATCGCCAAGGGCATCCAGAACCTGCTGGCCGACATCCAGCAAGGCCACGTGTCGATGACCGACGAGAGCGTGTTCGAAGTCGGCAAGAACGTCGCCACCACCGAAGGCGCGGTCGTCTGGGAAAACGAGCTGTTCCAGCTGGTCGAATACAAGCCGCTCACGAAGCAGGTGCACGAGAAGCCTTTCCTCGTGGTGCCGCCTTGCATCAACAAGTTTTATATCCTCGACCTGCAGCCGGACAACTCGCTGGTGCGCTTCCTCGTGGAGCAGGGCCACCGCACGTTCGTCATGAGCTGGCGCAACCCCGACGACACGCTGCAGGAGAAGACCTGGGACGACTACGTCGGCGACGGCCCGATCGAGGCCATCCGCGTCGTGAAAGAGATTTCCGGCGCCAAGCAGATCAACGCGCTCGGCTTCTGCGTCGGCGGCACCATCCTCGGCACGTCGCTGGCGGTGCTGGCGGCGCGCGGCGAGAAGCCCGTCGCTTCGGCCACTTTCCTCACCACGCTGCTGGACTTCAAGGAGTCGGGCGTGCTCGACGTCTTCATCGACGAGGGCATGGTGAAGTTCCGCGAGATGCAGATGGGCAAGAAGGGCCTGCTCAAGGGGCAGGAACTCGCGTCCACCTTCAGCTTCCTGCGCCCGAACGACCTGGTGTGGAACTACGTCGTGGGCAACTACCTCAAGGGCGAGACGCCGCCGCCGTTCGACCTGCTGTACTGGAACAGCGACTCGACCAACCTGCCGGGCCCGATGTACACCTGGTACATCCGCAACATGTACCTCGAGAACAACCTGGTCAAGTCGAACAGGCTCACCGTGTGCGGCGAGAAGGTCGACCTGAAGAAGCTCGACATCCCCGTGTACATCTACGGCTCGCGCGAGGACCACATCGTGCCGATCGGCGGCGCGTACGCCTCCACGCAGGTGCTGCCCGGCAAGAAGCGTTTCGTGATGGGCGCCTCGGGCCACATCGCCGGCGTGATCAACCCGCCCGCGAAGAAGAAGCGCTCGTACTGGACCAACGACAAGCTGCCGAAGTCGCATGAGGAATGGACGGCCGGCGCCAAGGAGCACCCCGGCAGCTGGTGGACGGACTGGGCCGCGTGGCTCAAGCCGCACGCGGGCAAGCAGATCGCTGCACCCAAGACATTCGGCAAGGGCACGAAGTACAAGGCCATCGAGCCGGCACCCGGTAGATATGTGAAGGCGAAAGCCTAAGGAGACCCCATGAAAGACACCGACATCGTCATCGTTTCCGCCGTCCGCACCGCGGTCGGCAAGTTCGGCGGCTCGCTCGCCAAGATCCCGGCGACCGAGCTGGGCGCCATCGTGATCAAGGAAGCGCTCGCGCGCGCCAAGGTCAAGCCCGAGCAGGTGGGCGAGGTGATCATGGGCCAGGTGCTGGCGGCCGGCGCGGGCCAGAACCCCGCGCGCCAGGCGTCGCTGAAGGCGGGCCTGCCGAAGGAAGTGCCGGCGCTGACGATCAATGCGGTGTGCGGCTCGGGCCTGAAGGCCGTGATGCTCGCCGCGCAAGCCATCGCCTGGGGCGACAGCGAGATCGTGGTGGCCGGCGGCCAGGAGAACATGAGCGCCGCGCCGCACGTGCTGCAGGGCTCGCGCGACGGCCAGCGCATGGGCGACTGGAAGATGCAGGACACGATGATCGTCGACGGCCTGTGGGACGTGTACAACCAGTACCACATGGGCGTGACCGCCGAGAACGTCGCCAAGCAGCACGACATTTCGCGTGCCAAGCAGGACGAGCTGGCGCTGGGCAGCCAGACCAAGGCCGCCGCCGCGCAGGCCGCCGGCAAGTTCAAGGACGAGATCGTCGCCGTGACCATCCCGCAGAAGAAGGGCGACCCCATCGTCTTCGCCGACGATGAGTTCATCAACAAGAAGACCAGCGCCGAAGCGCTGTCGGGCCTGCGTCCCGCGTTCGACAAGGCGGGCACCGTGACGGCCGGCAACGCGTCCGGCATCAACGACGGCGCTGCCGCGCTCGTGCTGATGAGCGCGAAGAAGGCCGCCGAGCTGGGCCTCAAGCCCCTCGCGCGCATCGCCGCCTTCGGCACCAGCGGCCTGGACCCCGCCACGATGGGCATGGGACCGGTGCCGGCGACGAAGAAGGCGCTGGAGCGCGCCGGCTGGAGCGTGGGCGACGTCAACCTGTTCGAGCTCAACGAAGCCTTCGCCGCCCAAGCGTGCGCCGTCAACAAGGAGCTGGGCGTCGACCCGGCCAAGGTCAACGTCAACGGCGGCGCGATCGCCATCGGGCACCCCATCGGTGCGTCGGGCGCGCGCATCCTGGTGACGCTCCTGCATGAGATGCAACGGCGTGAAGCGAAGAAGGGCGTCGCGGCCCTCTGCATTGGGGGCGGCATGGGGGTTTCCCTCGCCGTCGAGCGCGTCTGATCGGAGTACAAGAATGAAACCCATCACAGGAGAACAACGATGAGCCAGAAGAGAGTCGCATACGTCACCGGTGGCATGGGCGGCATCGGCACCGCCATCTGCCAGCGCCTGCACAAGGACGGCTTCACGGTCATCGCCGGCTGCGGCCCCACGCGTGACCACGCGAAGTGGCTGGAGGAGCAGAAGCAACTGGGCTACACGTTCTACGCGTCCGTCGGCAACGTCGGCAGCTGGGAATCGACGGTGGAAGCCTTCGGCAAGGCCAAGGCCGAACACGGCGCCATCGAAGTGCTGGTGAACAACGCCGGCATCACGCGCGACCGCATGTTCCTCAAGATGTCGCGCGAGGACTGGGACGCGGTGATCGAGACCAACCTCAACTCCATGTTCAACGTGACCAAGCAGGTCGTGGGCGACATGGTGGAGCGGGGCTTCGGCCGCATCATCAACATCAGCTCGGTGAACGGCGAGAAGGGCCAGGCCGGCCAGACGAACTACTCGGCGGCCAAGGCGGGCATGCACGGCTTCACGATGGCGCTGGCGCAGGAGCTCGCGAACAAGGGCGTGACGGTCAACACCGTGAGCCCCGGCTACATCGGCACCGACATGGTCAAGGCGATCCGCCCCGACGTGCTCGAGAAGATCGTGAGCACGGTGCCGGTCAAGCGCCTGGGCGAGCCGAGCGAGATCGCGTCGATCATCGCGTGGCTGGCTTCGGACGAAGGCGGCTACGCCACCGGCGCGGACTTCTCCGTGAACGGCGGCCTGCACATGCACTGAAGGCGCCGCCGGCGCCCGCAAGAAAAAGGCCCGCTCGCGCGGGCCTTTTCAATTCCGTCGCTTACCGGCTTCCAGACACTTCCACGTCGACACGCCGGTCCGGCTGCAGGCAGGCGATCAGCGCGGGCGAAGGCTTGTTGCCCTTGCACTGGCCGCCCGTGAGCGGGTTGGAGCCGTCGACACCGCGAGCGGAGATTTTCGCGGAGGCAACGCCGGCCTGGACCAGGTACTCGCGCACGGCCTGTGCGCGGCGCTCTGACAGCTTCTGGTTGTAGTCGTGTCCGCCCAGCCGGTCGGTGTTGCCGGTGACCTGCACGCTGTCGTACTGCATGCCGCGCAATTGGGCCGCGAACTTGTCGAGCTCCACGCGTCCGGTGTCCTTGATCGTCGAGCGGTCGAAGTCGAACAACGCGTCGGCCGACAGGGACACGCGCGTGGGCGCCGGAGGCGGTGCGGGCCGGGGCGGCGGCGGCGGTGCAACGACTGCCGCGGGCGGCGGCGGCGGTGGCGGCGCGACCACCGCCGGAGCCGCGGCCACGTTCACGCGCCGGGGCTGCACGCCGAACAGGTAGACAAGGCCGAGCGAGGCCACGTCCGCGTTGCCGCGGTTGCCCACGCCGTCCTTGAAGCGGTAGCGCTCCAGCTCGACCCGCATCGACAGCGACGGCGTGAAGGCGTAGGCCAGCCCCGCGCCGAGCTTGATGTCGGTGCTGCGCTGGCTCGCGCTGCTGCTCGCATACGGCACGGACGCCGCGCCGCTGGCACTGAAATTGTCGCGGGCGCGGGTCGACGTGACGCCGACCCGGCCGAGGGCGGACAGGTTCCCCACCAGCGGGAACGTGCCGACCAGGTCGAGGTTCAGGCCACGCAGCTGCATGTTGCCGTTCAGGGTGCCCGTGGGCGCCGTGTGCGCCGAGTAGCCGAAGCGGCCCAGGTCGAAGTAGCCGCCTTCCAGCGCGACGCTCCGGTTGAACTGGTAGCCGCCGAAGACCTTGAACGCCGTTTGGCGGTCGTGGTCGTCGATCGACGTGGTGGCCAGGCCTTGGCCGGCCAGGCCCTGGGTGATGCGGTCGTCGTCGATGCTCACCGCGGCGCGGCCGACGTTGCCGCCCGCATACCAGCCCGAGTCCTGCGCGAGGGCCAGGGGCGAGGCCAGTGCCGCGAGTGCGGCAACGCCGAGCGCCACCGAAGTCATTGGGAATTTCATGTTCTGCTTTCGAGGAATGTTCGGGCGGGCGCTCAGGGAGCCGGCACGTTGATGACGGTGTTGACCATCGTGACGGAGGCGCCCAGCGACAGCACGCGGCCGTTGATGGTGACCAGGGCCACGTTGCCGGGCGTCGAGATCGCCGCGCCGGCCTGCGAGATCACGGTGCCGTAGAACGTCCCGCCACCCGCGGCGTTGATCGTTGCGGCGGAGCCCACTTGCCAGTACACGTTCTTGGCCTGCGCGCCGTTGGCCATGATGATGCTGGCCGGTGCCGCAGCGCCGGGGCCGCCCACCGTCAGGGTCGTCGCCATCTGGAAGACCCAGACCGCGTTGGCATCGCCTTGCGCATCGAGCGTCAGGTTGCCGCCCTGGATCATGAAGCTGCCTGCGGCTGCGGTGTACACGCCGGGTGCGAGCGTCTTGTTGGCGAGGTTGCCCGCGCCCGGATCCGGCCCACCCGGCATCGCGACCAGCGCGTTGTAGGCGGCCAGTGCGTCGGCGCGTGCCTGCGTTGCGATCGCGAACGTCGTGGCCGTTCCTTCGTTCGGGCAGGCAATGGTCGGCGGGGGCGGCGCGGTGTAGATCAGGCCGTTGACGGTGCCGACGTTCAGCCCGGTCTCGATGTACGTGCAGCCGGGGCCGGCGTCATGGAAGCCGGTGACGGCCGTGGACACGGCGGTGGTGCCGAGGTTGCCGTTGATCACGGTGTTCAGGCCCTGGTTGGTCACGCCGGCCGAGCCGCCGAATGCGCCGAACAGCGACGAGGAACCGAGCGCCACGGACGGCGGCGGGGGAGCGGCGCAATTCACCGCGGTGAAGTTCCATGTCGCGTCGGCGAGCAGGGTGTTGGCGGGGACCGCGAGGTCCACGGCGCCGGTCGCACCGCCCTTGATGCGGGCCGTGTACTGCGTGCCGGCCACGAGCGGGGCCGCGGGCGTGAACGTTGCGATTCGCCCGGTGGCGGCGTCCAGCACGACCGACGAAGCGACCACGGGTGCCGCACCGCTGACGGTGAAGACGGCCGAGTTGATCGAGTTCGGGTCCATCCGCAGGCCCGAGGGCACGGCGAAGGTGGCGTTCACGGTGGCGTTGGTGCAGACCGTCGTGGCGCCGGCAACCGGGTTGGTGGAGGCTACGGAGACGTTCGTCGCGGCAATCGGGCCCGCGGCCGTGGTGAACGACCAGACATGGTTGCTGGCGGCGGGCAGGGCGGCCTGGTTGCCGGCGAGCGCGTTGCCCGCGAGGTCGGTGGCACCCGTGGTGATCGTTGCGACGTAGGTGGTGCTCGCTGCGAGCGCGGCTGCCGGCGTGAACACGGCGGTGCGGTTACCGACGGAGTAAGACACCGTTCCTGCCGGTGACGTGCAAGGCGCGGCGCAGGTGAGCGTGAACGTGCTGGCCGAAAGCGAGGCCGCAGCCATGTCTTCGCTGAACAGCGCGCTGATCGCGGTGTTCGTCGCAACGCCTGCGGTCGGGCCGGGGCTGGTTGTCGCGGGCACTGTCAGCACCACGCTCGGGCGGGTGGTGTCGGCGACGACACCCGTCGTGAACTGCCAGACATAAGGCACCGCAAGCGCCAGGCCGGAGGCCGCGCTCTTGGCGCCGGTCACGGTGGCGGTGTAGGTGGTGCCGGCAGCAAGCGCTGCGCCGGCGGGCAGCGCGAATGTCGCGATGCGGCCGGTGCTGTCGAGCGTCACGGTCCCGGCGGGATTCACGCAGGGTGCGGCGCAGGTCACGGTGAAGCTCGCGGTGCCGGTGATCGGGGCCATCGGCTCGCTGAATGCGGCGGTGATGATGGTGTTGTTGGTGGGAACGCCGGTGGCGTTGTTGACCGGTGCCACGGCGGTCACCGTCGGCGGGACGGGAGGCGGCGCAGCCGGCCCGTCGAAGCCCAGGACCTTGTCGCGGCCCCCGCCGCCGCAGGCGACCAGCGCGCCTACCAGGAGTGCCGTGAGCCACGGCCGAATGCTCTTGAGTCTGTTCATCGAATTTCCATTCAGTTGGGCGTGACGCCTTGGGAGCCATTCGCCATGAACAGCAGAGCTTGGGGCCAGGCATGCTCGTCGATCTGTACGACGTCGGACGTAACAGGGTCGCGTACGCGATGAAGGCGCCTTGTCCTACAGGCGCCGTTGCTGCGCAACACTATTCACGCGGATTTGCGTGCGGCAGCACATAGACAACCCGGCGCCGTGGGCGCAACCTGCCGGTTGTTGACTCGCATGTCATCGCCCCGGCCGCAGCAGCGCCCGGGGGTCCCCAAAACAACCCACTGGAATTCCATGAACCGATTCAGCTCCGTCTCCGTCATCTTCGCCGCCGTCCTCCTCACCGCCGTGGCGGGCTGCGCATCCACGCAGAAGCACGAAAGCACCGGGCAATACGTGGACGACACGGTCCTCACCACGAAGGTGAAGGCCGCGATCTTCAACGACCCCATGCTCAAGTCCGCCGAGATCAACGTCGAGACGTTCAAGGGCCGCGTGCAGCTGAGCGGGTTCGTCCACGACCGCGCGAGCGTCGTCCGTGCCGTGCAAGTCGCGCAAGCCGTGGGCGGGGTCACTTCCGTCGCCAACGACATGCGCGTCAAGTAGGCCGCGATGATCCGCACTCCAACCGCCGCGATCCTGTGCGCGGGGGCGGCAGCGCTGCTGTCAACGTCGGGGGCGTTCGCCGCCAAGCCGTCGCCGGCGCAACTGCGCTACCAGCAGGAGCGGGCCGACTGCCTCAGTGGCGCGTCCAGCCAGGATCGCGCCACCTGCCTGCGCGAGGCGGCCGCGGCCTTGCAGGAAGCGCGGCGCGGCAACCTGTCCACGGGCGACCTTGCGCAAAACGGGGTCGCGCGCTGCAACGCGCTGCCCGCGGACGACCGCCAGGACTGCGTCCTGCGGATGCAACCCGGCGCCGCCAGCGGAAGCGTGAGCGGGGGCGGGGTCCTGCGCGAGTCCACCCGGCCGGCCGAGCGCTGAGCGCGCGGGCCTAGTTCTTTTCGTTGGCCTGGCCGACGATGTCCTCGATCACGAGGAGGCGGTAGCGCTGGGCGTACGAGATGTTCGTGCCCTTCAGCGCCGCCACGGCAAGTTCCGCATCCTTGGCCTTGGGCACCGGGACGAGGATCGCGTGATGGCCTTCGCGCGCCAGCTCTTCGTAGTGGCGCGCCGTTGCCGCTTCCGTGCCCGCCGACGGCATGTGGTCGTTGTCGATCACCGCCGAGGCGATCTTGGTGTGGATGTCATCCGGCGTGAGCAGCGAGATCGAATCGCCGCTGAAGCCGGCATCGAGGAGGCGGCGCTCGGCATCGTTGGCTTCCTCGGCGGTCGGGTACATGATGAAGATGTGCCCGGTGGGGTAGAACACGCCACCCAGCAGCGTGTACATCTTCGAGTCGGGGGCAAAGGCCTTCATCGTGTTTCTCCTTCCGTGCGATGCGGCAGCGCCGCACTCTCCAATGTCGGCTCAGGCATGGCGGCTGTCTGTCGGCGGAACGCCCGTCCTGCCGATGCGGCTAAAGTCCATGGGGTGAAGGATGAGGACAAGACCTTGAGCCCGTGGCGCATGAGCGTCGCGCCGATGATGGACTGGACCGACCGCCACTGCCGGTTCTTCCACCGCCTGCTCACGCGCCGCGCCTTCCTGTACACGGAGATGGTCACCACCGGGGCGCTCCTGCATGGCGACATTCCGCGCCACCTGGACTTCAACAAGGAAGAGCATCCGGTCGCGCTGCAGCTCGGCGGCAGCGACACGGCCGAGCTCGCCCAGTGCGCGAAGCTCGCCGAGCAGTGGGGGTACGACGAGGTCAACCTCAATTGCGGCTGCCCCAGCGAGCGCGTGCAGCGCGGCTCGTTCGGCGCGTGCCTGATGGCCGAGCCGCAGCTCGTGGCCGATTGCGTGAAGGCGATGGTCGACGCCGTCGGCATCCCGGTCACCGTCAAGCACCGCATCGGCATCGACAAGGTGGAGAGCTACGACTTCGTGCGCGACTTCGTCGGCGCGGTCAGCCAGGCCGGCTGCGGCGTGTTCTTCGTGCATGCCCGCAACGCGTGGCTCAAGGGCCTGTCGCCCAAGGAGAACCGCGAGGTGCCCCCCCTGCGCTACGACTTCGTGCACCGGCTCAAGCGCGACTTTCCGCACCTGACCTTCGCGCTCAATGGCGGGATCGCCGCGCCCGAGCAGGTGAGCGAGGCACTGGCGCACGTCGACGGCGCGATGATCGGCCGCGAGGCGTACCACAACCCCTGGTGGCTTTCGACATGGGACGCCGCGTACTTCGGCGAGCCGCAGCGCGACATCTCGCGCGAGACGGTGGAGATGGCCATGTGCGACTACATGGCCCGCGAGAAGAAGCTGCACGGCACGCCCTGGCCCAACATCGCGCGCCACATGCTGGGCCTGCGCAACGGGCTGCCCGGCGCCCGGCGCTGGCGGCGGGTCTGGAGCGACCACAAGTTGCGCGACTCGGACCCGCACGACGTCATGGCCCTCGCCGACGAGGAGGTGGCGCGGGCGGCCGAATTGCTTTAAACTTAAAATATCGAGGCATCGCCAATCGCGCCAGCGCCCAGGAGCCATCCATGAAGATCGTCTGCATCGGCGGCGGCCCCGCGGGGCTGTACTTCGCGCTCCTGATGAAGAAGCAGGACCCCGCGCACGACATCACCGTCGTCGAGCGCAACCGCCCCTACGACACCTTCGGCTGGGGCGTCGTCTTCTCCGACCAGACGCTGGGCAACCTGCAGGCCGCCGACCCGCAGACGGCGGCCGAGATCCTCGGCGCCTTCAACCACTGGGACGACATCGAGGTCAACATCCGCGGCCACAAGGTGCGCTCCGGTGGCCATGGCTTCTGCGGCATCGGCCGCAAGCGCCTGCTGAATATCCTGCAGCGCCGCTGCGAGGAACTGGGCGTGAAGCTGGTGTTCGAGACCGACGTGCAGGGCGACGAGCAGTACTCCGACGCCGACCTCATCATCGCCAGCGACGGCCTGAACAGCCGCATCCGCAACAAGTACGCCGCCACCTACCAGCCCGACGTGGACCTGCGCAAGTGCCGCTTCGTCTGGCTGGGCACGCACAAGAAGTTCGAGGCGTTCACCTTCGCCTTCGAGGAAACCGGGCACGGCTGGTTCCAGGCGCACGCCTACCAGTTCGACGGCGACACCTCCACCTTCATCGTCGAGGCGCCGGAAGACGTGTGGCTGAAGGCGGGCATCGACAAGATGGAGAAGGAGGAGGGCATCGCGTTCTGCGAGAAGCTCTTCGCCAGGTACCTGGACGGCAACCCGCTGATGTCGAACGCATCGCACCTGCGCGGCTCGGCGCAGTGGATCCGCTTCCCGCGCGTGGTGTGCAAGACCTGGGTGCACCACAACGGCCGCGCGCCGGTGGTGCTGATGGGCGATGCCGCGCACACGGCCCATTTCTCCGTGGGTTCGGGCACGAAGCTGGCGCTGGAGGATTCGATCGAGCTCGCGCGCTGCATAGGCCGCAGCCCCGGTGACCTGCCGCAGGCGCTGGCCGACTACGAGGCCGTGCGCAGCATCGAGGTGCTCAAGATCCAGAACGCCGCGCGCAACTCCACCGAGTGGTTCGAAAACGTCTCGCGCTACGTCAACCTGCCGCCGGAGCAGTTCGCCTACTCGCTGCTCACGCGCAGCCAGCGCATCAGCCACGAGAACCTGCGCCTGCGCGACAAGGGCTACGTGGAGCAGTACGAGGACTGGATCGCCTTGCGGTCGGGCGTCAACCGCGCCCCGGTGCGCCAGCCGATTCCGCCGATGTTCACGCCGTACACCGTGCGTAGCGTCACGCTGAAGAACCGCGTCGTGGTCTCGCCGATGGCGCAGTACTCGTGCGTGGACGGCCTGCCCGGCGACTACCACCTGGTCCACCTGGGCTCGCGGGCGATGGGTGGCGCGGGGCTGGTGTTCGTGGAGATGACCTGCCCCACGCCCGACGCGCGCATCACGCCCGGCTGCCCGGGGCTGTGGAACGAGCAGCAGCGCGATGGCTTCAAGCGCATCGTCGACTACGTGCACCAGTGGTCCGACGCCATGATCGGCATGCAGCTCGGTCACGCGGGCCCCAAGGGCTCGACCCGCGTGCCGTGGGAAGGCGAGGACCAGCCGCTGGAATCGGGCAACTGGCCACTGATCTCGGCTTCGCCCGAGCAGTACATCGACGGCGTGAGCGACTGGTCCAAACCCATGACGCGCGCCGACATGGACCGCGTGCGGGACGACTTCGTGCGCTCCACGCGCTATGCCGCCGAGGCCGGCTTCGACTGGCTGGAGCTGCACTGCGCGCACGGCTACCTGCTTTCCAGCTTCATCTCGCCGCTGACGAACCAGCGAACCGACGAATACGGCGGGTCGCTGGCCAACCGCTTGCGCTACCCGCTCGAAGTCTTCAAGGCGATGCGGGCCGCGTGGCCGAAGGACCTGCCGATGTCGGTGCGCATCTCCGCGCACGACTGGGTGGAAGGCGGCATCACGCCCGACGACGCGGTGGAGATCGGCCGCATGTTCAAGGCCGCCGGCGCCGACATGATCGACTGCTCGTCGGGCCAGGTGAGCAAGGCGCAGAAGCCGGTGTACGGGCGCATGTACCAGACGCCCTTTGCCGACCGCATCCGCAACGAGGCCGGCATCGCGACCATCGCCGTCGGCGCGATCTCGGAAGCCGACCACGTGAACAGCATCATCGCCGCCGGACGTGCCGACCTGTGCGCCATCGCCCGGCCGCACCTGGCCAACCCGCAGTGGACCTTGCTCGAAGCCGCGAAGATCGGCTACCACGACCTGGGCTGGCCCGTGCAGTACCTGTCCGGCAAGAATCAGCTCGAGCGCAACATCGAGCGCGAGAAACAGATGGCGGCGCAAGCCGCGGAGGCAGCCAATGAGCGATTCAACTGAACGCGTCGATCCCGCGCTGGCAGCGGGCAACCGCAAGCAGCTCGCGGGCTACAAGGCCAAGCACTTCAAGTGGGAGGTCGATGGCGCGGTGGCCACGATCACCCTCAACCGCCCCGAGCGCAAGAACCCGCTGACCTTCGATTCGTACGCCGAGCTGCGCGACCTGTTCGGGCAACTGAAGTACGCCACCGACGTGCATGCGGTCGTGGTCATGGGCGAAGGCGGCAACTTCTGCTCGGGCGGTGACGTGCACGAGATCATCGGGCCGCTGGTGAAGCTGAAGGCGCCGGAGCTGCTGATGTTCACCCGCATGACGGGCGACCTGGTCAAGGCCATGCGCGCCTGCCCGCAACCGATCGTCGCGGCCATCGACGGCGTCTGCGCCGGCGCGGGCGCCATCGTCGCGATGTCATCCGACCTGCGCATCGGCACCGCGCGCAGCAAGACGGCCTTCCTGTTCAACCGCGTGGGCCTGGCCGGCTGCGACATGGGCGCGTGCGCCATCCTGCCACGCATCATCGGCCAGGGCCGCGCCAGTGAATTGCTCTACACCGGCCGCTCGATGTCGGGCGAAGAGGGCGAGCGCTGGGGCTTCTTCAACCGCCTGTGCGCGCCCGAGGAACTGGCCGCCGAGGCGAAGAAGCTCGCGGCGTCGCTGTGCGAAGGCCCGACGTTCGCGAACGGCATCACCAAGACCATGCTCCACCAGGAGTGGGCCATGACGATCGAGCAGGCCATCGAAGCCGAGGCGCAGGCGCAGGCCCTGTGCATGCTGACGCAGGACTTCACGCGCGCGTACGAAGCCTTCGTCGCCAAGCAGAAGCCGAAGTTCGAAGGCAACTGACATGGCCGACACCAGTTACCTGGACTGGCCGTTCTTCGAAGATCGGCACCGCCAGCTGGCGCGCGAGCTCGACGCGTGGGCGGCGCAAAACGTGGCCGACCACCACAGCGCCGACGTCGACACCGAGTGCCGCACCCTGGTCCGCAAGCTGGGCGCAGCGGGCTGGGTGCAGCACGCCACCGGCGAGAAGATCGACACCCGCGCCATCTGCCTGATCCGCGAAACGCTGGCGCGCCACAACGGACTGGCCGATTTCGCGTTTGCGATGCAAGGCCTGGGCAGCGGGGCGATCACGCTGCAAGGCACACCGGAGCAGAAGCAGAAGTACCTGCCGCGCGTGGCGAAAGGCGAAGCCATCGCGGCCTTCGCGCTCTCCGAGCCCGACGCGGGCTCCGACGTCGCGGCGATGCAGTGCTCCGCGCGCATCGAGGGCGACCAGGCGATCCTGAACGGCGAGAAAACCTGGATCTCCAACGGCGGCATCGCCGACTTCTACGTCGTGTTCTGCCGCACGGGCGAGGCGCCGGGCGCGCGCGGCATTTCCGCTTTCATCGTCGACAAGGACGCACCGGGTTTCGAGATCGCCGAACGCATCGACGTGATCGCGCCGCACCCGCTGGCGCGCCTCGCGTTCGGCAATTGCCGCGTGCCGCTTGCCAACCGCATCGGCGCGGCGGGCGAGGGCTTCAAGGTGGCGATGCGCACGCTGGACGTGTTCCGTACCTCCGTCGCCGCGGCTGCCCTGGGCTTCGCGCGCCGCGCGCTCGACGAAGCCTTGCACCGCGCCGCCACGCGCAAGATGTTCAACGGCACGCTGGCCGACTTCCAGCTGACGCAAGCCAAGCTGGCGCAGATGGCCACCACCATCGACAGCGCCGCGCTGCTGGTCTACCGCGCCGCGTGGCAGCGCGACCAGGGCAAGGGCGTGACCAAGGAAGCCGCGATGGCCAAGCTCGCCGCCACCGAAGGCGCGCAGCAGGTCATCGACGCCGCCGTGCAGATCTTCGGCGGCATGGGCGTGCAAAGCGAGCAGGTGGTCGAGCGCCTGTACCGCGAGATCCGCCCGCTGCGCATCTACGAAGGCGCCAGCGAGGTGCAGCAACTGATCATCGGCCGCGAGCTGTTGAAGGAAATGAAGGCATGACGCACCAAGCGATCCTCCCGGCCGGCTGGCCCAGGCCCAAGGGCTACGCGAACGGCGTCGTCGCCAGGGGCCGCATGCTCTTCATCGCCGGCATGATCGGCTGGGACGCCAACGAGCGGTTCCCCAGCGACGACTTCGCCGCCCAGGCGCGCCAGGCACTCTCCAACATTGCCGCCGTGCTGAAGGAAGCCGGCGGCAAGCCCGAGCACATCGTGCGCATGACCTGGTACGTCACCGACAAGCGCGAGTACCTGGCGGCGGCCAAGGACATCGGCAAGGCGTTCCGCGAAATCGTCGGCTGCTATGACATCGCGATGACCGCCGTGGAAGTGAAGGCGCTGATCGAGGACCGCGCCAAGGTCGAGATCGAAGCGACGGCTATGCTGCCGGAGTGAACGACTCGCCAGGTTCCCGCACCGCCTGGACGATGCTGCTGGTGCTCATCGGCGGCTTCGCCTTGAGCCAGGCCTTCCGCACGGCGGCGGCCATCATGGCGCCGGCGCTGACGCACGATTTCGACCTCACGAAGCAGCAGCTGGGCCTGTTCGCGGCGGCCTTCCACTTCTCGTTCGCGGGCCTGCAGCTGTTCATGGGCATGGGCATCGACGTGTACGGGCCGCGCAAGACCATCGTCACCGTGTTCCCGCTGGCCATCGTGGGTGCGCTGGTGGCCGCCACCGCGCCGAACTACGCGATGCTGATCGTCGGCCAGATCCTCATCGGCATCGGCTGCGCGCCGGCCTTCCTGGTCTGCACGGTATTCGTCTCGCGCCGCTTCCCCATCGAGCGCTTCGCGGCCGTCAACGGCGCGGCGCTGGGCATAGGCTCCGTCGGCTTGCTGCTCACCGGCACGCCGCTCGCGTGGGTGATCGAAGCCTTCTCGTGGCGCTGGGGTTTCGTCGCGCTGGCGGTGCTGGCGGCCGGCGCGTGGCTGGCGATCTTCACGCTGGTGCGCGACGACGGCAGCGCCACCCAGCGCCAGAAGCTCGACGTGGGCGCCGCGCTGCGCGGCTACGGCGAGCTGTTCCGCCTGCCGCACACCGCGGGCATCTTCCTGCTGGCGCTCACGACCTATTCGTCCTTCATGACGCTGCGCGGCCTCTGGCTGGGGCCGATGCTCATCGACCGCCACGCGTTCAGCCTGGTGCAGACCGGCAACGTGGCCATCGCGATCTCTGTCACCGGCATGATCGCCGCGCCGCTCTTCGGCCGGCTCGACCCGGGCGAAGCACGCCGCCGCAGCTGGATCATGCGGTTCGCCCTGATCAATGCCGCCTGCTTCGCCGTGATGGCCGTGAGCCCGCACGCGGCCATCGAAGTGGTGCTGGCCCTGGCCATCGGGCTGATGTCGGGCTTCGGCAGCCTGCAGTACGCCGACGTGCGCTCGGCCTACCCGCCGCACATGACGGGCCGCGCGATGGCCGTCTTCACGATGGCGCTCTTCCTCGGCGTGGCGGTGATGCAGTGGTTCACGGGCGGCGTCGCATCCGCCGCCGGTGCGTTCAAGGTCGACCCGTATGCCGCCGTGCTGGGCGCCATCGCACTGTCACTGGTGCTGGGCTGCGCGGCTTTCCGCGTGCTGCCCGCGCCCCGCAAAGACTAAACTCCAAGTTCCCCAAGGAGATCCCCCCATGGCCGCCAAAGCATCGTTCAACTGGGCCGACCCGCTGCTGCTGGAGCAGCAACTCACCGACGACGAACGCGCCGTGAAAGACGCCGCGCAAGCCTATGCGCAGGAGCGCCTGGCGCCGCGCGTGCTCGAGGCCTTCCGCAACGAAAGCACGGACCCGAAGATCTTCCGCGAGATGGGCGAGCTGGGCCTGCTCGGCTCGACGATCCCCGAGCAGTACGGCGGCGCGGGCCTGAACTACGTGTGCTACGGCGTGGTGGCGCGCGAGATCGAGCGCGTGGATTCCGGCTACCGCTCGATGATGAGCGTGCAGAGCTCGCTGGTGATGGTGCCGATCAACGAGTTCGGCAACGAGGCGACCAAGAAGAAATACCTGCCCAAGCTGGCCACCGGCGAGTGGATCGGGTGCTTCGGCCTGACCGAGCCCAACCACGGCTCCGACCCCGGCAGCATGATCACGCGCGCGAAGAAGGTCGACGGCGGCTACAAGCTGACCGGCAGCAAGATGTGGATCACCAACAGCCCCATCGCCGACGTGTTCGTGGTGTGGGCCAAGGACGACGAGGGCGCCATCCGCGGCTTCGTGCTGGACAAGGGCGCCAAGGGCCTGTCGGCGCCCAAGATCATGGGCAAGGTGGGCCTGCGCGCCAGCATCACCGGCGAGATCGTGATGGACGAGGTGTTCTGCCCCGAGGAGAACGCCTTCCCGGAAGTACGCGGCCTGAAAGGCCCGTTCACGTGCCTGAACTCAGCGCGTTACGGCATCGCGTGGGGCGCGCTCGGCGCCGCAGAAGACTGCTGGCACCGCGCGCGCCAGTACACGATGGACCGCAAGCAGTTCGGCAAGCCGCTGGCCGCCAACCAGTTGATCCAGAAGAAGCTGGCCGACATGCAGACCGAGATCACCATGGGCCTGCAAGGCTGCCTGCGCCTGGGCCGCATGAAGGACGAGGGCACCGCGTCGGTGGAGATCACCTCGATCATGAAGCGCAATTCGTGCGGGAAGGCGCTCGATATTGCGCGCACGGCGCGGGACATGATGGGCGGGAACGGGATCAGCGACGAGTTCGGCGTGGCACGGCACCTAGTGAACCTCGAGGTGGTGAACACGTACGAGGGGACGCATGACATCCACGCCCTGATCCTCGGCAGGGCGCAGACGGGCATAGCCGCGTTTTAGTTGTCACGGGCGCTCCAGCATCTTGAACATGCCCATGCCGCCCACCCGGAACCCCGCGCTCTCGTACAGCGACCGCGCGGCGGTGTTGTAGCCGAACACGTTCAGCCCGATGCGCGTGGCGCCCAGCTCGATGGCTTTCGCCTCCACCGCCTGCAGGAGCCGGCGGCCCACGCCCTGGCCGCGCGATTCGGCGTTCACGAAGATGTCGTAGATGTAGGCGGCGCGCCCCGACGGGCGCTCGCTCATTCCGACCCACGCCAGGCCCACCGCGGGCCCGCCGGCTTGCAGCCGCGCGGTGAACAAGTGCTGGTTGGGCGACGCCAGGCCGTCGGGCAGCAGCTCGGCAAAATCCTTCCTCGCGCGCTCCTCGACTTCCTCGGGGGGCCGCGCCCACGCGCGTGCCGTGTCGCGGATGTAGTTGTCCACGGACGTGGCGATGTACGCGTCGTATTCGGCTTGCGTCATCGGATCGAGCTGCATCACGGGCCCTTTCGCAACAAGGCAGAATCCGCACCCATGTTCCGCCAGAAATACCTCGATCATTCCGAACTCCTTGCCCAGCTGCAAGCGTGGGCCAAGGCGCACCCCGATTTCGTCCGACTCGGGTCCATCGGCACCAGCTCCGAAGGGCGCGATATCCCCATCCTCACCATCGGCCGCAAGCCCGACGAGGAGCGGCCGGCCGTCTGGATCGACGGCAACATGCACGCGTCGGAGCTGTGCGGCACGAGCGTGGCGCTGGCGATCGCCGAAGACGTGATCGGGCTGCACCTGGGGCGCAAGGAAGTGGGCGGCAAACCCATCGCCGCGCCGATGGTCGAATCGCTGCTGGATACCTTGTTCTACGTGGTGCCGCGCATCTCGCCCGACGGCGCCGAGGCGGTGTTGAAGCAGGCGCGCTACGTGCGCTCCACGCCCATGGACGACCGCGTGGCGCGCAGCCACCCGCACTGGCAAAGCGCCGACATCGACGGCGACGGCCTGGGCGGCTACATGCGCATCCAGGACCCGGAGGGCGAGCTGGTCGAGCTGCGCGGCGACGACGGCCAGCCCGTGGACCCGCCGGTGATGGTGGCGCGCCAGCCCGACGACGAAGGGACGTTCTTCAAGCTGTACCCCGAAGGCACGATCGCCAACTACGACGGCCGCCACGTGCCGGCGCCGTTCTTCCTTTCGGACAACCCCTACGACTTCAACCGCAACTTCCCGCACACCTGGGCGCCCGACCACGAGCAGATGGGCGCGGGCCATTACCCGGGCAGCGCGCCGGAGACGCGCGCGGTGCTGGAGTTCACCACGCGCCACCCCAACATCTTCTGCTGGCTGAATTTGCACACCTTCGGCGGCGTGCTGATCCGCCCGCTGGGCGACAAGCCCGACAGCAAGATGGACCAGGGCGACTTCGCCGTGTACGAGCAGGTCGAGGACTGGATGAAGAAGTTCACCGGCTACGCGGTGGTGAGCGGCTTCCACGAATTCCTGTACGAGCCCGACAAGCCGCTCAAGGGCGACCTGACCGACTACGCCTACCACCAGCGGGGCGCCCTCGCGTACGTGGTGGAGCTGTGGGACCTGTTCGACCAGGTGGGACTGGAGCGCAAGAAGCCCTTCGTCGACCGCTACTCCAAGCTCACGCGCGACGACATCCGCAAGATCGCCGCCTTCGACAAGGAGCACAACGCCGGGCGCGTGTTCAGGAAATGGCGCAAGGCGAAGCACCCGCAACTGGGCGAGGTGGAAGTGGGCGGCTTCGACCCGCGCGTGGGCATCTGGAACCCGCCGTACGAGAAGCTCGCGAAAACGTGCGACGACCAGAGCGCCGCCTTCCTGCGCGTCGCTTCACTGGCGCCGCGCATCGTCGTCGAGGTCGTCTCCAGGGAAAAGCGCGGCGAGCACACCAAGGTGGAACTGCGCATCGCCAACCGCGGCTACCTCGCGAGCTTCGGCCTGCCGTCCGCCAAGAAGCTGCCGCATGCGGAGCCGCTGCGCCTGACGGTCGATGCCGGCAAGGCGCAAGTCGTCGCGCCTTCGACCGAAGTGGAGATCGGCCACCTGGAAGGGTGGGGCGCGGGCCTCTACGGCGGGGCCAGCGTGTTCTCGCCCTGGACGCGCGGCAACAGCCACGAGAAGTTCGTGACGCTGGTGCTGGCCGGCGCCGGTGAGGTGAAGGTGAAGGTCGGCAGCGCGCGCGTGGGGTTCCAGGTGGTTTCCATCACGGCGGCGTAGCCGGGTACCCTTCAGTCCTTCAGCAGCCGCGCCTTGACTGCGCGGCCCTTGATGCGCCCCTGGTTCAGCCGCGCGACGACCTCGCCGCCGATCTCGCGGGCGACGGCGACGTACGTGGCGAACTCGTTGATGTCGATCTTGCCCACCTGCTCGCGCGAGTAGCCCAGGTCGGCGGTCAGAGCCCCCAGCACGTCGCCGGGACGGATCTTCTCCTTGCGGCCCGCCTGGATGTGCACGGTGGCCATCGCCGGCAGCAGGCGGGGGCCGCCGGCTGGGGTGAGCTCGGCCGTCTCCTGCCATGTCGACTCGCGGCCTTGCAGCAGGTCGATGCGGCCCACCGCGCCCATCTCGTCCAGGCTCGCGAGGCAAAGCGCCATGCCCGATTCGCCGGCGCGGCCCGTGCGGCCGATGCGGTGCACGTGCACTTCCGCATCGGGCGTGGTGTCCACGCAGATGACGGCTGCAAGGCCGGCGACGTCGAGGCCGCGCGCCGCGACGTCGGTGGCCACCAGCACCGTGCAGCTGCCGTTCGCGAACCGGACCAGCACCTGGTCGCGGTCGCGCTGCTCCAGGTCGCCGTGCAGCGCCAGGGCGCTGTAGCCCTGCGCGCGCAACAGTTCGGCCAGCTCGCGGCAGCGCGCCTTGGTGTTGCAGAACGCCAGCGCGCTCGCGGGGCGGAAGTGGTCCAGCAGGCGCGCGACGGTGGGCAGGCGCGCAGCCTCGGTCACCTCGTACCAGCGCTGCTCGATGTGCTCGCCGCCATGCTGAGCCTCGACCTTGACCGTCACCGGGTCGCGCATGAACTGCGCGGCCAGCTTCGCGATGCCTTCGGGGTAGGTCGCCGAGAACAGCAGGGTCTGGCGCTGCGCCGGGCATTGCCGCGCAACGCGCGCGATGTCGTCGACGAAGCCCATGTCGAGCATGCGGTCGGCCTCGTCGAGCACGAGCGTGTTCAGGGCGCCCAGTTGCAGGTTGCCGCGGTCGATGTGGTCGAGCACGCGGCCCGGCGTGCCGACGGCGATGTGCGCGCCGTGCGCCAGGCTGTTCGTCTGGCCGCGCAGCGGCACGCCGCCCGCCAGCGCGACGACCTTGATGTTGTCCTCGGCGCGGGCGAGGCGCCGGATTTCGGTGGTGACCTGGTCGGCGAGTTCCCGGGTCGGGCAGAGCACCAGCGCCTGCACGGCCAGGCGCTTGGCGTCCAGCCGCGCGAGCAGCGACAGCGCGAACGCGGCCGTCTTGCCGCTGCCCGTCTTGGCCTGCGCGATCAGGTCCTTGCCGAGCAGGGCCGGCGGCAGGCTCGCGGCCTGGATCGCCGTCATCCCGGTGTAGCCGAGGCGGTGCAGGTTCTCGAGCGTGGCGGGGGAGAGTGCGAGCGTGTCGAAGGCGGTCGGGGAAGCGGCGGGCATGCCGCGATCATTCCACAGCGGAGCGCCTGGCGCGCTCCTCAGGACACGAATGCGGGATCGTCGATCCCCACCAGCGCCACCGCCGCGTGGAAGTCGGTCGGCGTCACCGCCGCGGCGATCGCCATGCCCTTCGTGATCGAATCCGCCCCGGTCAGGTAGGTCAGGCCGTGCTGGATGGCCACGTAGTCGGCGACGTAGGCCTTGTTGTCCAGCAGGTCGGCCACCCAGCCCCAGGTGGCGTCGCCCTTGAACGTGTGCGCCGAGCCGAGCATCTGCGTGAGCAGCGAGCCCTTCGTCTCCGCGCCCGAAGCGAGCCGGCCGGCCCAGAAGTTCACGTCCGGGTCTGGCGGCGCGGTGTCGCCGGAGCGGCCCAGCACGTTTTTGTAGATCACGCGCACGAAGTCGGCGTTGGTCATGCTGGCGGAATAGCCCGTCAGCGACTGGAAGGCGATGGCACTCGAATAGAAGGCGTCGGCGATGCTGTCGATCGAGACGCCGGCCTTCAGCTGCCCGATCCAGTAGGCCAGGCCGTCGGCATCCGGCGTGCGGTTGAAGAAGCCGACGTACAGCTCCTCCAGCAGCTTCACGCTGGCAGCGGCGATCGCCGCCGCTTCCTGCTCCACGTGCAGGTTCACCGTCATGTCGCCGAACCGCACGTGGTCGATGCCCGTCAGCGTGTCGATGCCTTCGGCGGCGGTCTTGTCGCGCACGGTAAGGCCGTTCGCGGTCCATTGCAGCGAGAAGTTCGCGCGCGCGCCGGAATACTGCACCGTGTCGGCGGCGGCGCGGCCGATGAACGAATCGTTGCCCGAGGAGCCGCGCATCGTGCCGCCGTCGAAGTCCGCGCGGTACACGTGGCCGTTGGCCATCTTGTTCAAGAGCACGTCGTAGCTCGTCGGCCCGGCCTGGATGATGTCCACCAGGCCGTCGCTGTCGACGTCCGCGGTGGTCACGTGCTGGCCGGTGCCGCCCTGCCATGTCGCATTGAAATGCCCCTGGCCGTCGTTCATGTAGACCATCGAAGGACGGCTCATGCCGTCGATCACCAGGTCCTGGAAGCCGTCGCGGTTCAGGTCGACCGGGGTGACCAGCTTGTACCAGGGCCCCGCACCCGCACCGGCGACGGGTGTCGGCAGCACCTGCGGCAGCCGCGATGCCGTCTCGTCGTGGAAGTGCCCGCCGCCGTCGTTCACGAGCAGCTGGATGTACGGGGTCTGGTAGAAGATGCCGTGGTCGCCGCCGTTGGTGAGCGACAGCACGAGGTCCGGCAGGTCGTCGCCGTTGAGGTCGACGCGCTGGATGTCGAGCACGATCTCCTTCTGAACCGGGCTGCGCGGCAACGCGATGGGCACCGAATTCGCGAAGCTGCCGTGGCCGTTGTTCAGGTACACCTGCGACGGGGCGGGGTTCGGGTCCCACGTGCCGAGCACCATGTCGGCGTAGCCGTCGCCGTTCACATCGGCGAGCAGCGAGTTGGTGTGCCCGGGGTTGAACGTCGCGGCCCTCATTGCCGCAGGCTCGAGGTTCGGCGACGAAACGAACCGGCCGGCGCCGTTGTTCACCAGCAGGTCCTCGGCATGGCCGGTGCGTTCGTTGAGCGCGTTCACCAGGATGTCGGCGTAGCCGTCGTTGTTGACGTCGCCGATGGAGGTGCCGTGGTTCTGGCGCAGGGCTTGCGGCAGCGTGCTCGTGAGGTTCTGCAGCTGCTTGTCCGGGCCCGAGACATAAAGCGAGTTCTGGCCGCCCGGGAACGGCGGGGCGTCCAGCCCGAAGTCGGGGGCGAAGATGTCGGTGACGCCGTCGTTGTTGAAGTCGGCCACGTAGATGCGCGGCACGTAGTGCACGTATTGCACGCCGCCGGCAAACACCGTCGCGCTGTGGTCGATGAACTTGCCGGCGCCGTCTCCCAACATCACCTGCAAGGCCACGGGCGTGGCGCCGACGTCCCCCTTCGTGCGGGTCGCGAGGATGTCGACCTTGCCGTCGCCGTTGAAGTCGCCCGTGCGCAGCTGGTCGACCGTACCCATGTCGTCCGAAGGCGAGCGAACCGTGGATCGCAGGAAGCCGCCCACCGGCGCGAACATGTCGGGCGTGTAGGTGACGTTGTCCGAATCGGGGCCGGTGAACAGGATGGCCTCGATGCCCGTGAGCCTGTCCGTGCCGCTGTCGCCCGCCGCCGTGTGCTTGCGCACGGTGAAGGTGGCCGTGGCGGCGTCGTACGTGATGTCGAATTCGGTGGACTTCTGGTTGTAGAAGGTCACCGTGTCGTAGCCGGCGCCGCCATCAACCGTGTCGTTGCCGCGGCTCAACCAGAAGGTGTCGTCGGTGCCGGAACCGGTGAGCCTGTCGGAGAAATTGGAATCGAAGGCGGTGTGCACGCCGACCAGCCTGTCGACGGTGCCGAAGCCGTCCTGCGCGGTGCCCGCGGCCAGGTCGATGACCACGCCCGTCGGCGAGTCGAAGTAGGCAGCGCCGGCCCACTTCGTCAGCGCGGTGATGATGTCGTTGCCGGCGCCGCCGATGGCGTTGGCGTACGAAACCGTGACGGAGTCGTTGCCGTTGCCGGCATAAATGAGGCTTCCCGGCTCGATGCCGAGGCCGCTCTCGCTCAGGGTATCGTCCCCGTTCGTCCCGTGGTACTCCATGACTGCCGCCTGCTGTTGTTGTTACCGCGGGCGGATTGTAGGCATGCGAACAGTGACGGAGGTTCGGGATTTCCTCCCTAGGCAGCGGCCCTCGGGCCGTTCGTGAAATGTTCCTGCATCCTTTTGGTTGCGGTCTTCCTAGCCGAACGTGAACGCATAGGCGCACACCCCGGGCTTCGCGAACTCGATCTCGAAGAGGCGCTCCCCGCTGCCCTTGCCTTGCCGCACCAGCTGGAACAGCCGGTGCGCGTCGGCGCGGCCGTTGCCGGCGGCATCCGTGTCGAAGCCCTTGTCCGGCCCGGGATCGCGGCCGTCGACGCGCACGCGGAAGGGGATCGTCTCGCCGTCCATCGCGGGGCCCGCCACGAGATGCAGGTCGCGCGCCATGAAGCGATAGGCGATGCGCCCCGTGCCCTGCCTGAGGCACACGCGCTCGTCTTCCACCGTCCACGCGCCGTCCAGCGTCCACTCGTTCAGCGAAAGCTTCGCGGCGGGCGTCACGCGAAAGCCCTGGCGCTGCGCGGCGCCCAGGTAGGTTTCGTTCGACGCGGTGCGCTGGCGGCCCGGCGCGGCTTGCGTGCCTTCGCCTTGCGGCGCGACGAAGCCGGTGGGCACCGGCGCTGCGCCCGCATCCCGCAGCAGTTGCTGGATGGCGCGCTCGGTGTCTTCGTAGCCGCCTTCGCCCAGCTGGCGCAGGCGGATCTTGCCCTGCGCATCGACGAGCATCATCGTCGGCCAGCCTTGCACGCCGAAGGCTTGCCACAGCGCGCGCTTGCTGTCGGTGACCACCGGGAAGTCGACGGCCAGGTCCTTCACCGCGCGCTGCACATTGGGCCCGCGCATCTCGAATCCGAACTCCGGCGTGTGCACGCCGACGACCGCCAGCCCGGCATCCTTGTACTTCTGCGCCCAGGCCTTGACGTAGGGCAGGGTGCGCAGGCAGTTGATGCACGAGTAGGTCCAGAAGTCCACCAGCACCACCTTGCCGCGCAGCGACTCGGTGGTGATGGGCGCGGAGTTGACCCAGCCCGTGCCCGCGGCGAGCGAAGGCATCGCGTCCTTGCGCTGGAACAGGCCCTGGGCTTGCGTGGGGGAGAAATGCGCGCAGGTCAGCGCGACCACCACGGCGAAGGCGAACCAGAAGAGGCGAGCGGTCGTTTTCATCAGGCGGCGACGATGGTCACGTCGATGTTGCCACGCGTGGCCTTCGAGTAGGGGCAGATCTGGTGGGCGGCATCGGCCAGCGCTTGCGCGGTGGCGGTGTCGACGCCGGGCAGGTTCACCTTCAACCGGGCCTGCAGCAGGAACTGGTCGCCGGCCGAAGCCAGGTCGACCTCGGCGTCGACCGAGGCGCCCTGGGGCATGGCCACGTTCATCTTCTGCGCGGCTCGGCCCATGGCGCCGAGGAAGCAGGCTGACCAGCCGGCGGCGAAGAGCTGCTCGGGGTTGGTGCCGGCGCCGGTGCTGCCGGGGCGCGAGAGCTTGATGTCCAGCCGACCGTCGTCGCTGCGCGAGCTGCCGTCGCGGCCGGAGAGGGTGTGGGTGCGGCCCGTGTACAGGACCTTGTCGATGGGGGTGTTCATGGATTCCTTTCTGATCCGATTCAATCGGATGCGATGGAATGTACGGGCCGGGCCCGCCGATGTCAAGCGCTTCCGATTCAATCGGGTCCGATGTACAATCGCGGCATGGGTACCAAGGCGCCGGCCGAACGGAAGCTGTCGGACTTCCTGTGTTTTTCCATCTATTCCGCCAACCTGGCCTTCGGCAAGGCCTACCGGCCGCTGCTGGACGCGCTCGGGCTGACGTACACGCAATACATCACGCTGATCTGCCTGTCCGAGCAGGACAACCAGACCGTGCGCGAGCTGGGCCGCAACCTGTTCCTGGAGTCGAACACGCTCACGCCGATCCTGAAGAAGCTGGAGGAAATGGGCCTGGTCACCCGCACGCGGGATCTCACCGACGAGCGGCAGGTGGTGGTGAGCCTCACCGCCGAAGGGCGCAGGTTGCGAGAAAAGGCGGCGGATACGAACCTGGTCGGCGCCACGGGCCTGAGCCCGCAGGAGTTCCGCACGCTGCAAAAGGCCGTCGCGGGCCTGCGCGACAACCTGATCGAGTCGCTGAAGCCCGGGGAGTAAGGCTCAGATGTCCAGCCGGTCGAAGACCCGGCGCGGCAGGTGGCGGATGACGAACATGATCAGCCGCCACTTCGCGGGCGCGTAGATCACGGGCTGCCCGCGCCGGGCGCCTTCGACGATGCGCTTGGCGACGTCCGCGGCCGAGGCCATGCCGCGCGTGTCCATGTGCGCCGTCATCGGCGTGTCGGTCGGCCCCGGCTTGGCCAGGACGATGCGGACACCCGAGCCGGCGAAGCGGTGCTGCAGCCCCTCCACGTAGCGGTCGACGAGCGCCTTCGCGGCGCCATACGTGTAGTTCTTGCGCCGGCCGCGGTCGCCGGCGACGGAGCCGATGACCACCAGCGTGCCGCGTCCTGCCTTCTGCAACTGCTTGGCAAAGGCCTCGGCGAACAAGGCGGGCGAGAGCGCGTTGACCTGCAGGGCATCGGCCGCGATGCGCAGGTCGTCCTGGCAGGCCGCCTGCTCCGGAAGAGAACCGTGGGCGATGAGCACGATGTCCGGCGCACCACCTTCGCAGAGGTCTGCAACACCTTGCTCGATGGCCGCCACGTTCACCAGGTCCAACTCGCGCACGGAGATGGCCGAGCCCGGCGAGCGAACGCGCATGTCGGCGGCCGTGCTTTCGAACCGGCGTGCATCGCGGCCGACCAGCGTGACATCCGAAGCTTCTTCCTCGAGCCACAGGCGCACGCACTGGCGCGCGATGGCGGACGTGGCTCCGACGACTGCGATCTTTCGTGTCATTCAGCTTCCCATGAGGCGGCGCGACATCGCGGAGCTGATCCCCGGGTCGCGGTACGCCTTGAATTCTTGCAGCCCCGGATAACCGGCTTCGAACAGCGCGGCGGGCATGCGCGCATCCTTGGCCGGGTAGAGCCGGCCCTTGGCGTCGCGCACGACGTCGTCGAGCGATGCCAGCAGCTTCGCGGTCCGCTCCCCCGCATTCGCGAAATCCACCGCCAGCGTGACGCCGTGCATGGGGAAACTCAGCATCCCCGGGGCTTCGCGGCGCCCGAAGGTCTTGAGCACCGCGAGGAAAGAGCCTTCGCCTGATCGGCTGATGCGCGTGAGCATTTCGCGCGTCGCCTCCACACGCGAGCCCTGCGGCACCACCGACTGGTACTGGTAGAAGCCGCGCCGCCCGTAGATGCGGTTCCAGTGGGCGATGCCGTCCAGCGGGTAGAGGAAGCGCGAGTAGTGCTGCACGGATTGCTGCGGCGCCCGCGACTGCTTGGCGTGATAGAGCATGTTGAAGGCGCGCAGGCTGAAGCGGTTGACCAGGGGCAGGTCGACCGGCAGCCGCCGGCGATGCTCCCGCGGCGGTGGCGCATCGGATGGCACGGGCCGGCCACGAAAGAAGATGCCCCGGCCCTCGGCGCTGAGGCAATCGATCCAGGCCACGGTGTGCTCCCATGCCGCTTCGGATTCGTCCGAGTAGCGGAAGAAGTCGGCGAGCGTGCGAAAGGGCAGCGTCTGCACCTCAAACCACGGCCCGGGCACGCGGGCCAGCCGCAGCGTGGCGCGCGCGATCACGCCGGTCAGGCCCAGCCCGCCGACCGTCGCAGCGAACCAGCCGCTTTCGCGCTGCGGCCCGCATTCGATGACGCGGCGGTCGGTGCGCACCAGCGTGAGCGCGTCGACGTGCTCGCCGAACGTGCCGCGCGCATGGTGGTTCTTGCCGTGCACGTCGTTGGCGATGGCGCCGCCCACGGTCACGAACTGCGTGCCGGGCGAGACGGCCAGCATCCAGCCGCGTGGCGCGAAGGTTCGCTGGATATCGCCGAGCAGCACCCCGGCTTCGCAATCGAGCAGGCCCGTGGCTGCGTCGAAGGAGGCGAAGCGGTCCAGCCGCCCCGTCTCCCACAGCGTGCCGCCGGGGTTGAGGCACGCGTCGCCGTAGCTGCGCCCCATCCCGTAGGCCAGTCCCGGCAGCGGCGACCCCGCGATGGCAGCGGCGAGGCTATCGCTTTCCAGCAACGGCACCGTGCGATGCGCGCTGCGTTCCAGGCGGCCCCAGGAGGAGACGTCCTTCATGGTGCGAGAATCATCCGGCGATGGAAGACAACGCCGCCCTGAACGTCCGCACCGGCCAGATGCCGGGGCTCGTGCGCCTGATGCGGCCGAAGCAATGGGTGAAGAACGGCTTCGTCCTGGCGCCGCTGGTGTTCGCCGGGCTGTTCACCGATTCCTCCGCGATCGTCCGTTCCATCCTCGCGATGCTCCTGTTCTGCGCGGCTTCGTCCGCCGCGTACATTGTGAATGACCTTCACGACGTCGAGCGGGACCGGGCGCATCCGAAGAAAAGCCGCAGCCGGCCGCTGGCCGCGGGCATCGTGACGCCGCAGGCCGCGCTCACGCTCCTGGGCGTCCTCTATGCCATCCTGGTCGCCGCCTGGTTCGTGATGCCGGCGGTGGTCAACGTGATCGCCGCCTACCTGGTCCTGAACCTCGCCTACACCGTCTCGCTGAAGCACCAGCCGGTGATCGACATCTTCGTCGTGGCGATCGGCTTCGTGCTGCGCGTGTTCGCCGGCGGCATGGCGCTGGGCGTGCCCGTGTCGTCGTGGATGTTCATCACGACGCTGTGCCTGGCGCTGTACCTCGCCGCCGTCAAGCGCCGGCAGGAACTCAAGATGGGCGCGGCGACGCGCGAGGTGCTCGATTCCTACCCGGTCACGCTGGTCGAGCGCTACGCCGAGATCGCGGCGACGGGCGCGCTGGTGTTCTACGGCATGTTCGTCGTGGCGACGCGGCCGCAGCTGGCCATGACGATCCCGCTCGTGCTGTTCGGCCTGTTCCGCTACTGGTACGTGGTGGAGGTGCATGACGAAGGCGAATCGCCCACCGACGCCCTGCTGGGCGACTGGCAACTGGCGCTGACGGTGGTGGCGTGGGTTGCCGTCTGCGCCTGGAGCATGTGGCCCGGCGCCTAGTGCGCGCCTTCGCGCAGCAAGTCGAGCGCCTTGCGCCACGCGCGCGGGTCCTCGGCGCCCGCGATGAGGAACAGGTCGTAGTCGCGCGACGGGCTGTTCTCGAACAGCGTCCTGAGCTTCGGGACGTCGCCTTGCGCGCGGAACTCCGGGAGCATGCGGTACACCGACCGCGCCACGTAGACGCACGATGCCTTGCACGCCTGCAGTTCCGCGGCGACACGCGCCACGTCCGGCTTGCGGGCCAGGTCCTGAAGCAAGGCACGCTCGCGGCTGGCTGAATCGCGCATCACGTCCTTGCGGATCCAAACGCCCGAGGGCGCTTCCACGCCCTTGCACGAGATCGTCGGCTTCGCATCGGGCGCCCCCGCGAAGGCGTAGCGCTCGAAGAAGGCCGGGCCGAGCGCGCGTGCGTAGCGGCAACTCCAGAAACCATGCGCCTCGAACATGTCGGGCGCGGCGAAGTCGAGCAGGTAGCGCCGCATCGCGGGCCCGTCCGCGTCCAGCCGCGGAACGATGGACGAGCCCAGGAGGCCCAGGTCGACGATGTTCATCGTCTTGTGCCAGCTGACGATGCCCAGGTCGGGGTTGGCGACGGTGGGCCGCGGGATGCCTTCGCGCTGCGCGAGCTGCTCGAACGACTTGCGCGTCTTGTCGAAGTCGTCGAGGCCGCAGCACACGCCGTAGGGCGCCGAGGATGAAACCTGGTGGATCAGGAACACCGCGATGGCGGTGACGAGCATGGGGTAGCGGTCGGCGCGGCGGGGCTGCCAGTCGGCCGCGGCGGCTATCAGCACGATGACGACCGCGACCGCCAGCTGCGTGGTGGTGCGGGAGGTGTCCAGCCGCGCCACGCCGAAGAGGAAGGGCGTGAACAGGGCGGTGAGGACGAGCGTTCCGCCCAGCGCCAGCAGCAGCACGTTGGGGCCGGAGCGCGATCGCAGCAGCAACAGCGGCAGCGCAAGCAACAGCAGGTACGCGCCATGCCGCGAGAAGATCACGCGCGCCGCCGTCAGCGACTGGTCGAGGTAGGTGGGGCTGAGGGTCACCAGCTCCACCAGCCGTTCGCCGACCGAGATGCCTTGCGCGACCGCGGTGTTGGGAAACACGGCGCCGAAATAAAAGTAGCGCCAGGCATTGAACGCGATCCAAAGCACCGCGACGACGGCCGTGAAGCGCCGCGCCTCGCCGCCGCCGCGCGCCGTCGCCCAGTACGCGCAGAACACGGCCAGCAGCGGGGCCACGTGGTAGACCGCCTCGACGCGCACGATGCTGGCCAGGAAAGGCACGACGGCCCAGCGCAAGTCCACCTGGCCCGTGACGGAGAAGCGGTACAGCAGGTACACCGTCCAGGGCAGCAGGACGTGCATGAGCGCGTTCTCCATGCCGGACCCATGCCACACGACGAACGACCCCGCCTGCGTGAGCACGAGGGCCGATGCCGCTGCCACGCCGAGCGCGAACCAGGGCCGAGTGGCGAAGAAAAAGGTGAGGATCGCGCCCAGCGCAAAGGTGCAAGCCCATGTCTGCACGTTGACGAACGGCGCGTAGCCTGCGCCGAACAGCGCGTACGCAGCCGCATACAGGAACATCTGCAGCGGCGCGGACGTGGCTTCCAGCCGCTCGCCCGACGGGTTGATCCCGATGAAGCCGAAGTCGACCCAGTTGCGGCCGTGGCTCAGGGTGATGATGCCGTCGTCGCGGAACTCGTAGAGCAGCGGCGAGACGGTGGCGTAGCGCCACTGGAACGCGGCGAGGAAGAGGAGGCCGCCGATGGAAGCCAGCACCCACGGGTTCGCCACCCATTGCTTCCAGCGCCCCAATGCACCCTCCCTCGATTTGGATCGCGGGAGTCTAGCAGCGCGTCTAAGCGGCGGCCTTCAAGCCGTTGGTGAAATGCTCCTGCATCCGCTTGGTCGCCGCCTTCGCATCGCGCCTGGCGATGGCGTCGACGATCGCGCGATGCTCCAGCATCGATTCCTTGACCCGCCCGGCCTTCAGCAGCGAGTTGTGGCGATTGAGCTTCATCACCTTGCGCAGGTCGGCGACCAGCTGGTCGCGCCACTTGTTGCCGGCGATCTCCAGCAGCCGCATGTGGAAGCGCTCGTTGATCGCGAAGAACTTGTCGCGGTCGGATTGCGCGGCCTCCAGCTGCTTGTGCAGCTGCTGCAGCTCCTTGACCTGTTCGTCGGTGGCCTTTTGCGCCACCACGCCCGCGGCATCGCTCTCCAGCAGGGAGAGCAGGTGGTAGACGTCGGCCAGGTCCGTCTCGGACACTTCGGTGACGTAGGCGCCGCGGCGCACCTTCATCGTGACCAGGCCCTCGGCGGCCAGCACCTTCAGCGCCTCGCGCAGGGGCGTGCGGCTGATGCCGAACTCGCTGGCGATCTTGACCTCGTCGATCCAGCTGCCCGGCTCGAGCTCGCGCCGGAAGATCTGCTGGCGCAGTTGCTCGGCCACTTCTTCGTAGAGGGCGCGCGGGGCTAGGGAGACGGCGGAGGCCATGTTTGCCGGCATTCTGCCAGCTTTCTCATTCTTCATCAATAATTATAAATGCGGTAAGATGCCGGGATCGGCTTCTGACGGCCGCGAACCAAAGGAAGACACTTCCGCCATGAACAAGCCCAGCCCCGAATTCAGCGCCGCGGACCTCGACGCGTGGCGCAAGGCTGCCGCCAAGTCATCGCCCGGCGGCGACGTGCACGCGCTCGATTGGGTCACCCCGGACGGCATCGCCGTCAAGCCGCTGTACACGGCCGAGGACCTGCAGGGCCTGCCGTACGCCAACACGTTGCCGGGCTTCGAGCCCTTCATCCGCGGCCCGCAGGCCACGATGTATGCGGCGCGGCCGTGGACCATCCGGCAGTACGCAGGCTTCTCTACCGCCGAGGAATCGAACGCTTTCTACCGCAAGGGCCTCGCCGGGGGCGGGCAAGGCGTGTCGGTCGCTTTCGACCTGGCGACGCACCGCGGCTACGACAGCGACCACCCGCGCGTGAAGGGCGACGTGGGCAAGGCCGGCGTGGCGATCGATTCGGTCGAGGACATGAAGATCCTGTTCGACGGCATCCCGCTGGACAAGGTCAGCGTGTCCATGACGATGAACGGCGCCGTGCTGCCGGTGCTGGCCGGCTACGTGGTGGCGGCCCAGGAGCAGGGCGTCGCGCAGGACAAGCTTTCGGGGACCATCCAGAACGACATCCTCAAGGAGTTCATGGTCCGCAACACGTACATCTACCCGCCGCAGCCGTCGATGCGCATCGTCGGCGACATCATCGAGTACACGGCCCGCAACATGCCGAAGTTCAACTCGATCTCGATCTCCGGCTACCACATGCAGGAGGCGGGGGCCAACCAGGCGCTGGAGCTGGCCTTCACGCTGGCCGACGGCAAGGAGTACGTGAAGACGGCCATCGCGAAGGGGCTGGACGTCGACGAGTTCGCCGGCCGCCTGTCGTTCTTCTGGGCGATCGGGATGAACTTCTACCTGGAGATCGCCAAGATGCGCGCCGCGCGCCTGCTGTGGTGCCGGATCATGAAGGGCTTCAACGCCAAGCAGCCCAAGAGCCTGATGCTGCGCACGCACTGCCAGACCTCGGGCTGGTCGCTGACCGAGCAGGACCCGTACAACAACGTGGTGCGCACGACCATCGAGGCCATGGCAGCCGTTTTCGGCGGAACGCAGTCGCTGCACACCAATTCCTTCGACGAGGCCATCGCGCTGCCCACGGAGTTCTCGTCGCGCATCGCCCGCAACACGCAATTGATCCTGCAGGAAGAGACGCACATCACGAACGTGATCGACCCCTGGGCCGGCAGCTACATGATGGAGAAGCTGACGCAGGAGATGGCCGACGCCGCGTGGAAGATCATCGAAGAAGTCGATGCGATGGGCGGCATGACGCGCGCGGTCGATTCGGGCTGGGCCAAGCTCAAGATCGAGGCGGCGGCCGCCGAGAAGCAGGCGCGCATCGACTCGGGCAGGGACGTGATCGTGGGCGTCAACAAGTACCGGCTCGAGAAGGAAGGCGTGCACGACATCCTCGAGGTGGACAACAACAAGGTGCGCGAGCAGCAGGTGGCGCGCCTCGCGAAGGTCCGTGCCGCGCGCGACGGCGCCAAGGTGAAGGCGGCGCTTGACACGCTGGTGAAGGGCGCGGAAAGCGGGCAGGGCAACCTGCTGGAGCTGACCATCCAGGCGATCCGCCTGAGGGCGACCGTCGGTGAAGTCTCCGACGCATTGGAGCAAGTCTTTGGGCGCCATCGCGCCGATACGCAAAAGGTGACCGGCGTGTACGCAGCTGCCTACGACTCGGCCGAGGGCTGGGACAAACTCAAGAAGGAAATCGACGAATTCGCCCGCGCGCAGGGCCGCCGGCCGCGCGTGATGGTGGCGAAGCTCGGGCAGGACGGGCATGACCGCGGCGCGAAGGTCGTGGCCACGGCGTTCGCCGACCTGGGGTTCGACGTCGACATGGGGCCGCTGTTCCAGACGCCCGAGGAATGCGCGCGGCAGGCGATCGAGAACGACGTGCATGCCGTGGGTATCTCGACGCTGGCGGCGGGCCACAAGACACTGGTGCCGGCGATCATCGAGGAACTGAAGAAGCAGGGCGCCGACGACATCATCGTGTTCGTCGGCGGCGTGATCCCGCAGCAGGACTACGACTTCCTCTACGAAGCGGGCGTGAAGGGCATCTACGGCCCGGGCACCCCGATCCCCGCGAGCGCGAAAGACGTGCTCGAGCAGATCCGCAAGGCCCAGAAGGCGTGACCGCCGCGCTCGTCGCCGCGAAGCTGGCGCTGGGGCCGGTGCTGTTGCCGCAGGCGCGCTGGCTGCGCCGCACGGCGCTGCGCCTGCCGGAAGCACCGGGGCCGCGCGACGGCGTCGAGGGCAAGGGCGAGACGAAGCTGCGCGTGCTCGTGGTCGGCGATTCGTCGGCCGCCGGTGTCGGGATGGCCGACCAGGCGCAAGCCCTTGCCTTGCCGCTGGCGAAGGAGCTGGCGTTGCGCGAAGGCTATGCGGTCGGCTGGCAGCTCGTCGCGCAATCGGGCGTGAATGCGTCGGAGGCGATCGCCCTGGTTCGCGCTTCGCGCGTCGAGCCCGCCGACGTCGCGGTGATCGTGCTCGGCGTGAACGACGTGACCTCGCAGACCACCGCGGCCGGCTTCGTGGAGCGGATCGCGGCGCTGTGGAGCCTGCTCGAGGAAGACGTGGGCGTGAAGTGGGGCGTGGTTTCGGGCCTGCCGCCCATGGGCCGGTTGACGGCCCTGCCGCAGCCGCTGCGTTGGTACCTCGGGCGCTACGCGAGCTGGCTGGACAAGGCGCTGGGTGAATGGGCGACGTCGCGCGGCGTGGGTTACTGGCCGGCGAACATTCCCACGGAGCCGGGCGTGCTCGCCGAGGACGGCTTCCACCCGGGTCCCGCCGTCTACCCGATGTGGTCGGCGCGCCTGGCGGACATCATCCTGCAGGGCCGGGCGAAATGGGCGGCGCGATGAACCTCGCCGACCAGGTCCTCGCCGGGGAGCGCCGCGCCATTGCGAAGGCGATCACGCTGCTGGAATCGACGCGCGCCGACCATCGCGCGCAGGGCGACGAACTCCTCACGAAGCTGCTGCCCCATTCGGGCCGGTCATTCAGGCTCGGTATCAGCGGCGTGCCCGGTGTGGGCAAGAGCACCTTCATCGAGGCGCTGGGGCTGTACCTGATCGAGAAAGGGCATCGTGTCGCCGTGCTCGCCGTCGACCCGTCGTCGACCGTGTCCGGCGGCTCGATCCTGGGCGACAAGACGCGCATGGAGATGCTGTCGGTCAACGACAAGGCCTACATCCGGCCCAGCCCGTCGAGCGGCACGCTGGGCGGCGTGGCCGAGAAGACGCGCGAGTCGATGCTGGTCTGCGAAGCGGCCGGCTACGACGTCGTGATCGTCGAAACCGTCGGCGTCGGCCAGAGCGAAACGGCGGTGGCCGGCATGACGGACATGTTCGTGCTGATGCAACTGCCCAATGCCGGCGACGACCTGCAGGCCATCAAGAAGGGCGTGATGGAGCTGGCCGACCTGGTGGTGATCAACAAGGCGGACATCGACCCCGACGCCGCCACGCGCGCGCAGGCGCAGGTGACGGGCGTGATGCGCATCTTCAGCCAGCAGGGCCGCAAGCGCGAGCACTCGGCGCAGGTCATCCAGTTGAGCGCGCTGAAGGGCGAGGGCCTGGACCGCTTCTGGCAGGCGGTGACGGACTTCCGCGACGCGCGCACGAAGAACGGGCAGCTGGCCGCGCGCCGGCAGCACCAGTCGCTGGCGTGGATGTGGGAGCGCATCGAGGCCGGGCTGAAGAACGATTTCCGCGAGCATGCCGCCGTGCGCGGCCTGCTGCCGCAATTGACGAACGATGTCGAGGCGGGCCGCGTGCCCGCGTCGACGGCCGCGCGCCGCCTGCTGGACGCGTGGGAAAAAGGAACCTGAGAGGGACGCAACATGCACGACATCCTCGAACAACTCGAGAAAAAGCGCGAAGCCGCGCGGCAAGGCGGCGGCGCTAAGCGCATCGACGCGCAGCACAAGAAAGGCAAGCTGACGGCGCGCGAGCGGCTGGAGCTGCTGCTCGACGAAGGCACGTTCGAGGAGTGGGACATGTTCGTGGAGCACCGCTGCCACGACTTCGGGATGGACAAGCAGAAGATCCCCGGCGACGGCGTGGTCACCGGCTACGGGATGATCAACGGCCGCCTCGTGTTCGTCTTCAGCCAGGACTTCACGGTGTTCGGCGGTGCGCTGTCGGAAGCGCACGCCGAGAAGATCTGCAAGGTGATGGACCAGGCCATGAAGGTCGGCGCGCCGGTGATCGGCCTGAACGACTCGGGCGGCGCGCGCATCCAGGAAGGCGTGGCGTCGCTGGGCGGCTACGCCGACGTGTTCCAGAAGAACGTGCTGGCGTCGGGCGTCATCCCGCAGATCAGCATGATCATGGGGCCGTGCGCCGGCGGCGCCGTCTACTCGCCCGCGATGACGGACTTCATCTTCATGGTGAAGGACTCCAGCTACATGTTCGTCACGGGCCCCGACGTGGTGAAGACCGTGACGCACGAGGAGGTGACGGCGGAGGAACTGGGCGGCGCGGTCACGCACACCACGCGCAGTGGCGTGGCCGACCTGGCGTTCGAGAACGACGTCGAGGCGCTGCTGATGTTGCGGCGCTTCTACAACTACCTGCCGCTGAACAACCGCGAGAAGGCGCCGATCCGCCCCAGCAACGACCCGGCCGAGCGCATGGACATGTCGCTGGACACGCTGGTGCCCGACAACCCCAACAAACCGTACGACATGAAGGAGCTGATCCTGAAGGTCGTGGACGACGGCGACTTCTTCGAGCTGCAGGCCGACTACGCGAAGAACATCATCGTGGGATTCGGGCGCATGGAGGGCCAGACGATCGGCTTCGTCGCCAACCAGCCGCTGGTGCTGGCGGGCTGCCTGGACATCAAGAGCTCGATCAAGGCCGCGCGCTTCGTGCGCTTCTGCGACGCCTTCAACATCCCGGTGATCACCTTCGTCGACGTGCCGGGCTTCATGCCGGGCACAAGCCAGGAGTACGGCGGCATCATCAAGCACGGAGCGAAGCTGCTCTACGCCTACGCCGAGTGCACGGTGCCCAAGATCACCGTGATCACGCGCAAGGCCTACGGCGGCGCCTACGACGTGATGAGCTCCAAGCACCTGCGCGGCGACGTCAACTTCGCCTGGCCCAACGCCGAGATCGCGGTGATGGGCGCCAAGGGGGCGGTGGAGATCATCTTCCGCGAGGACAAGGGCGACCCCGCCAAACTCGCCGCGCGCGAGGCCGAATACAAGGCGCGCTTCGCCAACCCGTTCATCGCCGGCGCTCGCGGCTTCATCGACGACGTGATCCTGCCGCACGAGACGCGCAAGCGCATCTGCCGCTCGCTGGTGATGCTGCGCGAGAAGAAGCTGGACAACCCATGGCGCAAGCACGGGAACATCCCGCTGTGAGGACTGCCACCGCCGGTGGCGTGGTGGGGTTGCTCCTCGTGGGCGACGCGCTGTTCCTCTTTGCGCAGCGCGTGTTCAGCCTGGGGGCGACCTTGCCGTTCCTGTTCGGCACGGTGCTGCTGGCGCTGGCCCTGCGGCGCGAACGCGTGCAGGCGTGGCTGGACGTGTCGCCGCGGCGGCGCTGGCTGTGGCGCGCTGCGTGGGCGCTGGTCGCCTTGTGGATGGCGAGCGTGGCGATCTTCTTCGTGTTTCTCGCGCAGCACCTGCAAGCGGCAGCCGCGCCGGCCGCTGCTCCGGCGGCGATCATGGTGCTGGGCTCCGGCACACCCGGCGGCAAGGTGTCGCCGGTGCTCGAGCGGCGCCTGGAGCTCGCGCTTTCCCGTGCGCGGGCATACCCCGGCATTCCCGTCGTCGTGAGCGGCGGGCGCGGCTTCGACGAGGAGCGCGCCGAGGCGCAGGTGATGGGCGACTGGCTGCGCGCGCATGCCCTGGAGTCCGCCCGCATCGTGCAGGAAGAGGCGAGCACCAGTACCCACGGCAATTTCGTGCTGAGCCGCCCGCTGCTGCAGCGCCACGGTGTCGCGCCGGCGTCGCCCATCCTCGTCGTGACGAGCGATTTCCACGCGCTGCGCGCCTCGTGGATCGCGCGGAATGCCGGATACACCAACGTCAGCGCCGCCGGCGCGCCCACCCCGCTGTACATCCGCTTCAACGCGTGGCTGCGCGAATACTTCGCGTTCGCGGCCGGCTGGGCGCTGGGCGAATTCGGAGAAAAGAATGTTTGAAAAAATCCTCATTGCGAACCGCGGCGAGATCGCCTGCCGCGTCATCCGCACCGCGCGCAAGATGGGCATCATGACCGTCGCCGTGTACTCCGACGCGGACCGCGACGCGCGCCACGTGGAGCTGGCCGACGAAGCGGTGCACATCGGCGCCGCGCCCTCGCGCGAGTCCTACCTGCGCATGGATCGCATCATCGAGGCGTGCAAGCAGACGGGCGCGCAGGCGGTGCACCCGGGCTACGGCTTCCTGTCCGAGAACGAGGAGTTCGCGAAAAAGGTCGAGGAGGAGGGCATCACCTTCATCGGCCCCAAGCACTACTCCATTGCGGCGATGGGCGACAAGATCGCCTCGAAGAAGCTGGCGAAGCAAGCCAACGTCAACACCATCCCGGGATGGAACGACGCGATCGAGTCCGCCGACCAGGCGGTGAAGATCGCGAAGGACATCGGCTACCCGGTGATGATCAAGGCGTCGGCCGGTGGCGGCGGCAAAGGCCTGCGCGTAGCGTTCAACGACAAGGAGGCGCGCGAGGGCTTCGATTCCTGCCGCAACGAGGCGCGCAACAGCTTCGGCGACGACCGCGTGTTCATCGAGAAGTTCGTCGAGGAGCCGCGCCACATCGAGATCCAGGTGCTGGGCGATTCGCACGGCAACGTGATCTACCTGAACGAGCGCGAATGCTCGATCCAGCGGCGGCACCAGAAGGTGATCGAGGAAGCGCCGTCGCCCTTCATCAGCGACAAGACCCGCAAGGCCATGGGCGAGCAGGCCGTGGCGCTGGCCAAGGCCGTGAAGTACGAATCGGCGGGCACGGTGGAATTCGTCGTCGGCAAGGACGAATCGTTCTACTTCCTGGAGATGAACACGCGCCTGCAGGTGGAGCACCCGGTGACGGAATACATCACGGGGCTGGACCTGGTGGAGCTGATGATCCGCGTGGCGGCGGGGCAGGAGCTGCCGTTGACGCAGGCCGGCGTGAAGAAGGACGGCTGGGCGATCGAGTGCCGCATCAACGCCGAAGACCCGTTCCGCAACTTCCTGCCGTCGACGGGGCGGCTCGTGCGCTTCCAGCCGCCCAAGGCGACGGACGACGTGCGCATCGACACCGGGGTACAGGAGGGTGGCGAGATCCCGATGTTCTACGACTCGATGATCGCCAAGCTGATCGTGCACGGCAAGGACCGCGACGAGGCGATCGCGAAGATGCGCGAGGCGCTGAACGCCTTCGTCATCCGCGGTATCTCCAGCAATATCCCGTTCCAGGCGGCGCTGCTGGCGCACCCGAAGTTCGTCGCGGGCGACTTCAACACGGGCTTCATCGCCGAGAACTACGGCAAGGGCTTTCATCCGGAAGATGTTCCCCATGCCGACCCCGACTTCCTCGTGGCGATCGCCGCCTACGTGAACCGGCGGTCGCTGCAGCGCGCCGCCGGTATCAGCGGGCAATTGCACGGCCACGAGTTCACGGTGGGCGAGGACTTCGTCGCCGTGGTGCTCGACGCCGAGGGCGACCACAAGCGCATCCCCGTGAAGGTGAGCGACTTCCAGGCCGTGACGGGCTCCAGCGTGGTGGACGTCGGCGGCAAGCGCTACGAGATGTGCAGCAACTGGCACCTGGGCGCGGCGCGCATCCGCGGCACCGTCAACGGCAAGCCCTTCACCGCGCAGGTGGAGCGCGGCTTGCCCAAGAACCCCATGGCGATCCGCGTCGGGCACAACGGCACGCGGCTGGATGCGATGGTGCTGGCGCCGCGCGCGGCCGACCTGCATGCGCTGATGCCGCACAAGCCGCCGCCGGACATGAGCCGCTACGTGCTGTCGCCGATGCCGGGCCTGCTGGTGGACGTGGCCGTGCAGCCGGGGCAGAAGGTGCAGGCGGGTGAACGCGTGGCCGTGATCGAGGCGATGAAGATGGAGAACGTGCTGTTCGCCGCCGCCGACGGCGTGGTGGCGAAGGTGCTCGCCGGCAAGGGCGAGAGCCTGGTGGTGGACCAACCCATCGTGGAGTTCGAATGAACGAGCAGGGCTTCCGGCTGCCGCCGGACCTTTCCCACCGCGAGAACGCGGGTGCGAAGGGCGTTCGCCACCTCTCGGGCCGCAAAGGCTGATGCTGCTGCGGCGCAGGCAGTTCGTTGCGTGGGGCGCCTCGGCACTGGCCGGGTGCGCGGCGGCGCCCGCGCGGCTCGCGGGCCACACCGTCATCGGCTTCGCGTCGTGCACGGAGCAGTCGCACCCGCAGCCGATGTGGGACACGATCCTGGCGCAACGGCCGGACTTCTTCGTCTTCGCCGGCGACAACGTGTACGCCGACCGCCCGCCGTTCTCGCTGGCGGTGCTGCGCGATGCCTATGCGATGCAGGAGGCGGTGCCGGGCTTTGCGCGCCTGCGCGCCACGGTCCCGCACATGGCGATCTGGGACGACGGCGACTACGGCGAGAACGACGGCGGCGCGGACTTCGCCTTCAAGCAGCCGTCCAAGGACGAGTTCCTGAAGTTCTGGCGGGCGCCAGCCGACGACCCACGCCGGGCCCGCGAGGGCCTCTACGACGCGCGGATGGTGGCCGGCCGCGTGCAGGTGATCGTGCTCGACACGCGCTGGTTCCGCTCGCCCCTGAAACGCACCGACGAACGCAATGCGCCCGGCAAGGAGCGCTACGTGCCCGATGCGGACCCTGCCAAGACCATGCTCGGCCCGCAGCAGTGGGCCTGGCTGGAGGAGCAGCTGCGGCAGCCTGCCGACCTGCGGCTCATCGTGTCGAGCGTGCAGGTCGTTGCCGACGGCCATGGCTGGGAGCGCTGGGGCAACTTACCGCTGGAGCGCCAGAAGCTCTACGACCTGGTGAAGCGCACGCGCGCGAACGGTATCGTCTTCCTCTCCGGCGACCGGCACATCGGGGCGATCTACCGCGAAACGGACGGCACGCCGTATCCGCTGCACGACATCACCTCCAGCGGTGTCACGCACTCCTTCGAATCGAACAACGAGGCGGGTCCCAACCGCGTCGGCCCGCCGTTCACCGGCCTGAACTTCGGCACCGTCGACGTCGACTGGGCCGCGCGCACGGTCGAGCTGGCGGTCCGGGACATCCGCGGCGCCAAACGCCGCGCACAATCCATCCACCTGGACGAACTCAAGGCCCCGACATGACACGCCCCTTCAAGGTCCTCGGCATCCAGCAGGTCGCCATCGGCGGCCCCGACAAGGAGCGACTGCGCAAGCTGTGGGTGGAGATGTTCGGGCTGGAAGTGACGGGCACGTTCCGCAGCGAGCGCGAGAACGTCGACGAGGACATCTGCGCCATCGGCACCGGCCCGTTCAAGGTGGAGGTGGACCTGATGCAGCCGCTGGATGCGGCGAAGAAGCCGGCGGTGCACCAGACGCCGCTGAACCACGTCGGCCTGTGGATCGACGACCTGCCCAAGGCCGTCGAATGGCTGAGCCGGCATGGCGTGCGTTTCGCTCCGGGCGGCATACGAAAGGGTGCAGCGGGCTTCGACATCTGCTTTGTGCACCCGAAAGGCAGCGAGGAGAGCCCGGTCGGCGGCGAGGGTGTGCTGATCGAGCTGGTGCAGGCGCCGCCGGAAGTGATTTCGGCCTTCGAGCGCCTGGCCCTGACGTGGAGCTGAGAAGCCACGGGGTAAAACCCTAGCAGCGCCTCTTTGCGCGCAGGCCTTAGACTGCCTCGCGGGGCCCATGACGCCCCGGTCCCGCGCCAAGGAGACAACAGCTTGCAGCGCACAGAAAACGCGAGCCCGGCCTACTTCCACAAGGTCGTCGATTGCCAGTGGGCCTGCCCGGCCCATACGCCCGTTCCCGAATACATCCGGTTCATCGCGCAAGGCCGCTACAGCGACGCCTACATGATCAACTGGGTGTCGAACGTCTTTCCCGGCATCCTCGGGCGCACCTGCGACCGGCCTTGCGAGCCCGCCTGCCGCCGCGGCCGCGTCGAGGAAGAGAACCTCGAGAAGCCCGAGCCCGTCGCGATCTGCCGCCTCAAGCGCGTCACGGCCGATTTCAAGGACGGCGACGACGTCAAGTCGCGCATGCCGAAGATCGCGCCGAAGAACGGCAAGCGCATCGCGTGCGTGGGCGCCGGCCCGGCGTCGCTCACCGTCGCGCGCGACCTCGCGCCCCTGGGCTACGACATCACCGTGTTCGACGGCGAGCCCAAGCCCGGCGGCTTCATGTGGACGCAAATCCCGCGCTTTCGCCTCCCCGAGTCGGTGATCGACGAGGAGACGGGCTACATCCTGGACATGGGCGTGACGTTCGTGGCCAACCAGCGCATCGAGTCGATGAAGGCGCTGATGCAGCAAGGCTACGACGCGATCTTCGTCGGCTGCGGCGCGCCGCGCGGGCGCGACCTGGACATCCCCGGGCGAAAGGAAGCGGCCGCGAATGTGCACATCGGCATCGACTGGCTGGCGTCGGTGTCCTTCGGCCACGTCACGAAGGTCGGCCGGCGCGTGATCGTGCTGGGCGGCGGCAACACGGCGATGGACTGCTGCCGCTCGGCGCGGCGCCTGGGCGGCGAGGACGTGAAGGTCATCGTGCGCAGCGGCTTCGACGAGATGAAGGCCTCGCCGTGGGAGAAGGAAGATGCCATGCACGAGGGCATCCCCTTCATCAACTACCACGTGCCCAAGGCCTTCGTGCACGAGGGCGGCCGGCTCAAGGGCATGACCTTCGAGATCGTCCGCGCGGAGTACGACGACAAGGGCAACCGCAAGCTGGTGCCCACGGGCGAGCCCGATCCCTTCTTCGAGTGCGACGACGTGCTGGTGGCGGTGGGGCAGGAGAACGCCTTCCCGTGGATCGAGCGCGACTGCGGCATCGCCTTCGACAAGTGGGGCCTGCCCGCCCTGCACAAGGAGACGTTCCGCTCGACGGCGCCCACCGTCTTCTTCGGCGGCGACGCGGCGTTCGGCCCGAAGAACATCATCACGGCGGTGGCGCACGGCCACGAGGCGGCCGTGTCCATCCACAAGCTGCTGCAGGGCGAGGATCCGGCGCAGCGGCCGGAGCATTTCGCGAACCTCGTGTCGCAGAAGATGGGCATCCACGAGTGGAGCTACGACAACGACACGTCGGACGACGCGCGCTTCAAGGTGCCGTGGGCCAAGGCCGAGAAGGCGCTGGCCAGCATCAAGGTGGAGGTGGAGCTGGGCTTCGACCTGAAGACGGCGTTCAAGGAAGCGCAGCGCTGCCTCAACTGCGACGTGCAGACGGTGTTCACCGACAACCTGTGCATCGAGTGCGACGCCTGCATGGACATCTGCCCGATGGACTGCATCACGTTCACCGAGGACGGCGCGGAGCCCGACGTCCGCACGCGCCTGAAGGCGCCCGCGCTGAACCTCGCGCAGGACCTGTACGCCTCCGGGCCGCTGAAGACCGGCCGCATCATGGTGAAGGACGAGGACGTCTGCCTGCACTGCGGCCTGTGCGCCGAGCGCTGCCCGACGGGCGCGTGGGACATGCAGAAGTTCCTGCTGCACACGGCCAAGGCCGGCGGGCAGGGCGAGAAGGTGGGAGTTGCGGCATGAAGCGCATCGAGGCGGTCAACGACTTCGTCATCAAGTTCGCCAACGTCAACGGCTCGGGCTCGGCCAGCGCCAACGAGCTGTTCGCCAAGGCGATCCTGCGCATGGGCGTGCCGGTGAGCCCGCGCAACATCTTCCCGAGCAACATCCAGGGCCTGCCCACGTGGTACGAGGTGCGCGTGACGGAGAAGGGCTGGCTGGGCCGGCGCGGCGGCATCGACATGATGGTCGCGATGAACCCGCAGACCTGGGAGGCCGACGTGGCGGAGCTCGAGCCGGGCGGCTACCTCTTCTACGACAGCACGCGGCCGCTGCCGCCGGCGAAATTCCGCGACGACATCAACGTGATCGGCATGCCGCTCACGGAGATCTGCAACGCGGTCTACACCGATGCGCGGCAAAGGCAGCTGTTCAAGAACATTGTCTACGTCGGCGCGCTGTCGGTGCTGATGGAGATCGAGCCGGAGGTGATCGAGAAGCTCTTCGGCGAGCAGTACAAGGGCAAGGAGAAGCTGCTGTCGTCCAACGTGCAGGCGCTGCACCTGGGACGCGACTTCGCCAAGGAGCACCTGCAGTGGCCCATCGGCCTGCGCGTGAAGCGCGCGGACAACGTGGGCAACAAGATCTTCGTGGACGGCAACAGCGCCGCGGCGCTGGGCTGCGTCTACGGCGGGGCGACCGTCGCGGCCTGGTACCCGATCACCCCGTCGTCGTCGTGCGCCGAGGCGTTCCAGAAGTACTGCATGAAGATGCGCGTGGACCCGAACACGGGGCAGAACAAGTTCGCCATCGTGCAGGCCGAGGACGAAATCGCCTCCATCGGCATGGTCGTGGGCGCGGGGTGGAACGGCGCCCGTGCGTTCACGGCGACCTCCGGGCCAGGCATCTCGCTGATGACGGAATTCATCGGGCTGGCGTACTTCGCCGAGATTCCGGTGACGATCATCGACGTGCAGCGCGGCGGGCCCTCCACGGGCATGCCCACGCGCACGCAGCAGGCGGACATCCTGGCCTGCGCCTACGCGTCGCACGGCGACACCAAGCACGTGCTGCTGCTGCCGGAGGACCCGGCGGAATGCTTCGAGCACGCGGCGGCGGCGCTGGACCTGGCCGACCGCCTGCAGACGCCCGTCTTCCTGATGACCGACCTGGACATCGGCATGAACCAGCGCCTGTGCGCGCCGTTCAAGTGGGAAGACGGCAAGGACTACGACCGCGGCAAGGTGATGACCGCCGAGGAACTGGAGGCCGGCAAGGACTTCGGCCGCTACAAGGACGTGGACGGAGACGGCATCCCCTGGCGGACGCTGCCGGGCACGCACCCGACCAAGGGCTCGTACTTCACGCGCGGCACGACGCGCGACCCGTACGCCCGCTATTCCGAGCGCGGGCCGGACTACATGTACAACGTGGAGCGGCTGCTGCGCAAGTTCGCGACGGCCGCGACGATGGTGCCGCAGCCCGTGATCCAGCTGGGTCGCCAGCAGTCGAAGCTGGGCGTCATCTACTACGGCTCGACCAGCCCCGCCATGAAGGAAGCGCTCGAGGTGCTCGACGCGCAGGGCGTGCATATCGACGCGATGCGGCTGCGGGCCTTCCCGTTCCCGGAAAGCGTGGCGCGCTTCATCGCCGATCACGACAAGGTGTTCGTCGTCGAGCAGAACCGCGACGCGCAGATGCGCAGCCTGCTGGTGAACGAACTCGAGGCCGACCCGAAGAAGCTGCTGAAGGTGCTGCACTTCGACGGCACGCCGATCACGGCGCGGTTCATCACCCGGGCGATCATGGACCGGTTGCCGTCGCGCATGAAGTCCGGCGGCAAGGTCGAGGAGAAGATGGCATGACGTACATCGCGAAACCGCGGCTGAAGCACCCGACCCTGGAGACCAACAAGGTCGGCTACACGCGGCGGGACTACGAAGGCAAGATCTCCACGCTGTGCGCCGGCTGCGGGCACGACTCGATCTCCGCCGCGATCATCCAGGCCTGCTGGGAGCTGGACATCGAGCCGCACCGCGTCGCCAAGCTCTCGGGCATCGGCTGCAGCTCGAAGACGCCGGACTACTTCCTGGGCGCCTCGCATGGCTTCAACACCGTGCACGGGCGCATGCCCTCGGTGCTGACGGGCGCGAACCTGGCCAACCGCGAGCTGCTGTACCTCGGTGTCTCGGGCGACGGCGACTCCGCGTCCATCGGCCTGGGGCAGTTCGCGCACGCGATGCGCCGCGGCGTGCGCATGGCCTACATCGTGGAGAACAACGGCGTGTACGGCCTGACCAAGGGCCAGTTCTCGGCGACGGCGGACCAGGGCAGCAAGAGCAAAAAGGGCGTGGTCAACAGCGACAGCCCGATCGACCTGGTCGGCATCGCGCTGCAGATGGGCGCCACCTACGTGGGCCGCGGCTTCTCGGGCAACAAGGCGCAGCTGGTGCCACTCATCAAGGGCGCGATCACGCACGGCGGCGCGGCCTTCATCGACGTCATCAGCCCCTGCGTGGCGTTCAACAACCACCCGGGCAGCACCAAGAGCTACGACTATGTACGCGAGCACAACGAGTCCGTCAGCCGCATCGACTTCATCACGCCGCGCGACGAAATCGTGAGCGAGTACGCGCCCGGCGAGGTGGTGGACGTGCGCCAGCATGACGGCACGCTCCTGCGCCTGCGCAGCCTGCACGCCGACTACGACCCGACCAACCGCCACGCGGCCATGAGCTACATGCACGAGCACGCCGCGCGCGGCGAGGTGCTGACCGGACTGCTGTACGTCGACCCCCTAGCCACCGACCTGCATACGGCGTACAACACGAGTGCGAAGCCGCTGAATTCCTTGGATGTACCGGAGCTCTGCCCCGGCGCGGCGGCATTGGAGAAGATCAACGCATCCTTGCGCTAGACGAAGGAGACCGCCATGGCCGAGCGCACCGTCTTCCAGTCCATCTCGCAGAAGCATGCCCTCTCGGTGCCGCCCCACGCGACGGTGCGGGACGCTGCAGGGGCCATGACGCGCGTCAACTGCGGCAGCGTGCTCGTGATCGAGCCGCCGGACGTGCTGCTGGGCATCCTGACCGAGCGCGACCTGATGACGCGCGTGCTGGCCCGGGGCGTGGACCCGGAGAAGACGACGGTCAAGGAGGTGATGACACCCAAGCCGATCGTCGTGCCGCCGGAGATGACGGTGTCGGACGCGCTGGTGATCATGCTGGAGCGCGGTTTCCGCCACCTGCCGATCGTGCAGGGCTCGCGCATCCTGGGCGTGTTCTCGATCCGCGATGCGCTGCCGCGGGAGCTGGGCAACGCTTTCGCGGTGTCCGAGTTCAACGAGCAGATCAACGACGCGCTGGGCTAGGCCTTCGGGCGTTGCGCGCGGGCGCGGGCCAGGGCCGCCTCGATCGTCGCGCGCTTGCGGTCCACGTCACCGCCCTTCGTGAGCTGCGGCAGGTTCGCGAGCTTCTCGCGCGCCTTCGCTTCCAGCCGCTCTTCATGCTCCTTCGCATTGCGCGCCAGGCGCGCCTTGCGCCATTCGTAGCGCTCCAGCGCTTCCTCGGCGAGCGCCGGCGACCAGGCATCCCAGCCGGTCGCGCCGCCGGTGACGTTCTCGAGCGAGATGCAATCCACCGGGCACACAGGCACGCACAGCTCGCAGCCGGTGCAATACGGGTCGATCACCGTGTGCATGCGCTTGTTGGTGCCGAGGATCGCGTCGGTCGGGCAGACCTCGATGCACAGCGTGCAGCCGATGCACCAGTTCTCGTCGATGACGGCGAGGGTGCGCGGGCCTTCGAGGCCGTTCGCGGGGTTGAGGGGAAGCGGTGCGCGCTGCGTCAGCTGCGCCAGGCGGGCGACGCCTTCCGCGCCGCCGGGCGGGCACTGGTTGATGCCGGCTTCGCCGGCGGCGATCGCCTCGGCGTAGCCCGCGCAGTCCGGGTAGCCGCAGCGCGTGCACTGCGTCTGCGGCAGCGCCGCGTGGATGCGCCGGGCCTGGGGGCTCACGCCTCCACGGCAGTGCGGCGCGACTTCTTCTTCGCGGGCGCGCCGACCTGCGGGCCCTGGTTGTTCTTCAGGATGAAGTCGCGGATCTGCGGGTAGACGATCTCGCGCCAGCGGCGGCCGCTGAAGATGCCGTAGTGGCCCGCGCCCTTGACCTCGAGGTGCTTCTGGCGCGCCTTCGGGATGCCGGTGCACAGGTCGTGCGCCGCTTCGGTCTGGCCGGCACCGGAGATGTCGTCCAGCTCGCCCTCGATCGTGAAGTGCGCGGTGGTCTTGATGTCCTGAGGGCGCACGCGCTCGAGGTCGCCGTTGTCGGCGATCACGTCCCAGGTGCCGTTCACCAGGGCGAACTCCTGGAACACGACGCGCACGGTCTCGAGGTAGTAGTCCGCGTCCATGTCGAGGACGGCGTTGTACTCGTCGTAGAACTGGCGGTGCGCCTCGGTGCTGGCGTCGTCACCGCGGATCAGGTTCTTGAAGTAGTCGTAGTGCGAACTGAGGTGGCGGTCGGGGTTCATCGCCACGAAGCCGGTGTATTGCAGGAAGCCCGGGTACACGCGGCGGCCGGAGCCGGCGAAATTCGTCGGCACCCGGTAGATCACGTTGTTCTCGAACCACTCGTAGCTCTTGTTCATCGCGAGGTTGTTCACCGCGGTGGGCGACCTGCGCGCGTCGATGGGACCGCCCATCATGGTCATCGTCAGCGGCGTGACCTCGCCGCGCGAGGCCATCAGCGAAACCGCCGCCAGCACCGGCACGGTGGGCTGGCACACGCTGATGACGTGGCAGTTGCCGTAGACCTTCTGCAGGTGGCGGATGAACTCCTCGACGTAGTGCACGTAGTCGTCGAGGTGGAACTCACCGGCTTCCAGCGGCACGCCGCGGGCGTTCTTCCAGTCGGTGATGTAGACCTTGTGGTCCTTGAGCATGGTGCGCACGGTGTCGCGCAACAGCGTGGCGTAGTGGCCTGAAAGGGGCGCCACGATCAGCACCGCCGGCTCGCCCTTCATCTTCTCGAGCGTCGCGGGGTCATCCGAGAAGCGCTTGAAGCGGCGCAGCTCGCAGAAGGGCTTGTCGATCTCGACGCGGTCGTGCACGGCGATCTCGGTGCCGTCGATCTCCACCGTGGTGATGCCCCAGTCCGGCTTGCCGTAGTCCTTCCACAACCGGTACATCAGGTCGTAGCTGGCCGAGAGGCGCTGGGAGAAGGGAGCCTGCCCGAAAGGCGTCAGCGGGTTGCTGTAGAGCTTGGAGGCGGCCTGCGCGAACTCCGCGAAGGGCTCCATGATGTTCCGCTGCGCTTCGTAGATCTGGTAAAGCATGCTTTCGCCCGGGTACTTTGTGCAGTGCAATATACACCCGGATGAGCGCCTCAACTGGGGTGAATCCACTAGTCCGGAAGTAGGACACGGGCGGCCGGCCCGGCCCGGTGGCTTACGCCAAACTTACTGGAGGACGGCGGCGATCGACCGCGCCACGTGGTCGATGTTCTTGTCGTTCAGGGCCGCCACGCAGATGCGGCCGCTGTCCACGCCGTAAACGCCGAACTCGCCGCGCAGGCGCTGCATCTGGTCCTTGGACAGGCCCGAGTAGCTGAACATGCCGACCTGGTCGACGATGAAGCCGAAGTCCTGCTGGACGCCCGCGGCCTTGAGCTTGTCGACCAGCGCGTGGCGCATCTTCTTGATGCGCGTGCGCATGCCGGCCAGCTCCTGCTCCCATTGCGTGCGCAGGGCCGGCGTGTTGAGCACCGTCGCCACCACCTGCGCGCCGTGCGTCGGCGGGTTGCTGTAATTGGTGCGGATCATGATCTTCAGCTGCGACAGCACGCGCGATGCGTCTTCGGCGTTCGTGCAGCACACGGACAGGGCGCCGACGCGTTCGCCGTACAGGCTGAAGCTCTTGGAGAACGAGGTCGAGACGAAGAAGTCCAGGCCCGCCGCGACCCACTTCGCGATCACGGCGCCGTCTTCCGCGATGCCCTGGCCGAAGCCCTGGTAGGCCATGTCCAGGAAGGGCACCAGCTTGCGCTGCTTCACGGCCGCGATCACCTGGTCCCACTGCGCCGGCGTGATGTCGTAGCCAGTGGGGTTGTGGCAGCAGGCGTGCAGGACGACGATCGTGCCTTCCGGCGCCGTGCCCAGCGCGGTGAGCATGCCGTCGAAGTCGATGCCGCGCTTGGCGGCGTTGTAGTACGGGTAGGCCTCCACCTCGAAGCCCGCCTGCAAGAAGAGCGCGCGGTGGTTTTCCCAGCTCGGGTCGCTGATCAGGACCTTGGCGCTGGGGCGCACCTTCTTCAGGAAGTCGGCGCCGATCTTCAGGCCGCCGGTGCCGCCCAGGGCCTGCACGGTGGCGACGCGCTTGCCCTTGACGGGCTCGCTGTCGGCCCCAAATACGAGGCCTTGCACCGCCGCGTCGTACGCCGCGATGCCGTCGATGGGCAGGTAGCCGCGCGCCTTGGGCGCTTCCATCATCTGCTTCTCGGCCGCCAGCACGCAGCCCAGCAGCGGCAACTTGCCGTTCTCGTCGTAGTACACGCCGACACCCAGGTTGACCTTGTTCGGGTTGGGATCGGCGTTGAACTGCTCGTTGAGACCCAGGATCGGGTCGCGCGGGGCCATTTCGACGGCGGCAAAGAGGGACATTGGTTTCCTTGTGTCAGTAGCGGCGTTGGCTGGGCGGGCGGAGCGTGCACGGATGGCATGCCTTGCGGTACGCTGTCCGGCTGACCTCGATTTTAGGGGTAACCCGTAGAACCTCACCCATGCCAGAGCTTTCCGAAGTCACCGTTGAATCCCAGAAGAAGGGCGAGTTCCTCACCTTCCCCGGCTCCCCGTTCGAGTTGTACCTGCCGTACCCGCCCGCCGGCGACCAGCCGCAGGCGATCCAGAAGCTCGTCGAAGGCGTGCAGGACGGCGAGGTGTTCCAGACGCTGCTGGGCGTGACGGGCTCGGGCAAGACCTTCACGATGGCCAACGTGATCGCGCGCCTGGGGCGCCCTGCGATCGTGTTCGCCCCGAACAAGACGCTGGCGGCGCAGCTGTATTCGGAGTTCCGCGAATTCTTCCCGCACAACGCCATCGAGTACTTCGTCAGCTACTACGACTACTACCAGCCCGAGGCCTACGTCCCGCAACGGGATCTGTTCATCGAGAAGGACAGCTCCATCAACGAGCACATCGAGCAGATGCGCCTGTCGGCCACCAAGAGCGTGCTGGAGCGGCGCGACACGGTGATCGTCGCGACGGTGTCGGCGATCTACGGCATCGGCGCCCCCGAGGACTACACGCAGATGCGCTTCATCTGCCGGGTGGGCGACAAGATCGGCCAGCGCGACGTGATCGGCCAGCTCATTCGCATGCAGTACCAGCGCAACGAGCAGGACTTTTCGCGCGGGACGTTCCGCGTGCGCGGCGACACCATCGACGTGTTCCCCGCGGAACACAGCGAGCTCGCCGTGCGCCTGGAGCTGTTCGACGACGAGATCGAGTCGCTGCAGCTTTTCGACCCGCTCACCGGCCGCATCCGCCAGAAAGTGCCGCGCTTCACCATCTACCCGTCGAGCCACTACGTCACGCCGCGCGAGAAAACGCTGTCGGCCGTGGAGACCATCAAGATCGAGCTGGACGAGCGCCTGAAGGAACTCGTCGGCATGGGCAAGCTCGTCGAGGCGCAGCGGCTGGAGCAGCGCACGCGCTTCGACCTGGAGATGCTCAGCGAGGTGGGCCACTGCAAGGGGATCGAGAACTACACCCGGCACCTCTCGGGCTCGCCGCCGGGATCGCCGCCCTCGACGCTCACCGACTACCTGCCCAAGGACTCGCTGATGTTCCTGGACGAGAGCCACCAGATGATGGGTCAGCTCGCGGCCATGTACAACGGCGACCGTGCGCGCAAGCTCACGCTGGTCGAGTACGGCTTCCGGCTGCCGTCCGCGCTGGACAACCGGCCGCTGAAGTTCGAGGAATTCGAGACGCGCATGCGGCAGGTGGTGTTCGTCTCGGCCACCCCGGCCGAGTACGAGCGCACGCATGCCGGGCAGGTGGTGGAGCAGGTGGTGCGGCCCACGGGCCTGATCGATCCCGAAGTGGAGGTGCGCAAGGCCACGCACCAGGTCGACGACGTGCTGCAGGAGATCCGCATCCGCGAGGAGAAGGGCGAGCGCGTGCTGATCACCACGCTGACCAAGCGCATGGCCGAACAGCTCACCGACTACCTGGCCGACAACGGCGTGAAGGTGCGCTACCTGCACAGCGACATCGACACGGTGGAGCGCGTGGAGATCATCCGCGACCTGCGCCTGGGCCAGTTCGACGTGCTGGTGGGCATCAACCTGCTGCGCGAGGGCCTGGACATCCCCGAGGTGTCGCTGGTGGCCATCCTCGATGCGGACAAGGAAGGCTTCCTGCGCGCCGAGCGTTCGCTGATCCAGACCATCGGCCGCGCCGCGCGCCACGTGAACGGCAAGGCGATCCTGTACGCCGACAACATGACCGAGTCGATGAAGAAGGCCATCGGCGAGACGGAGCGCCGCCGCGCCAAGCAGGTGGCCTACAACCTGGAGCACGGCATCACGCCGCGCGGCATCCAGAAGCAGATCAAGGACATGATCGACGGCGTCTACAGCGCCGCGGCTTCGAAGGAGATGGAAAAGCAGGAACTGCAGCGCGCCATGGTCGAGGACATGTCCGAGAAGGACATCGCCAAGGAGATCAAGCGGCTCGAGAAGCAGATGCTCGAGCACGCGCGCAACCTGGAGTTCGAGAAGGCCGCCCGCGTGCGCGACCAGCTGGCGCTGCTCAAGGAGCAGGCCTTCGGGGCGTCGGTGCACGACAACGTCGTGCCCATCCAGGCCGCGAAGAAGTGAAAGCGGCTACTCCCAGCGGTTCGTGCTGACCAAAGCCGAATCGTTTCTCGCGAAGAACGCGTCGCATTGCCACAGGGCGCGGTCGTAGGGCCGGTAGTACATGGGCAGGATGTCGTAGAGGCGGTAGCCGCGCGCGGCGGTCCAGTTCATGACTTCCAGGAATGACGGCGCGATGCCCATCTGGATCAGGGAGACTTCCAGGACGAGCACTTCGAAGGCGGCGAGCCGGTCCCCGGCACCTTCCAGGACGGACAACTCCGATCCCTGCACGTCCACCTTGAGGAGGTTGGGGCGGAAATCGGGGTACCGCGCGAGCACGGCATCGAGGCGGTCGGCCCGCACTTCGATGGCGGCGGATTCGCCGGGGGCGGCAATCCGCGAGTTCGTCTCCTCCGACCGGAAGCGGACGATGCCAGGCGCCTCGGCCAGCGCCAGCGGTTCGACCATGAACGGGTGCTGGCGGGCCAGTTCGCGGAGTGCCTCCTGCATCTGCGGCAGCGGTTCCGCAAGAAGGACCTTGCAGCCGAAGACTTCCCGCGCCTCCCGGGCCCAATCGCCCGCGAAGGCGCCCACGTCGACCGCGCCGCTGCATTCGAACCCCGCGCGGCGCAGGTTCTCGAGGCGCGATCGCATCGAGGGAACGCCCGCCCAGCGCTTGATGCGTTGCTTGAACCCGTAGGGCAGCAGCTTCTTGAGGACGGTGGGTACGAGCGCCATCTGGATGCCGGAATATGGCATAGCGACGTCGGCCCGGCCGGCTTGAGACAATGCGCACATGACGCCGAAGTATTCGATCCTCATGGTCTGCATGGGCAACATCTGCAGGAGCCCGACGGCCGAAGCGGTGCTGCGCCACCTGGTCCAGGAGGCGGAACTGGGCGACCGCGTGCGCATCGACTCCGCCGGGACGCTCGACTACCACGTGGGCTCGCCGCCGGACCGGCGCAGCCAGGAACACGCGACCAAGCGCGGCTACGACCTGTCGAAGCTGCGCGCGCGCCAGGTCGCAGCGAGCGACTTCGAGGAGTTCGACCTGATCCTGGCGATGGACTGGCAGAACCTCGGCGAGCTGGAGGAGATGTGCCCGCCGCAGCACCGGCGCAAGCTCATGCGCCTGATGGAGTTCGCGCCGCCGGGCATCAACGATATCGTGCCGGACCCGTACACCGGCGGGCCGCTGATGTTCGAGCGCGTGCTGGACCAGGTCGAGGCCGCCTGCCGGGGCCTCCTGGTCTTCATCCGCAACCGCCTCGCCACCGCCCCAAGCTGAGCGATTCCTGAAGTACCCGAGCGCTCCGGTGGGGAATCGGGTATACTTGACAGGAACACTCAGGATACGCCGAAAAACCCAATGAACTCAACGGCTTGCCGTGGGGCAGGCTGCAAGGAGAAGCTCGCATGAGACTCACCACCAAGGGCCGCTTCGCGGTCACCGCCATGATCGACCTGGCCCTGCGCCAGAACAACGGTCCCGTCACGCTGGCGGCGATCAGCCAGCGGCAGCAGATTTCGCTGTCCTACCTGGAGCAGCTCTTCGGCAAGTTGCGCCGGCACGAGCTGGTGGAGTCCACCCGCGGCCCCGGCGGCGGCTACACGCTCGGCCGCAAGGCTGCCGAGATCACCGTTGCCGACATCATCGTCTCGGTCGACGAGCCGATCGACGCCACGCAATGCGGCGGCAAGGAAAACTGCAACGACGGCGGCCGCTGCATGACGCACGAGCTGTGGGCCTCGCTCAACCAGAAGATGGTCGAGTTCCTGGACTCCGTCACGCTGCAGAAGCTGGTGGACGACCAGCTCGCCAAGGGCATCCAGATCGAGGACAAGCCCGCCGTGAAGCGCGCGATCTCGCCGCAGCCGGTGGTCAAGCCGATCCGCGTGAACGCGCCGAACTCGGTCTTTGCCCTCGGAAATTCCTTCGCCAAGAGCTGACACCGACACGACGATGAGCGACTCGACCCCGCACTTCCCGATCTACATGGACTACGGCGCGACGACGCCGGTGGACCCGCGCGTCGTCGACGCGATGATCCCGTGGTTGCGCGAGCATTTCGGCAACCCGGCGTCGCGCAGCCATGCGTGGGGCTGGGAGGCGGAAGAGGCTGTCGAGAAGGCGCGCCAGCAGGTGGCCGATTTGATCAACGCCGACCCGCGCGAAATCGTGTGGACGTCGGGCGCGACCGAGTCGGACAACCTGGCGATCAAGGGCGCGGCGCATTTCTACAAGACCCGCGGCAAGCACCTGATCACGGTGAAGACCGAGCACAAGGCGGTGCTGGACACGATGCGCGAGCTCGAGCGCCAGGGCTTCGAGGTGACCTACCTCGACGTCAAGGAAGACGGCATGCTCGACTTCGAGGTGCTCAAGGCCGCGATCCGCCCCGACACCACGGTCATCTCGGTCATGTACGTGAACAACGAGATCGGCGTGATCCAGGACATCCCCGCCATCGGCGCGCTGTGCCGCGAGAAGGGGATCATCTTCCACGTCGACGCTGCACAGGCCACCGGCAAGGTCGAGATCGACGTCAAGAAGACGCCCATCGACCTGATGTCGCTGGCGTCGCACAAGACCTACGGCCCCAAGGGCATCGGCGCGCTGTATGTGTGCCGCAAGCCGCGCGTGCGGATCGAGCCGCAGATGCACGGCGGCGGCCACGAGCGTGGCATGCGCTCGGGCACGCTGCCCACGCACCAGATCGTCGGCATGGGCGAGGCTTTCCGCATCGCCAAGGCCGAGATGGGCCAGGACAACGCCAAGGCGCACGCGCTGCAAAAGCGCCTGCTGGACGGCCTGAAGGACGTGGAGCAGGTGTTCATCAACGGCCACCTCGAGCATCGCGTGCCGCACAACCTGAACATCAGCTTCAATTTCGTCGAAGGCGAGTCGCTGATCATGGGCATCAAGGGCCTGGCGGTGTCGTCCGGCTCCGCCTGCACCTCCGCTTCGCTCGAGCCGAGCTACGTGCTGCGCGCGCTCGGCCGCAGCGACGAACTGGCGCACTCGAGCCTGCGCATGACCATCGGGCGTTTCACGACCGAGCAAGAGATCGACTATGCCGTCGACACGATCCGCAAGAACGTCGCCCGCCTGCGCGAACTCTCCCCCCTGTGGGAGATGTACCAGGACGGCGTGGACATCTCGTCGATCCAGTGGACGGCGCATTGAGACTGGAGAACAACCATGGCCTATTCCGAAAAAGTCGTTGAACACTACGAGAACCCGCGCAACGTGGGCTCTTTCGACAAGGGCGACGAGACGGTCGGCACCGGCATGGTCGGCGCGCCCGCCTGCGGCGACGTGATGAAGCTGCAGATCAAGGTGAACCCGTCCACCGGCGTCATCGAGGACGCGCGCTTCAAGACCTACGGCTGCGGCTCCGCGATCGCCTCCAGCTCGCTGGTGACCGAGTGGGTCAAGGGCAAGACGCTGGACGAGGCCGCGTCGCTGAAGAACAGCCAGATCGCCGAGGAGCTCGCGCTGCCCCCGGTGAAGATCCACTGCTCGATCCTGGCGGAAGACGCGATCAAGGCGGCCGTGGCCGACTACAAGAAGAAGCATGCAGCCTGACGAGTCGCATCGCCTGGAGAAGATGGCGGTTTCCCTCACCGAGCCTGCCGCGCGCCACATCAAGAGGTACCTGGCGAAGCGTGGCAAGGGCGTCGGCGTGCGCCTGGGCGTCAAGACCACGGGCTGCTCGGGCCTGGCCTACAAGCTCGAGTACGTGGACGACGCCGCGCCCGAGGACCTGGTGTTCGAACAGCACGGCGTGAAGGTGCTGGTGGACCCCAAGAGCTTGGCCTACATCGACGGCACGCAGCTGGACTTCGTGCGCGAAGGCCTGAACGAGGGTTTCAAGTTCAACAACCCCAACGAGCGCGACCGCTGCGGCTGCGGCGAATCCTTCCGGGTGTGAATCTCCAGAGCAACGATTTCGAGCTCTTCGGCGTGCCCGAGCAGTTCGCGCAGGACCTTGGCCGCATCGACGAGCGCTGGAAGGACCTGCAGCGCGAAGCCCATCCCGACCGTTTCGCGGCGCAGGGCGCCGCCGCCCAGCGCATCGCCATGCAGTGGTCGGTGCGCATCAATGAAGCCTACAAGCGCCTGAAGGATCCGCTCAAGCGCGCCGCCTACCTGTGCGAGCTGCGCGGCTCCCCCATCGACCCCGAGAACAACACGGCGATGCCGGCGACTTTCCTCGTCGAGCAGATGGAATGGCGCGAGGCTCTGGAAGAGGCACGTTCGATCGAGGACGTCGACCGCCTCGAGGGCGAGCTGCAGGTGGCCCGCCGCGACACGGTCGAGCGCGTGCGCCGCATGCTCGACGACGAGAACGACCCCCGCGCCGCTGCCCAGCAGGTGAGAGCCCTCATGTTCATCGAGCGCTTTGCCCACGACGTCGAAGGCCGCGCCGAGCAACTGGGACAATAGCGCGATGGCGCTCCTGCAGATTTCAGAGCCCGGGCAATCGCCCGACCCGCACCAGCGGCGGATCGCGGTCGGCATCGACCTGGGCACCACGCATTCGCTCGTTGCCACGGTGCGCAACGGCGTCGCCGAGTGCCTGCCCGACGACCAGGGCCGCGTGTTGCTGCCTTCGGTCGTGCGCTACCTCGAAGGCGGCCGCCGCCAGATCGGCTTCGACGCGCAGCAGGCGCAGTCCGAAGATGCCGAGAACACCATCGTTTCGGCCAAGCGCTTCATGGGCCGCGGCCTCGCCGACATCGCCAACCGCGAAAAGATGCCCTACCGCTTCATCGACAAGCCGGGCATGGTGGCGCTGGCCACGCGCGAGGGCGAGAAGTCGCCCGTGGAGGTCAGCGCCGAAATCCTTGCCACGTTGCGCCACCGCGCCGAGGACACGATGGGCGACGACCTGCACGGCGCCGTCATCACCGTGCCCGCCTACTTCGACGACGCGCAGCGGCAGGCCACCAAGGATGCCGCGAAGCTGGCAGGCATCAACGTGCTGCGCCTGATCAACGAGCCCACCGCGGCTGCGATCGCCTACGGGCTGGACAACGCCTCGGAGGGTATCTATGCGGTGTACGACCTGGGCGGTGGCACCTTCGACATTTCGATCCTGCGGCTCGCGCGGGGCGTCTTCGAGGTGATCGCCACGGGCGGCGACTCGGCGCTGGGCGGTGACGACTACGACCGCGCGCTCGCCGACTGGCTGCTCACGCAAGCCGGCGCCGCGGCGACCAGCGCGCGCGACAAGTCCGCGGTGAAGGTGGCGGCACGCGCGGCCAAGGAGAGCTTGTCGGAGCACGGCAGCGTGCTGGCCACGTTCACGGCGGGCGGGCAGGAACACGCGATACCCGTGACGCGCGAGGATTTCGAGGGCGTCACGGGCGAACTCACGGCCCGCACGATGGGTGCGGTGCGCAAGGCGCTGCGGGACGCGAAGCTGGCCAAGGACGACGTGCAGGGTGTCGTGCTCGTGGGCGGCTCCACGCGCATGCCGCAGGTGCGGCGCGCCGTGGCGCAGTTCTTCGGCCGCCAGCCGCTCACCAACCTGGACCCCGACCAGGTGGTTGCGCTGGGCGCGGCCATCCAGGCCAACCAGCTCGCGGGCAACGGCGCCGCCGGCGACCTGCTGCTGCTGGACGTGATCCCGCTGTCGCTGGGCATCGAGACCATGGGCGGGCTGGTCGAGCGCATCGTCCACCGCAACGAGACGATCCCCACCGCCAAGGCGCAGGACTTCACGACCTACAAGGACGGCCAGACGGCGATGGCGATCCACGTCCTGCAAGGCGAGCGCGACCTGGTACAGGACTGCCGCAGCCTCGCGCGCTTCGAGTTGCGCGGCATCCCGCCGATGGCCGCGGGCGCGGCGCGCATCCGGGTGACGTTCACGGTCGACGCCGACGGCTTGTTGTCCGTGAGCGCGAAGGAGCAGGGCAGCGGCGTGGAGGCGAGCATCGACGTCAAGCCGTCGTACGGCCTGACCGACGACGAGATCGCGCGCATGCTGAAGGAGAGCTTCTCGACCGCCGAGCACGACATGAAAGCCCGCGCGCTGGCGGAAGCCAAGCTCGAGGCGCAGCGCATGTTGCTCGCGACGCAGAGCGCGCTGGACGCCGATGCCGCGCTGCTGGCCGGCGAGGAACGTGCGCACATCGATGCCCTGATGGCGTCGTTGCGGGCGATCGCCGAGAACTCAACCGACGCGGCCGCCATCGAGGCCGCCACCGAAGCGCTGGCCAAGGGCACCGAAAGCTTCGCCGCCACGCGCATGAACCACAGCATCCAGAAGGCGCTGGCCGGCAAGAACGTGGAAGCCCTCTAGAGCATGACGAAGATCAAGGTCCTCCCGCACCCCGAATATGCGCCGCAAGGCGCCGAGATCCAGGCTACGCCCGGCACGTCCATCTGCGAGGCGCTGCTGGACAACGGCATCGCGATCGAGCATGCGTGCGACATGAGCTGCGCCTGCACCACCTGCCACGTCGTCGTGCGCGAGGGCTTCAAGTCGCTCAACGAGATGGACGAGAACGAGGAAGACCTGCTGGACCGCGCGTGGGGGCTGGAGGCCGACTCGCGCCTGTCATGCCAGGCGATCGTGGCGCAGAAGGACCTGGTGGTCGAGATCCCCAAATACTCGATCAACCACGCGAAAGAGAAACACTAGAAGACCCTGGCCCCCGGCCTGCGCCGGGATTCACTAGGCGATCGAGTAGCCGCCGTCCACGGGGATCGCCGCGCCGGTCACGAAGTCGGACGCGCTGCTGGCGAGGAACACGGCCACGCCGGCAAGGTCCGACGGTGCACCCCAGCGCCCCGCCGGTGTTCTCGCGACGACGCGCTCGTTCAACCCTGGCACCTGCTCGCGAGCGCCTTGCGTGAGCTCGGTGTCGATCCACCCCGGCAGCACGGCGTTGGCCTGGATGTTGTCCGCGGCCCACGCCGTTGCGATGGAGCGGGTGAACTGCACGATGCCGCCCTTGCTCGCGCCGTACGCCGACGCGTAGGGCGCGCCGAAGATCGACATCATCGAGCCGATGTTGATCACCTTGCCGCCCTGGCGCTTGAGCAGCGGGTACGCCGCCTGCGAGCACAGGAAGGCGCTCGTGAGGTTCGTGTCCATCACGTGCCGCCACTCGTCCAGCGTCAGCTCGTGCGGCCGCTTGCGCACCGTGGTGCCCGCGTTGTTCACCAGGATGTCCAGGCGACCGTGGTGCTTGTCCGTTTCGGAAAAGAGACGCGCCACCTCGCCTTCGTCGGTCACGTCGGCCTCGACCGCCTCGGCCTTGCAACCTTCCCGGCGCAATTCGTGCGCGGCTTCGCGGGATTTTTCCGCGTTGCGTCCCGCGATCACAACGAGTGCGCCCGCCTGCGCGAGCCCGCGCGCCATGCCCAGGCCGATGCCGCCGTTTCCGCCCGTCACGACCGCGATTTTTCCGGTGAGTTGGAACATCCCTCAAGCATAATCCCGCCGTGCGCCAAATCGTCCTCGACACGGAAACCACGGGCCTTTCGGCGGAGGCGGGCGACCGCATCATCGAGATCGGCTGCGTGGAGCTCGTCGCTCGCAAGCTCACGGGCAACAACAAGCATTTCTACCTGAACCCCGAGCGCGACAGCCACGAGGACGCGCTCAAGGTCCACGGCATCAGCAACGAGTTCCTGCGCGACAAGCCGAAGTTCGCCCAGGTCGCGGACGAACTGGTCGAGTACCTCGCCGGCGCCGAGATCATCATCCACAACGCCGCCTTCGACGTCTCGTTCCTCGACAAGGAGCTCGAGCTCGCCGGCAAGTCGCGCATCGGCGCCATCGTGCAGCAGGTGACCGATACGCTGGCGATGGCCAAGGAGCAGTGGCCGGGCAAGCGCAACAGCCTCGATGCGCTGTGCGACCGCCTGGGCGTGGATAACTCCGGCCGCACGCTGCACGGCGCCCTGCTCGACGCGGAGCTGCTGGCCGACGTCTACATCAACATGACGCGCGGCCAGGACGCGCTGCTGATCGACGCGGGCGCGTCCGACGCCATCGCGGGCATCGCGACGCGCGTGGACCTGCGCCAGTTCACGTTGCCCGTTCTGCTGGCGAACGAGCAGGAAGCCGCCGCGCACGAGGAGGTCCTGCAGCAGCTCGATAAGGCGAGCGGCGGCAAGGCGATCTGGAAAATCGTGACTCAGCCTGTGGCATAATCCAAGGCTTTCCCAATGGGAAGAGGGCGATTAGCTCAGCGGTAGAGCACTGCATTCACACTGCAGGGGTCACATGTTCGATCCATGTATCGCCCACCAGACATTCATGAAGCCGGCCCAGCGCCGGCTTCGCCTTTTTCCACGGCGAACGCGAGCCCCTGCTTGCAGCGATAGAGCCGCGGCTTGTGCGAGGGAATGATGGCGGCGACGACGGCCCACAGCGGCGCTGCCTCCTCGCGGATGTCCTCGATCACGATCCAGCCCCCGCGCCGCGCGATCACCAACGCGAAACGCAGGAACTCGAGGTTCGCATGCGGGCCGTGGACGCCGTCGTCGATCACGAGGTCGAAGTCGTGGGGCATGCCCGCCGCCAGTTCCGCGAGCGACTGCGCCGAGCATTGGTCGGCGTGCACGGTGCGGATGCGTTCTTCCTGGAAGAGGATGCGGCGGTCGATGTCCGCGCCCCAGATTTCGGCCTGCGCGAACACGTCGCGGAAGGCCCGCAGGGATGCACCCGGCCGCCCCTGCGGGCCCATGTTCCCGAGCATGTCGGCGTGCGGCGACCCCAGGCCGATCTCGAACACGCGCCGCACTTCTTCCGGCTGCGGACACAGTGCACCGTACAGCAGGTGGCAATCGTGTTCGGTCGACTTGTCGCTGCCGTGGTGGTCGAACCGTTCCTTCAGCGACTGCGCGACGCGCTCCTGCTGCGGCGAACGGGGCGACGACGCGAGCTCGACAGGATCGCTCGGGTCCCCGTGCGAGCAGGCCAGGGTTTTCAGGACGGGAAAGACGCCGTTGATCGCATCCAGCGACATCGCGTCGAGCTGGTCGCGCGGGCCGCTGTTGTTGCACTGGAAAAGCGGGAACTCACGGCCGAGGTCCACGGGGGTCTTGTGCGTGAAACGTCCCAGCCCGTCCTGCGCCGATGCGGCCACGCGTTGAAGGACTGCCCTGAGCGTCATGGGTCCCCGTCATCTTTCGACTCTTCATTATCGGCGGCATACGCGGTTTCCGAGCCCCGGCGCGGCGTGCCTGCGCCACAATCCGTGCATGGATGCATGGATCCGCGTGGTGCCCGGCACGAGCCCGCTGGTGCTCGACTCGCCGCACAGCGGCACGGTCTACCCGGAGGATTTCCGCCACGCCTGCGACATGGGCGAGCTGCGGCAGGCCGAGGACACGCACGTCGAGAAGCTGTACGACTTCGCGCCCGCGATGGGCATCGCATGGGTGGAAGCGCTGTTCCCCCGCAGCTACCTCGACGTGAACCGCAACGTCACCGAGATCGACGTCGCGATGCTGGAAGACGCTTGGCGCGGTGAGGTCGCCTCGGACCCGAAGTCCCT